>VAYM01000122.1 GCA_005884945.1 Actinomycetota bacterium | reverse complement strand
AACGGTGGCGAGGACGCGGTCGGGTCCGATTTCCTCCCAGGGCTTTTGGCGCCAGATCCGTTCGACGAACTCACGGACGGCAGCGACGACGGCACCGGTGTCGCCGACCCAGGGAATGTGATCGATGCCGTCGAGCTCCCGGTAGAGCGCTCCGGGGATCAGCTCCGCAACGAACCGGCTCACGTCTACGGGGACGTAACGATCGCCGTTGCGATGCAACACGAGCGTCGGCACACGAATCGTCGGCAGCACGGTCCGGATGTCGATCTCGAGATTCATTCGCCGGAGCGCCGCCAATGCGCCGGGCGTCGCGCTGAGCCTCGTCGCGTGGACAGCCCACGCGATGACCTCGTCATCCGACGCGATGCTCGGATACATGCGCTGCGCCAACTCGGCGATGAGGTCGGGCTCGGCGAAGCGCCTTTCTGCCTCTTCGACGAGGTGCCGCGCCTCGTCTTCTCGCCGTCCCCACGGGTAATCGGGCGCCCACCGGCCGCGTGGTGGCACAGCCATCGCGCCGTCCGGTCCAGTTCCGAATAGGGCTGCGCGCTCCGAGCCGACCGCGTCCATGACCGCGCGCACGTCGTCCATTCGCTGCTCGAGCGGAGGAACGCCGGTCGGGCGGTCCGAGAGTCCGACTCCACGACGATCGAAGAGAACCAAACGCGAGAACGCCGCCAACTCGCGCATGAAGCCGGCCCAGCGCGGGTTTTCCCAGAAGATCTCGACGTTGGATATGACCTGCGGGACGATGACCAGATCGAACGGACCCTCGCCGACGACTTGGTAGGCGATGTTCAGGCCGTCCGTCGTGCGCGTGTAACGGATCGCCGGAACGTCCATGCAGGCGCTACAAGGAACCAGCGTCCCAGGGAGGAGGACACCTCGAGCTGCGGAGCTCGATGCGCCTCCGAGACGCAAGCAGCAGCCGCTGCGCTCGCAGACCCATAGTGGCAGTGTAGGTCGCGGTCGTGTGGCGCACAGAGGAAGCCGCACGTTTCCCGGCCGTCAAGTCACGGCGATCGGTCCGGCCTCGACGAGCAGGTGGTTTGCGCACTGACAAGTTCCGCCCACTGAACTTGGCACTTCGCGAAACTCGAATGTTGCTCGCCGAGCGCTCGCGCATCCGCCGCTCCGACCCTCTCGCACATCAGCCGCGTCGACTCGTCGCCGCTTGCCACGTCGGGATGAAAGCTTGCCGGCGGAGTCGACGGGCAGACGACGATCGCCGAGAGCGAGAGGAGATCGTCCGCTTGCACGCCACCGCAAGGCGACGGCCGCGTATGGACACGGCCCGGCCGCGCGGCAGCGTGATCGCGTGGAGTTCGAAGAAGCGTTGGTTTGCGCGCCGACAAGTTTCCTGCGCCGCATGCGCCGCGGCAGTGACGCGGGTCTTTTGTTTCACCGAGACGCGTTTTGAGGCACCTGGCCGGGCCGCCGGGCACGGCGGGAACTCAGGACGCGGTCAACGCGGCTATCCGGCGGCGGCGATAGCGTTCCGCCGCATGCCGCACGGCGGCACCCTCGGCGCCCACTTGCTCGCTCTCGCGGGCGTGGCTTCCGTCTGCTCGGTCGCGGGCGCCTATGCGGTCCGGCCGGCCCACAGTCCGGAGGCATGGCCGGCGACGCGAATCGTCCGCGTTGCGAACACGCAAGCCGCGCGCGTTCCTACGCGGTGCCTCGGCGCTCGCCGCGGGGTCGATCGCGCGCTCGGATCGATGGTCGCACCGGTGCGCACCGTGCGTCTGCGCTCGCCGTTGCAACAGACGCCGCCGCTCCATGCGAGCGGCTACGTCTTCCCACTCGCGACGCACGTATGGGTTGCCGACACCTTCGGAGCCGCACGAGACGGTGTCTCCTGGCATCACGGCGACGACCTGTTCGCTCCACGAGGCACGCCGGTCCGGGCAGTGGCGGCCGGCGTTCTCTTCTCCGTCGGCTGGCAACGTCTCGGCGGACGACGCCTGTGGCTTCGCGACCGCGCCGGCAACGAGTTCTACTACGCGCATCTCGACGGCTACACACGTGGGGCGCGCAACGGCGCGCACGCACGCGCCGGTGCGGTGATCGCGTACCTCGGGAACAGCGGCGACGCCGAACAAACGCCGCCGCACCTGCATTTCGAGATCCACCCGGCCTCGCTGCTCGGTCTCGGCTACGACGGCGCCGTCGACCCCACCGCGTACCTTCGCTCCTGGGCGGGCGCCCCGCCGGTCGCCGACGCGGTAGTGTCAGCCGCCTATGGCAACGACCGACATCCGTGTAGCGCCGACTGACAGCCTCCGCGCCGACCGGATCGAGTCGCTGCTCTCGGCCCGCCTCTTCGTCCAGCCGCAGCTGAAGGACGGCCGGCTCTACTTCATCTCCAACTCGTCCGGACGGCTCAGCCTCTACGCGATGGACGAGACCGGGAGCGTGCCCGAACCGCTGCTTCCACCGCAGATCGCGCTCCAGAATCCGGAGCTCGTCGACGGCCTGTCGTTCTTCGTCTCCTCCGAGCTCGGTCGCATCCTCGTGATGCTCGACCGCGACGGGGACGAGAACTACATGCCGTACACGATCCCGCTGGAGGGCGGATTCCCGGAGCCGCTCGCGCCTGAGACGTTCAGCGGGTACCGATCGCATCTCATCGACGTGGAGGGGAGCATGGCCTACTTCGCTTCGGAATCGCGAACCGAGGCCGCGATCTACGCACTGCGCGTCGACCTCGGCACGCACGACGTGGACACGATCGCGCACAGCATGTACGGCGCCTTTCCGCTCGCATGGAGCGCCGACCACTCGCGCGTCGTCCTCGCCGACCAGTACCTCGCGGGCGACCTCGTCCTCTACGAGCCGGACGGAGACGGCGGGCGGCGGTTCCTCCACGGCACGCCGATCGAGGAACGCGAAGAAGGCCGCGAGTATCCGTTGTCGGGAATCGGCAGCGCGCACTTCACAACGAGCGGCGCGGGCGTTCTCGTCACGACGACGCTGTTCGACGACGCCGGTACGGCCGGCTACCTGCCGATCGAGGGCAACACCGACATCGAGCCCATCGAGGTCGAGGGCGTGGTCCACTCCGGACGGGGCGAGCTCGAACGGCTCAAGCACCTCGAGGGGGACCGCTACGCCGCGATCTACAACGTCGACGGCTGCTCGTGGGCGTACGACGCGCAGTTCGACGAGGCCGCGTCTCGTCTGACGCTCACGCGCGTCCTCGTCGGCGAGGGCCATCTCGCAGGCGGAGTCCTGCACGGCCTGGATCTCGACAAGTCGAGCGGCCGCTTCGCCGCTGCGTTCTGCACCGCGACGTCCCCGACGCAGCTCTACGTCCTCGGCGACGACGACCGCGCGGCACCGAAGCGCCTGACTCGCGAGCGAGCGCTCGGCGTCGCTCCCGAGCTCCTGTCGCTCGGGGAGGATGCGTCGTTCGACTCCCACGACGGCCTGCGCGTCTCCGCGCGGCTCTACCTTCCGTCGCCGCAGCTCGGATACGAGGGCGCGCGACCGCTCGTGTACTACGTCCACGGCGGCCCGCAGAGCCAGGAGCGTCCCGACTTCGCGTGGTTCTCGATGCCGCTCATCCAGATCCTCACGCTCGAGGGCTTCGCCGTCTTCGTGCCGAACGTGCGCGGATCGACGGGCTACGGGCTCGACTACATGAAGCGCGTCGATCGCGACTGGGGCGGACAGGACCGGCTCGACCACGTCTTCGCCATGCAAGAGGTGCTCCCGAATGACGAGCGGGTCGACGTGCAACGCGCCGGCGTCGTCGGCCGCTCCTACGGCGGCTACATGACGCTGACGCTTGCGAGCCGCCATCCGGAGCTGTGGCGCGCGGCGGTCGACATGTTCGGTCCCTACGACCTCGTCACGTTCGCGCAGCGGATCCCGGAGACGTGGAAGCCGTACTTCGTGCTGACGCTCGGCGATCCGGAGACGAACAGTGACTTCTTCGTCGACCGCTCGCCGAAGACGCACATTGCGAACATCGAGTGCCCGTTGCTCGTGATCCAGGGCCAGAACGACCCGCGTCTCGTCGAAGCCGAGTCGCGTGACGTCGTCGAGAACCTCCGCGGGCGCGGCAAGGACGTCGACTACCTCCTGTTCGAGGACGAGGGCCACGACGTGCTCAAGCTCGCGAACCGGGTGCGCTGCTACGACGCCATCGTCGGGTTCTTCTCCGGGCACCTCGGAGGTCACTGACCGAGGCCCGATGAGCCGGCCGACGTACGAGCAGGCTTGCGCCGACCACCGGTGGGAGGTGCCTCCGCTCTACAACATCGCAGCGGACGTGTGCGACAAGCATCCGCGCGAGAAGCCGGCCGTGGTCTGGGAGAGCTTCGACGGCTCGACGCGCGAGCTCGCGTGGGGCGAGCTGCAGGATCTTGCGAACCAGGCCGCGCACGTCCTCCGCGACCACGGCGTCGAGCGAGGCGACCGCGTCGCCGTCGTCCTGCCGCCGACGCCGGAGACCGCGGCGATCTTCTTCGGCGTCTGGAAGCTCGGCGCGATCCTCCTCTCGATGTCCGTGCTCTACGGAGACGAGTCGATCCGGCACCGGCTCACCGACTCGGGCGCGCGGCTCGTGGTCACGGATGCGCCGAACGCCGGCCGCTTCGACCCGCAGATCGCGCGCGTCCTCGTCCTCTCCGACGACACGCTCGCCGGCGCGCCGACCGACTTCGTCACGTGCGAGACGTCAGCCGACGATCCCGCCCAGTTGTACTACACGTCAGGAACGACGGGGCTCGCGAAGGGCATCGTGCACGCGCATCGCTACATCCTCGCGCACGAGGAGTTCGTCTACTCGCACGAGGTCGAGGACGGGGAACGCTTTCACGGCATGGGCGAGTGGGCATGGGCCGCCGGGATCGCGCCGCTCCTCGGCCCGTGGCGCCTCGGTGCGCTGCAGTGCGTGTACCGGCGCGAGACCGGGTTCGACCCGCACAAGCAGCTCGACTTTCTCAGCCGGCACGAGGTCACGAACGTCTTCACGACGCCGACGGCGATGCGGGCGATGATGACGGTGGAGGACGCAGGCGCGCGGTACCCGTGCAGATTCCGGCGCGTCTGCTCGGCGGGTGAGCCGCTCAACCCGGAGGCGATCCGCTGGTTCCGCGAGCAGTACGGCGTCACGGTGCTCGACTACTACGGGCTGACCGAGTCGTATCCGCTCGTCGGCAACTACCCGTTCATGGACGTGCGGGAGGGCTCGATGGGCAAGCCGATGCCCGGCTGGGACGTCGCGATCCTCGACGAGGACGAGCACCCCGTTGCGCGTGGCGAGCGGGGCGAGATCTGCCTGCGCGCGCGCTCGAATCCGCACTATCCCATCGGCTACTGGAACCGGCCGGACGACACGGCGGCCGACTTCGGCGGCGACTGGTTCCACACGAAGGACGCGGCGAGAGAGGACGAGGACGGCTACATCTGGTACGAGGGCCGCGCCGACGACGTGATCATCGCGGCGGGCTACCGCGTCGGCCCGTTCGAGGTCGAGTCCATCTGCCTCGAGCATCCGGGCGTCAAGGAAGCGGCCGCGGTCGCGTCGCCCGACGAGCTCCGCGGCAATGTCGTCAAGGCGTTCATCGTCCCCGCTGGTGGTTACGCGCCCTCCGACGAGCTCGCGGCCGAGATCAAGGCCTTCGTCCGCGAGCGCCTGTCGGCGTACGCGTATCCACGCCGAATCGAGTTCGTCGAGGACCTGCCGAAGACGCTCACGGGGAAGATCCGGCGGATCGAGCTGCGGCAGCTCGAGCTCGAGCGGACGGCAAGCGGTACCGCGTCGGCTCAACACTGACCCTGAACCGACCGTGAACCGCGCCGCGACACGATCGTCGCGTGGACGCGCGTCGCGCTCTGGTCGGCATCGCCGTGGTCGCGTGCGCGACCGCATCGCTCACGTTCGCCGGATTCCGCCCTGACGCGACCGCGAAGGAGCGGCCGCTGCGCCAGCCGCCTCCCACGCGCCACGTCGAACCACGACCGGAGCCTCGGCCGCAGTACATCGTCGTCTCGTTCGACGGCTCGGGCGGCACGCAACTCTGGCCGTACTGGCGCGCGGTCGCACGCAAGGTGCACGCGCACTTCACTTTCTTCGTCAGCGGCGTCTACCTCATCGACTGGGCGCACGCGAAGACCTACCACCCGCCGCGCCATCAGCCCGGCCGCTCCGACATCGGCTTCGCTCCGACGGCCGAGTACGCAAGCGGGACGCTCGAGCAGATCGTCGACGCCTACGGCGAGGGCGACGAGATCGGCACGCACTTCAACGGTCACTTCTGCGCGCCCTTCCCCGGGAACGTCGACGCGTGGAACGCCGCCGACTGGCAGCAGGAGCTGAACCAGTTCGACGAGCTCATGTTCCGCGGCCACACGCTTCCGTTCGGGCCGGCCGAGATCGTCGGCGAGCGAACGCCCTGCCTCGAGGGAAAGCTGCCGATCCTCTACCCGGTCCTCGCCCGCAACGCGTTCCGCTACGACGCGAGCCGGGCCGCGCTGCTCGGGACCTGGCCGAAACGCGAGCGCGGGATCTGGAGCGTCCCGCTGCTCGAGATTCCCTTCGTCGGCCACACCTTCCGCGTGATCTCGATGGACTTCAACTTCCTCGCGAACCAGCTCGACGAGGACGACGCGACGGTCGAGGCGGAGACGCTGCGCAGCCTCCGAGCCGCGTTCCGCACCCTGTACGAGGGCAACCGCGCGCCGCTCTCGATCGGCTACCACTTCGAGACGTGGCACGACTGGGCCTACGACCGCGCCCTCGTCCGGTTCCTCACCGAGACCTGCGGGCTTCCGGACGTCCGTTGCACGAGCATTCGCGAGCTCGTCGACTGGCTCGACCTCCGGTTCCCGCGGCTCGCGCTTTACCCGCACTAGCGCGCGCGACGGGCGCTCTACCGGCGCTAAACCGTCGAGCTACCGGCACCGATCATCGTCCCGCGCGTGGAAGTCCGCGGCCGCCGAATCGAGCTTCCGCAGCTCTTCCTCGGGCTGCTCTCGATCGCAGTCGCCGTCGTCGTGACGGCGGAGATCTTCGCTGGGACGGTCCACGATGCGCGGCACGCGCGTGACACGCTGAGCGTCACGGGCTCCGCGCGCGTCCCGATCGAGGCGAACCTCGTCCGCTGGGCGCTGACCGTGTCCGCCGAGGGGCCGCAGGTCGGCACGGCCGCCCGGCTCCAACGGCGCCAGACCGCGGCCGTGCGCACGTTCCTGCTCCACGGCGGCATCCCGGCCGACGAGATCCAGCCGTCGGTCGTGACGAGCGAGGAGATCGTCACGGTGCTTCCGCACCATCAGCGCCGCACGCACTACCGCGTCTCGCAGCAGCTCGAGGTGAGGACGCATTCGATCGACGTCGTGGAGCGGGTCGCGACCGGCGTCGGCGGCCTCCTCGAGCGTGGCGTCCACGTTTCCGCGGCTCCGCTCGCCTACATCTCCACCGAGCTCGAGAAGGCGAAGCTCGACGCGCTCGAGAAGGCGACCGAGGAGGCGCGCAACCGGGCGGAGATCCTCGCCCACGGACTCGGCGGCAAGCTGGGCCGCATGCGGAGCAGCTCCCAGGGCGTCTACCAGGTGACGCCGCGCGACTCGACCGACGTGAGCGACTACGGCATCAACGACACGTCGAGCAGGGAGAAGGACGTGAACGCCGTCGTCAGCGCGACCTTCGCCGTCAACCGGTAAGGCCGTGCACGCGCTACAACTCGTGCCGATGGCCGAGGACAAGCGCATCGGCACCGTGCTCGGGGGCTACCGGATCGTCGAGCCGCTCGGCAGCGGCGCTACGAGCGTCGTCTATCGCGCCGAGCACGTGCGGCTCGGCAGGCCGGCGGCGCTGAAGCTGCTGACGCCGGCGTTCGGGGAGGCGGACTTCCGCGACCGGTTCCTCCGCGAGTCGCGGCTGGCGGCGTCGCTCGACCACCCGAGCATCGTGCCCGTCTACGACGCCGGCGACGAGGACGGCCTCCTCTACATCGCGATGGCGTGCGTCGACGGCAGCGATCTCAAGACGCTGCTCGCGGAGGAGGGGCGCCTGCCCGTGCGGCGCGCGCTGCGCATCGTCGGACAGATCGCCTCCGCGCTCGACGCGGCGCACGCGCGCGGGCTCGTCCACCGCGACGTGAAGCCGGCGAACATCCTCGTCGCCGCGGAGGATCGCGCGTACCTCTCGGACTTCGGCGTCGTCAAGGAGCTCGCCTCCAACGGCACGACGCGCACGGGCAGCTTCGTCGGCACGACCGAGTACTCGGCGCCCGAGCAGATCGAAGGGCGCGCCGTCGATGGGCGCGCGGACGTGTACGCGCTCGCGTGCGTGCTCTACGAATGCATCGCCGGTGCGCCGCCGTTCCACCGTCCGTCCGAGGTGGCCGTGCTGAACGCACACCTGCACACGCCGCCGCCGAAGCTCACCCGTGTCGCGACCGATGCGCCGCCGGCGCTCGAGCCGGTGATTGCGAAGGCGCTGTCGAAGTCGCCGCTCGACCGTTACGCGACCTGCGGCGAGTTTCTCGGCGCAGCGCGGGCGGCGGCATCCGACCGTCGCGTCCACCGGCGGCGGCTTGCGGTCTCGCTGACGCTGCTCGCGCTCGCGGCTCTCATCGGCGCCGCCATCGCGACCGGCGTCTACGCGCTCGTCGACCGCGGCGGCGGCACGCGAACGGTGACGACCACGCGAACTCCGCCCTCTCGTCCGGTATCGCCCTCGCTCGACTCGCTCCTGCTCGCGAGCAGCGTCGATCCACGAACGCTCAACGACGCCGCCTTCTGGCTGATCAAGGCGCAGCAATACGCCCGTGCCGTCCCTCTGGCCCGAAAGGCTCTGAGATACGCGACAGTCGGCACTCCGACGCGTGGGTATGCGGCCTTCAACCTCGGAGACGCACTCCGGCACGTCGGGCGTTGCAGGGAAAGCCTGAAGTACTTCGATCGCGCGCTCAAGCTCGAACCGCAGGCAAGAGACGTGGTCCGGAAGGCGATCAAAAGCGTGCAGCGCTGCCTGCAACGTGGAGCATCCGCGCAAACGCCGTAGCGCTCGTCGGCCGCTGCTGCGGATCCTTCGCCATCGCGTTGAGGATCGCGGCGCCGACGGCCGGCGGGAGCTCGGGACGCAGCGCGCACGGATCGACCGGCGACTCGACGAGGTGCGCGAAGCCGATCTCTGCAGGGCCGCGCCCCTCGAACGGCGGGCGACCCGCAAGGCATTCGTACAGGACGCATCCCAGCGCATACACGTCGGTGGCGCGCGTCGCCTGCCGTCCCTCGATCAGCTCCGGTGCGAGGTAGTGCGGCGTTCCGAGCACCTGCCCCTCCTCGGTGAGCCGCGTCGACGCGGGCGTGCGTGCGAGTCCGAAATCCGACAGCGCGGCCGTGCCGTCCGCGTCCAGGAGGATGTTGGACGGCTTCACGTCGCGGTGGAGGATGTCGCGCTCGTGCAACGCATCGACCCCGCGTCCGAGCTGCGCGGTCAGCTCGACCGTGCGCGCCAGGGAGAGGCGTCCGATGTCTCGGAGGACGCGGGCGAGCGAACCGCCGCCGTAGAAGGGCATCACGAGGTACGCCTGCCCGTCCGCTTCCCCGAGCTCGAGGATCGGCACGACGTGGCGGGAGTCGAGCTCGCCTGCGAGCCGAGCTTCGCGCTCGAAGCGTGCGCGGGCCGTGGGGTCGTCGCCGCGCTCCGCGCGCAGCAGCTTGAGCACGACGTCGGTCCCGTCGGCGGCACGAGCGCGGTAGACGACGCCGCTCGCCCCCTCGCCGAGCTGCGCTCCGAGCCGGTAGCCGCCGACGTGCACGTTGCGATTATCCCGGCGCCCGATGCCTGATTACCGTCTGCTCGGACCGCTCGAGGCGTTCGAGGGCGGTCAGCCGTTGGCCCTCCCCGTCGGCAAGCCGCGTGCGGTCCTCGCCCGCTTGTTGCTCGACGCCGGCCGAGTCGTTCCGGCGGAGGCGCTCGTCGACAGCATGTGGGGCGACCGCCCGCCGGTGAGCGCGCCGAAGCTCCTGCAGGTGTACGTGTCCCAGCTGCGGAAGGCGCTGCGGCCTGAGGCGATCGAGACTCGGCGGCCGGGCTATTCCGTGCGCGTCGAGCCGGGCGGATTCGACCTCATCCGGTTCGAGGCGCTGATGGACGCGGCTCGTGACACGCGTGACCCCGCGCGTAGGTCCGAGATCCTCGGCGAGGCGCTGTCCCTCTGGCGCGGTGTCGCGCTCGCCGAGTTCCGGTCGGAGCCCTTCGCGCGCGCCGCGTCACGACGTCTCGCGGAGCTTCGCCTCGCCGCGCTCGAGCAGCGCATCGACGCGGAGCTCGAGCTCGGACATCACGACCGTCTCGTCGGCGAGCTCGAGGCGCTGGTCGAAGAAGAACCTCTGCGCGAACGCCCGCGCCGGCAGCTGATGCTCGCCCTGTATCGCGCCGGGCGGCAGGCCGATGCGCTCGCGCGCTACCGCGAAGGCCGCCGTCTCCTCGTGGATGAGCTCGGCATCGAGCCGACGCCGTCGCTGCAAGAGCTCGAACGCGCGATCCTCCGGCGCGACCCGCACCTCGACGAGGTGCGAGGCGGCAGGTCGCGCGTGCGGGGCTGCGTCATCTGCCTCGGCCTCGAGCTGCGTGAGCTCGTCGCGCCGCTCTGCGCGGGAGACCACGAGCTGCTGCTCGTCGAGCTCGTCGCAGATGCGTCCGAGCTTCCGGAGCGCTCCGGACAGCTGCACGACGCGCGGGAGGAACTGCTCGAGCGCGGCGTGCAGGTGAGGACGGTGAGCTTCACGTCGAAGGCGCCGGCGGAAGACATCGTCCGCCTCGCCGTCGAGCAGGACGCGGAGCTCATCGTCACCCGGTACATCCCGCCAGACGCGTTCGCCGCGGCGCCGTGCGACGTTGCGATCGCTTCGAAGGGATTCCGGTTCGCGCATGGCAGGCCGATCGTGGTGCCGTTCGGCGGACGGCGCGACGAATGGGCCGCGCTCGAGCTCGCGGCGTGGATCGCGCGCGCGCACGACCTGCCGCTTCACCTGGCCGGCATCGAGGCGACCGAGACGAAACGAGACGCGAGCCGCATGCTCGCGGGTGCGTCTCTGGCGCTGCAGCGGTTCGCCGGGATCGCTGCCCAGCCCGTGATCGTTCCGGCGCACGCGGTCGTCCCCGTCGGGGCAGGGCTCGTCGTCGCGTCGCTCCCACCGGGAGAAGTCGATTCCTCGAGGCGCGAGCTGCTCGATGCGTCGCCGGCTCCCGCGCTCCTCGTCCGCGCCGGGCTCCGTCCGAGCGGCCTCGCCCCGGACCGGACGCTCACGCATTTCAGCTGGTCGCTCGCCGAACGAGCGTGAGGAAGTCGCGGACGATTCACCGACTTTGCGGCTACTCTGGCCCAAGTCTGTCTTGACATAGGCGCCTATATCGAGGGAACATCATCTGCGCCGGAAGGGGTCTCGGGCGTCTCGCCTGCCGGTGGTGCGCCCGTCAGCAACTGAAGAAGAAGGGGAGAGGATGCGTAAGAGAGGTTTCTTGCTTGCCGCTGCCGCCGTGCTCGCAGTCGGCGTTTTCATCGGGCCGGGTCTCGCCGGCGCGGCCCAGACATTGACGCCGGATCACCCGGTCGCGGCGGCAACGGGCGGGGGAAACGAATCGCCGACGGCGTGGTTCGTCGAGCTCAAGAGCCCCCCTGCGGTCAAAGGCACGAGCGCCGCGACGCTCAAGGCGGAGCACGACGCGTTCAAGTCGAACGCGGCGGCGGCCGGTGTCGACTACACGGAGCGGTATTCGTTCAGCACGCTCTGGAACGGCCTGTCCGTCAGCGTTGCGCGCTCTCAGGTCGGCGCGCTGCACTCGATTCCAGGTGTGCAGGCGGTCTATCCGGTGCAGCCGGTCTCCATCGGTCCGGAGCCGTCGTCGCAGGGAACTCCTGACGACGCGAGCTCCAACTCGATGATCGGCGCGGACGTCGCGCAGGACGAGCTCGGCTTCGACGGCACGGGCGTGAAGATCGCGATCATGGACAGCGGCGTCGACTACACGCTGCCGGAGCTCGGCGGCTGCTTCGGAGCAGGCTGCAAGGTCGCCGGAGGCTTCGACCTCGTCGGCGACTCGTACGACGCCGCCCCGCAGGACTCCACATTCCAGCCGGTTCCGCAGCCGGACAACGATCCGGCACCGTGCGACCCGAACGTCGCCGACGCGCGTGCGAATCAGCCGGGCGGCGGCACCTCGGATGCCGGCCACGGCACGCACGTCGCGGGGATCGCCGCCGCCGACGGTCGCGGCCACGCAGGTGAGGTGACGGGCGTCGCACCCGGCGCGACGGTCCTCGCCTTCCGCGTCTTCGGTTGCAACGGCTCGACGTCCGACGACACGATGATCGCCGCCATGGAGATGATCAAGCAGGCCGGCGCGAACGTGCTGAACATGAGCATCGGCGACGCGTTCAACACGTGGGCCGAGTCCCCGACCGCGCAGGCCGCGACCAACCTCGCGGAGTCCGGCGTTGTCGTCGTCGCTTCGATCGGCAACAGCGGCGCGAACGGCCTCTACTCCGCCGGAGCTCCGGGCGTCGGCGCGGACGTGATCGGCGTCGGCTCGGTCGACAACAACTTCGCGACGCTTCCTGCATTCGAGGTCGGAACGACCCTCTACGGCTACGTGGTCGCTTCCGGCGCCCCGCCGCCCCCGACCTCGGGAGCTGCGACGATCGTGACGACCGGTGCGCGCACGACGACGGCCGGCGGCTGTGCTCCGTTCGCAGCGCACAGCCTCGACGGAGACATCGCGCTGATCCGCCGCGGGTCCTGCACCTTCTACACGAAGGCGAAGAACGCGGAGAACGCGGGCGCAGTGGGCGTCGTTCTCTACAACAATGCCGCCGGCTTCGTGAATCCGACGGTCGCGGGAACGCCCGCAGTCGGCATTCCGGTCGTGTCGGTCTCCGGCACCGACGGCCTCGCCCTGTGGGATCAGATCACCGGCGGCACGTCGAACTTCCAGTGGACGGATCAGGTGGCGCAGGCCGCCATCGCAACCGCGGGCCTGATGTCGGACTTCAGCTCGTACGGCACCGACGCCGAGCTGAACCTGAAGCCCGAGATCTCAGCCCCGGGCGGCCAGATCTACTCCACGTGGCCGCACCAGCAGTTCGGCGGTCACAACACGATCAGCGGCACGTCGATGGCGGCGCCACACATCGCGGGCGCAGCTGCGCTCTACCTGCAGGCCCATCCGGGCGCGGGCTTCTCGCAGGTCGAGACTGCGATGATGAACACGGCCAAGCCGGTCAACTGGTTCGGCCTCAACAACCCGGCGTTCCTCGAGCCGACGTACCGCGAGGGCGCGGGCCTGGTGCAGATCCAGGACGCGATCGAGGCGACGTCGTCGGTCACCCCGGCCAAGATCTCGCTCGGTGAGGGGAACGGCGGCACGCAGGCCCTGACGATCCGGAACAACGGCGCGACAGCCGTCACGTACCACCTCTCGAACGTGAAGGCCGTCAATACGGGGCCGAACACGTTCGCCTTGTCGTTCTTCGCTGCGAACAACACCGTGGTGTTCTCGTCCTCGACCGTCACGGTGCCGGCCGGCGGGTCTACGACCGTGAACGCGGCGATCACGCCTGACGCCACGATCGCGGACCGGAGCCTCTACGACGGCTTCATCAGGCTGACGCCCGAGGGCGCAGGCCAGGTTCTGAACGTCCCGTACGTCGGGTTCAAGGGCGACTACCAGTCGATCCAGATCCTGACCGACGCGAGCTGCGGCCTGCCCGCGCTGTTCCAGGTGAAGGCAACCGGGAACGACTCGTGTCTCGGCGCCGGGATCCAGCGGATCGGCGCGAGCGGCGGAACGTTCACGCTTGAGGGATCCGACGTCCCGATCCTCCTGTTCCACTTCAACCACCAGGTCCGGAAGATGTACGTCCAGGTGGAGGACGCGAACGGCTCGTTCATCCACCCGGTGTTCAACTTCGCGGACAAGGAGCAGTTCCTCGGTCGCAACTCGACGTCCACGGCGTTCTTCGAGTTCGACTGGGACGGCACGCGTGGACAGGACAACGGCAACACGAAGCGGAAGGTCGTCCCCAACGGCACGTACCGCCTCAAGCTGAGCGTCCTCAAGCCGCTCGGCAACGAGAACAACGCGTCCGACTGGGAGACGTTCACGACTCCTCCGATCACGCTCGCTCGGCCCTAGCACCGAGCATCTGATCACGAAAGACGAGAAGAGGGCCCCGCGCGAGCGGGGCCCTCTTCGTTTCTCAGGAGAAGTCGACGACGCCGAGTTCGAGCAGCTCCGTCGACACGTCGAGCACCTCGCGTCGCAGCCGCGAGGTCTCCGCGTCGCCGAGACCGAGCCGCCGGGCCGCGGCCTGCACGCGCTCCGCGAGCGTTGCGGTGCCGTCGAGGGCAGCGACGAGCTCGAGTGCGCGCGGCGACGCCTCCACCCGCGAGTGGGTTCCCTCGTCGAGCTCGAACGCAGCGGTGACGACGGTCGTTCGCCCTCGCCGCGGCTCGAGCTCGTGTTCGAGAACGACAGGCGCCGCGACCTTCAACCGGCAACCGAGCAGGTCGCTGCGCCGGCGCAGCTCCGCGAGTCGCATCCTTGACGCGAACGCGCGCTGGATCTGGTCGCTTGCATCGTCCAGATCGTCCTCGTCCACCTCGTCGACGCGCGCGCTGAAGTTGCGACCCGGCCGGCGGTGGAGGACGACCGCTCCTTCCGTCACCCAACGAACGCCGAGTCGCGCGAGGTACTCCGTCCACGTGTCGAGCGCAGCTGCGAATCGACCACCCTGACCGGTGAGGTGGTCGTTCCACGTTGCCGCGTGGCCGAGCGGATCCTCGCCCCAGATCGGAAGGATCCAACTGTCGCAGCCGATCCCGTCCGTCCACGCGAGCGGGCGCTCGTCGGGCTCGTCCTCGTCGTGCGCCAACCAGCTGATCAGCAGCGTCGCGAATCCGTCGTCGGCGAGATGCTCGACGGCGCCGCGCACGACGCGCTCGGACACCTCGTCTGCCTGGAACCCCGCGTCGCGATACGCCCACTTGCTCTCGGGTGACACCACGTACGGCGCGTTGCACGTGATCAGGTCGAACGTCTCGTCTCCGGCGGGCTCGAACAGGCTGCCCCGCCGGCACTCGATGTTGTCGAACCCGTTGAGCGCCGCGTTCAGCTCCGCGTAGTCGAGCGCGTGCTGGTTCACGTCTGTCGCGACCACGTGCCGTGCGTGGCGTGCGCTGAGGAGCGCCTGCACGCCGCTCCCGGTCCCGACGTCGAGCGCGCGCGCGACCCTGCGTCGCGGCGTGAGCGAGTCGAGGAGCCGCGACGTCGGCGTGTACGCGGCGACGTAGTCAGGCCGCCGGTCGTGATCCTCGTCGGGGAAGTCGTCGGAAGCGACGAGGAGGTTGCCGACCGGCAGTACCCGCACGTGTGGCACGACGTCGGCGCCGACCTCGGCGAGCCCGGTGGCCTCGAGCGAGTCGACCCCGCGCCGCCCGAGCGCCTCCACCACGTCGCGCGCCGGAGTCGGAAGCTGCAGGAAGAGCAGGCGAACCACCGCGGCGAGCGGTGTGCGCGGAAGCCGCCGCTCGCCGACCGGCGCCTCCTCCCGGCCGCCTTCATACGCGTCGTCGCCGAGGAGATCGGACACGCGGCGCTCCGAGTACCCGACCTCGCGCAGCGCCTCGCCGAGCAGCTGCGCTGCAGCGCGATCCGTGTTCAGCTCCGTCGTCGCCATGAGCCCCGGATCATGCCCACAACGAGAAAGGCCCCGCGTCAGCGAGGCCTTTCTCTTCGTTCAGGAGGACGTCTTGCCTTATTTGGAGCTCTTGCGGCGCCGCGTCGTCCGGCGGGCCGTCGTCTTCCGCCGCGTGCCGGTCGTCTTGCGGGCGGTCGTCTTCCGGCGTGTGCCGGTCGAGCGCTTGCGCGCCGTCTTGCGGCCGCCCTTCCGGCCGGCTGCGCGGACGGTCGTAGTGCCCTTGCGGCGTGTCGTCTTCCGCCGCGTGCCGGTCGACTTGCGAGCAGTCGTCTTGCGGCGGGTCGTGGTCTTGCGCCGCGTGCCCGTGGTCTTCTTCCGACCCGTGCTCTTCTTCCGACCCGTGCTCTTGCGGCGAGTGCCGGTCGACTTGCGAGCAGTCGTCTTGCGGCGGGCCGTGCTCTTCCGCCGCGTGCCGGTCGTCTTGCGGGCGCGCGACGTCGTGCTCTTGCGGCGCGTGCCCGTGCTCTTCTTCCGGCCCGTGCTCTTGCGGCGCGTACCCGTGCTCTTTTTCCGGGCGGTCGTGGCCTTCTTGCGCCGCGTGCCCGTACGCTTACGGGTAGTCGAGCCTGCAGCGGCCGTCTTCCGGCGTGTTGTCCGTCGGCGAGGACGTGCGGCGCGCGCCTTCTCCACGCCTTCTTCCTCGACCTGCTCCTGCACCGGATCGACCGCCGGCACTTCGCGCTGCTCCGTCGGCTCCTCCGGCGTACTACTGAATGGGTAACTCTCCATGAACCCTCCTACTCGGAGATTTCCTGTACGACCTGGCCGGTCTTCGCGTCATCTCCATGGCGGGCGACGTCGGCTTGCGCGACGACTCCCACCAGCCGGCCGTCCTCCTCGACCACCGGCAGGCGACGAACCTGGTGCTTTGCCATCAGGCGCAAAGCCTCGTCGAGATCCTGCTGGGGATCGACGGTCACGAGATCCTTCGATGCAACCTCGCGGACGGGTGTCGACTTCGGGTCCTTGCCCTCTGCGACGACACGGATCGCTATGTCGCGGTCGGTGACCATGCCGGTCAGGCGTCCGTTCTCTGTAACGGGCACAACCCCTGCGTCCTCCTGCTTCATGATTCGAGCCGCATCGGCGACCGTTTTGTTCGGCTCGATCGTCGACGGGTTCGAAGTCATGACTTCCCGGATGCGCTGACCCATATCGCCTCCTTGCCGTCTACGTGACGACTTTGCCCAGCGCCGTGCACGCCGAAACGACACAATTGCATCATGAAGTGCACGTCGGACCGCATTCGTGCTCTCGCGTTGTCATTTCCGTCGTCGTACGAAGACTCGCCGTGGGGATTCCCGGTCTTCAAGGTCGGCGACAACAAGCTGTTCGCGATGATGACGCATCCAGACAGCAAATGCGAGTGTGAATTGACGATCAAGCTCACGGCTGAGGAACGCGAGATCGCGCTGATGCATCCGTTCGTTCGTCCCGCGAGTTACGTCGGCCGATACGGATGGGTCACCGTGTCGATCGACGACGAAGAATCGCTGCAAATCGCCCTCGACTGGATGCGTGAGAGCTACTGGTTGAAGGCGCCGGCGGCGCTGCGCGACAAAGCGTTCGGCTGAGACGCTGACGTGGGAGCTGTGATCCGCGGCACGCTGACGGCGGTCCGGCCCGCGACCGAAGCGGACGTGGACATGCTGGTCGCGTGGCACGCGGACCCCGAGGTCGCGCGCTTCTGGGACGGCGAGACGTTCACCCGCGAGGAGATGCGCGAGCGTCT
Organism: Actinomycetota bacterium; assembly: GCA_005884945.1. Taxonomy (GTDB): domain Bacteria; phylum Actinomycetota; class Thermoleophilia; order Gaiellales; family Gaiellaceae; genus 3-1-20CM-4-69-9. The sequence continues at coordinate 3,665 of VAYM01000122.1, read as the reverse complement.
CGCGCGGAGAGAGGTCGACCCCTACGTCGTCGAGCGCGACGGCGCGCCGATCGGCTACGTGCAGGCGTGGCGCAGCGACGACGGAGGCGGCGGACTGGACATGTTCCTCGTTCCGAACGCGCGCGGTGCAGGCGCAGGGCCCGACGCCGCACGCGCTCTCGCCACATACCTGCGCCACGAGGATGGGTGGACGCGCGTCACGGTCGACCCCTACGTCTGGAACGACGCCGCGATTCGAGCGTGGGAACGCGCGGGTTTCGTCACCGTCGAGCGGCGGCCGCCCGACGACGAGCACACGTCGTCGTGGCTGCTCATGGTCTTCGACGGCCAGCGCGGCGCGTCTGGCGAGCGGCGGGCCTAATCCGCTTCCGGATCGTCGTCCGCGTCGCCCTGCTTCTCCGGATCCGGGACCGGCGACTCGTCGAGCTCGTCGTTTTTGTCGTCTTCGCGCGGGTGTTCCGTATCCTGCGTCTCCATGAAGGTCGTCCTTCCCGACAGGTCCGAACTCGAACTTCCCGACGGCGCGACGGGGCTCGACGCCGCCCGCGCGATCGGGCCTAAGCTCGCGGAACAGGCGGTGCTCGTCCGCTCGAACGGCCGTGTCCAGGACCTACGCCTGCCGCTCGAGGACGGACAGCCGGTCCAGATCCTGACGACACGCGACAAGGACGACCCGGACGCGCTCGCGGTGCTGCGCCACTCGTCGGCGCATCTGCTCGCCGAAGCGGTGCGGCGGCTCTATCCGGGCGTGAAGATCGCGATCGGCCCGCCGATCGAGACCGGCTTCTACTACGACTTCGAGTTCCCCGAGCCGATCCGCGAGGAGGACCTGCCGCGGATCGAGGAGGAGATCGACCGCGAGCTCGCCGAGGGGCGCGAGTGGCGCCGCGAGGAGGTGTCTCCGGCGGAGGCGAAGCAGCGCTTCCTCGAGGAGAACGAGCCGTACAAGGTCGAGCTCGTCGACACGGCCGAGGGGCCGATCTCCTTCTATACGCAGGGGGACTTCACGGACCTCTGCCGGGGCCCGCACCTTCAGAACTCGAAGCCGATCAAGGCGGTGAAGCTCACGAGTCTCGCGGGCGCGTACTGGCGCGGCGACGAGCACAACAAGCAGCTGACGCGGATCTACGGGACGGCGTTCTACTCGAAGGAAGATCTCGACGCATACCTCGCGAAGATCGAGGACGCGCGCCGGCGCGACCACCGCCGGCTCGGTCCGGAGCTCGACCTCTTCCACTTCGAAGAGGTTTCACCGGGCTCGGCGCTCTGGCACCCGAAAGGCATGGTGATCTGGAACGCGCTCGAGGACCTACGCCGTGAGGAGAACGCGAGGCGCGGCTACCTCGAGGTGAAGACGCCGCTCGTCTGGGACGTCGAGCTCTGGAAGCGTTCGGGCCACTGGGACAACTACCGCGAGAACATCTTCCAGATCCCGTACGGCGAGACGCTCTACGCGTTGAAGCCGATGAACTGCCCCGGCCACATGTTGCTGTTCAACAGCAAGCTGCGGAGCTACCGCGAACTCCCACTGCGCTTCGCCGAGGCTGCGGTCCTCCATCGCGACGAGCCCACCGGGTCATTGCACGGTCTCCTGCGCGCGCGTCAATTCAGCCAGGACGATGCGCACGTCTTCTGCACGGAGGAGCTGGTTCAGGACGAGATCGACGCGATGTTCGACTACCTCGGATACCTCTACGACCGACTGGGCGTCCGCGATCTCGCTCACGCCGAGCTGTCGACGCGGCCTGACAAACGGCTCGGGACGGATGCAGATTGGGATCACACGGAGCGCATCCTGCGGGCCGCGATCGACCGGATGGGCATGCGCTATCGCGTCGCGGAGGGGGAGGGCGCGTTCTACGGGCCGAAGATCGACTTCTTCATGGACGACGCGCTCGGCCGGCCGTGGCAGATGGGAACGATTCAGCTCGACGGCCAGCAGCCTGCTCGGCTCGGATGTACGTACATGGGCTCGGACAACCGCGAGCACATGCCGTATCTGATTCATCGGGCCCTGTTCGGAACGCTCGAGCGGTTCATCGGCATCCTCATCGAGCACTACGGAGGCGCTTTCCCGTTCTGGATCGCGCCGGTTCAGGTCCGCGTCATCCCGGTCGGCGCGGATCACCGGGTTGCGGCGGAGCAGCTACGGGACGAGCTCGCCGAGTACCGCGTCGAGGTCGACGACCGCGACGAGACGGTGGGGCGGCGGATCCGCGATGCCGAGCTCGAGAAGATTCCCTACGTGATCGTGTACGGCGACAAGGAGTCGGACGAGTCGCTGGCGGTCCGGCAGCGGGGCGGCGAGCAGGCGAATCTGCCACTTGCGAGGCTCCGAGAGGAGCTTGCTACCCTGTGAGCCTGTCAAGCAGGAGCGCCCACGTTCCTCACCGCCCGAGCGCTTGAGCTCCGGGACGGTTCAACCGAGTCGGAACGACGAGGATCCTGGGCCGCTGCTTTGCAGCGGTTTTGTCGTCTACAGAAGGGATTGAAGCGAGCTTGGTGATAGCTCTTTGAGGCCGAGAAGACGTCCGGGTCCTCCCGACCGCATGCCCTCCCAGCCGCAGGATCGCGTTAACGACGCGATCCGGGCCTCGCAGGTGCGGCTCATCGGCGAGAGCGGCCAGCAGCTCGGCATCAAGCCCACGCGTGAGGCGCTCGAGTACGCGTACTCCAAGAATCTCGACCTCGTCGAGGTAGCCGCGCAGGCGGATCCGCCGGTGGCGAAGGTGATGGACTGGGGGAAGTACCGGTACGAGCAGGAGCAGAAAGCGAAGCTCGCGCGCAAGCACCAGACGCAGATCAACGTCAAGGAGATCAAGCTCAGGCCGAAAATCGGGCTCCACGACTACAACACGAAGAAAGGCCACGTCGTGCGCTTCCTCAACCAGCGCGCGAAGGTCAAGGTCACGATCATGTTCCGGGGACGCGAGACGAGTCATCCGGAGCGGGGGCGGGACCTGCTGATGCGCCTGGCCGAGGACGTGGGGGAGATCGGACAGATCGAGTCCCAGCCGCTCCTCGACGGGCGGAACATGGTCATGGTGCTCGGGCCGACGAAGAACGCGGGAGTCAAGAGAGATGCCGAAAACGAAAACGTCCAGCAGCGCGAAGAAGCGGTTCAAGGTGACGGGGAGCGGGAAGCTCCTGCGCCGGCACGCGATGAAGAGCCACAACCTGGAGAAGAAGTCGTCCAAACGTAGGCGCGGCTTCGGCAAGGACTACGCCGTGTCCGAAGCGGACACGCGGGCGGTGCGGAAGATGTTCGGGAAGAGGGCGGCCAGGTAATGCCACGGGTCAAGCGATCCGTCCACGCGCGCAAGAAGCGGCGCAAGGTCCTCGGTCAGGCGAAAGGCTACTGGGGGCTGAAGAAGAGCTCCTACCGCTACGCCAAGGAGCAGGTCGACCACTCTCTGACGTACGCATATCGCGACCGCAAGGCGAAGAAGCGCACGTTCCGGCGCCTGTGGATCATGCGGATCAATGCAGGCGCGCGCGCGAACGGGCTCTCGTACAACCAGTTCGTCGCCGGGATGAAGAAGGCCGACATCGGGCTCGACCGCAAGGTGCTGGCCGAGCTCGCCGTCAGCGACCCGCAGGCGTTCGGGGCGCTCGCCGAGCAGGCGAAGTCGGCGCTCGAAAAGAGCTGAGGCGAGAGCTCTCCG
>VAYM01000121.1 GCA_005884945.1 Actinomycetota bacterium | reverse complement strand
CCAGGTGCTGCGCGACCACATGGAGGAGCTGCACCGGATCTCGAACATCCTCATCGAGCGCGAGACGATCGACAAGGACGAATTCGAGCGCCTACTCGCCGGCGAGTCCGAGACGTCGGTGTTCCCGGAGGAGGCGCCGGCCGAGCCGGAGGCCGCTCCGTCCGACGAGAAGAAGAAGCAACCGGCACCGAAGCCGCGCCCGTTCCCGCTCCCGGGCGCGACGATGCAGCCCCCGCCCAAGCCCGAGGGCGCCGGTAGCTGACGAAAGTCCGGCTCGCGCTGCGCGCGAGCCACGACGACTCTCAAGGGTCAGACCTTCCGGTCTGACCCCTTTACGTCGGCCCCGTCGCGGCAAGCCCAGCCTGCCACGAGGCCCACAACCGTGCGTAGCGTTCGCCTTGCTCGTCGAGCTCGTTGTGGGACTCGACCTCGACGACGCGTCCGTACGCCATCACGACGACCCGGTCCGCACGCTCGGCCGTGGACAGACGGTGAGCGATCGTCACGACCGTCCGCCCCTCGACGACGGCCGCGAGTGCTCGCTCGACCGCCGCTTCCGTCCCCGGATCCAGCGACGACGTCGCCTCGTCGAGGACGATCACGGCCGGATCCGCGAGTGCGACGCGTGCGATCCCGACGAGCTGCCGCTCGCCGGCGGAGAGACGCAGGCCGCGTGTCTGCACGTCCGTGTCGAGCCCGTCCGGCAGGCTCGCGAACCGCTCGAGCGCGCCGATCCGCAAGAGCGCGTTGCGGACGTCTGCGTCATCCGCATCGGGCTGCGCGAGCCGCACGTTGTGCGCGATCGTCCCGCTGAAGAGGTGGCCCTCCTGCGGGAGCATGACGATGCGTTGCCGAAGCGATTCGAGCCTCGCGTCGCGGAGGTCGACGCCGCCGAGCGTGATCCGTCCCTTGCGCGGGTCGTACTGGCGCGTGAGGAGCTTCGCCAGCGTCGACTTGCCCGCGCCGGTCGCGCCGACGAGCGCGACGTGCGCTCCGGGCTCGATCTCGAGCGAGACCTCCCGAACGACCGGGCGTGACGAGTCGTACCCGAACGTGACCTCGTCGAGGACGAGCCGGCCGTGCGGCGGGAGGTCGACCGCCTCGGGCGACTCCACGATCGCGTTCGGCGCCTCGAGCAGGCCGACGATCTTCGCGAGCGCTGCGATTCCCTGGCGGAAGTCGCCGAGCCATTCGGTGAAGCGCCCGATCGGATCGAAGAGCTGAATGAGATAGAGCACGAACGCGGTGATCGTCCCGATCGAGATCGACCCGTGGCGATACATCGATGCCGCGACGAGCAGCACGCCGATCAATGCGGCCGCCTGGGCGAGCGGCAGGACTGCGAACAGCCTGATGTTCACGAACGACGCGCGGCGCCACGCGCTCACCTGCGCCTGGCTGCGGGGCCGGTATCGCTCCAGCGTCCGCTTCTCGCGCCGGAACGCCTGCACGACGCGAACGCCGGCGAGTCCTTCCTGCAGTGCCGTCAGCGTCTCCGCGACGCGGTCCCTGATCGCGTGGTACGCGCGGCCGGCGCTGTGGTGGAAGCTCCAACTCGACACGACCAGGATCGGCAGCGCGACGAGCGACACGGCGGCGAGGGGCGGCGAGAGGACGAGCAGCGCGGCGACCGTCAGCAGGATCTGGAGCGCGCTCCCGGCGACCTCGACGAGCGCGTCGCGCACGAACTCGGTCAGCGACTGGACGTCGGAAGTGAGACGTGACACGAGCACGCCGGCGCGCTCCTGCTCGAAGAACCCGAGCGGGAGGGCCTGGAGCTTGTCGAACGCGGCCGTGCGGAGCGCGCCGAGGAAGCGCTCGCCCGCGGTCGCCGCGAGCAGGATCTGGGCGCGCACTGCGAACGGCTTCAGCAGCGCCAGGCCGAGGAAGATGAGCGCGGCGACGTTGAGCGGGTGGAGCGCGTGCTTCTTGATCCCCGCGTCGACGGCGTAGCGGACGAGCGCCGGCCCCGCGAGCGTGATCAGCGTGGACGCGACGACCGCCGCGAACGCGCCGATATAGCGACCGCGAACCGGACGCGCAATCTCCCGCGCATAGCGCCAGACGATTCGCGCCGAGGCGCGCTCCATCATGCGCGCTGACACTCCCGCTTCGGGTGGAGCCCCAAGCGCGTGGTCGGACTGCCGGCCAGGCGGAGCCCGGCCGGCCTCCAAGCGGCGCCGCCGAGTCGGCGCCTCGGCATCATGCTGCGGCCTCCAGGGCGAGCAACGCGCGATAGCGTCCCGACGTCCGCAACAGCCCGGCGTGCGTTCCCTGCTCGACGATGTGCCCGTTCTCGAGGACGGCGACGCGGTCGGCGAGCGCGATCGTCGCGGGCCGGTGCGCGATCACGAGCGTCGTCCGTCCCTCCATCACCGTTGCGAGCGCCGCGCGGATCTCGTGCTCCTTGGTCGCGTCGACGGCGGACGTGGCGTCGTCGAGAACGAGGACGGCTGGATCTGCGACGATCGCGCGCGCGATCGCGATCCGCTGACGCTGCCCGCCGGACAGCGAGAAGCCGCGCTCGCCGAGGACGGTGTCGTACTGCTCGGGCAGCTGCGAGATGAACTCCGCGGCGCCGGCGAGCCCGGCGGCTTGCTCGACCGCGGCGTCGTCCGCGTCCGGGAGGGCGAAGCGGATGTTCTCGCGCACCGTGTCCGAGAAGAGGAACGTCTCCTCGAACACGAGCGCGACCGCACGCCGGACGTCGGACAGCCGCAGCTCCCGAACGTCGTGGCCGTCGAGCAGGACGCGACCGCCGTCGGGGTCGTACAGGCGCGCGAGCAACCCGGCGACCGTGCTCTTGCCCGAGCCCGTCGCGCCGACGAGCGCCAGCGACTCGCCCGGCGCGACCTCGAGATCGAGTCCGTCGAGGATCGGCGGATCGCCCTCGTGTCCGAAACGCACGCTTTCGAGTCGGACGGCGCCCCTCGGGTGCTGGAGCTCGAGGGGGTGCCGCGCCTCGTGCAGCTGCGGCTCCGCGTCGAGCACCTCGCTGATCCGCGCGCTCGCGCCGAGCGCCTTCTGCACGGTCGTCACCCGCTGCCCGAGCACGCGCAGCGGCCACACGAGCATCGCGACGTACGCGTTGAACGCGACGAAGGAGCCGTAGCTCAGGTCGCCGTCGACGACGCGCCGGCCGCCGATCCACAACACCGCGAGCAAGCCGAGCAGCGGCAGGAACTCCAGCACCGGCATGAAGGCGGCGTCGAGCCGGGCGATGTCGAGCGCGCGGCCGACGATCGTGTCGCTGCGCGCACGGAACTGCTCCGCGAGCGGCCGACCCGCGCCGAGCCCCTTGACGACGCGGATCCCGGCGACCGTTTCCTCGACGAGCGTCGCCGCCTCTCCCCAACTTTCTTGCAACCGCTCGGTGCGCGCGTGGTAACGACGCGAGTACGCCCACGCCGACACGCTGATCACGGGAAGCGGGATCAGCACGACCAGCGCGAGACGCCAGTCGATCACGATCAGGACGACCGCAACGGCGACCACAGTGAGCGCGTAGCCGATCGTGTGGCCGATCGCGTCCATCATGCGCGCGACGTGCTCCGAGTCCGACGAGGCGCGGCTCATCAGCTCGCCGGGACCGACGCGGTCGTGGTAGCTCGCGTCGAGCCGGAGCGCGTGCGCGAAGATCGCGTCGCGGACCCGCGCGTCCGTCCGTGCGCGGTTGCGGATCGCGTACAGGTGGCGAACGGCGCCCCCGGTCATCTCGAGCAGGCCGACGGCGAGGAGCCCGCCGAGCCACAGCATGAGCGTGTGCCGATCCTGCATCAGCACGCCGTGGTCGATCGCGTACTTCACGATCAGCGGCGCGGCGACGGCGCCTGTTTGCCAGAGCAGGCCGGACAGGGCGGCGCCGATGACGCCGTCCAACTGCGAACGGATGACGGCGCGGACGAACTTCCACGCGGCGCGCCGTCGCGCGTCGTGTTCCCCCATCGGTGAAAGTATCCGAACGTGTCAAACGAGCGCCCGCCGATCGAGGAGCGTTTCCCGCGGCCTTCCGTCATGGGGGTCGTGAACGTGACGCCGGATTCCTTCTCGGACGGAGGAGTCCACCTTCAGCCGTCGGCGGCGGTCGCCGCGGGCTGGGGCGCGGTCGACGAGGGTGCGGCGATCGTCGATGTCGGCGGCGAGTCGACACGGCCGGGATCGTCGGGCGTCTCCGCCGAGGAGGAGCTGCGCCGCGTCGTGCCCGTCCTCGAGGGCCTGCACTGCGCGCCGGTCTCGATCGACACGGCCAAGGCGGAGGTCGCCCGGCGCGCGCTCGAGCTCGGAGCGGAGCTCGTCAACGACGTGACGGCGCTCCGCGGCGATCCGCGCCTCGCGGAGGTCGTCGCCGAGTCCGGCGCGTACCTCTGCCTCATGCACATGCAGGGCGAACCGCGCACCATGCAGGTCGACCCGGCCTACGACGACGTCGCGTCGGAGGTGACGGCGTTCCTCGAGGATCGCCTCGTCTTCGCCGTCGCTGAGGGGGTCTCGGAGGACCGCATCTGCCTCGATCCCGGAATCGGCTTCGGCAAGACCGTCGCGCACAACTTCGAGCTCGTCCGGCGGCTCGACGTCCTGACCTCGCTCGGCCGGCCCGTGGTCATCGGTTTCTCGCGGAAGAGCTCGCTCGGTCGCATTCTCGGCGACTCGAGGGCCACGACGGGGCCGCTATCGGCGAGCATCGCCGCCGCGGTTGCAGCGTACGAGCGCGGCGCGACGATCATCCGCGCACACGACGTTCGCGAGCACGTCGAGGCGCTCACGGTCGCCGCGGCACTGGCCGGAGCATGATCACCGTCGAGCTGCACGCCCTCGAGGTCTTCGGACGGCACGGCGCAACCGACGAGGAACGAGAGCGCGGCCAGACGTTCCTGTACGACGTCGATCTCGACGTCTCCGACGCGGCGCTCTCCGACCGGCTCGACGATGCCGTCGACTACGAGGAAGTGGCGGCGTGCATCCGAGCGCTGTCGGACGCGAGGCAGTTCACGTTGCTCGAGGCGCTCGCCGCCGCAGCGGCGGACGAGATCGTCGCACGCTTCCCCGTCGCGCGCGTGCGCGTCCGCGTGCGCAAGCCCGACGTGCGCCCCGCGGGAATGGACGTGGAGTGGTCGGCTGCTACCGTCGAGCGGAGGACGTGAGCTTCAGCGTGTACGACGTGCGCAGCGTCGCGGCGTCCGGCCTGATCTCGACGTAGAAGTACACGCCGCGCTTGCCGGTGTTGCGGACGGCGGCGACGTCCGGCGCGACGCCCGCCCTCTGGCTGATCGCGGCCGCCTTCGCGCCGATGTCCCGCGCGCCGCTGCGGAAGATGCGCAGGTCCACGCCGCCGCCGCCGGCACGCGCGGCGAGCGTGCCGTGCGCGGGGACGAACGCACGGTAGACGTCGTGCGGATCCTCGTGGCGATCCACGCGCGCGGTGAACGTCACGGTGTGGCGCTTCGGCGTCAGCACGGCCGGCTCGCCGCCGTCGAAGATCCCGGTCGTCGCGACCTGGTCGATGTCGTCGTTCGGCTCGAGTGGATCGCGCACAGGCGGTGTGTAGGCGAGCGCCGACGGGATGTTGAGGAGCCCGAAGCCGGTCGCGCGGTCGTAACCGGGCGCGTCGATGTCGTGTGTGGAGAACCGCATGACGTCGAAGAGCTGCGTGTTGTCGAGCGACGGCCGAACCGTCCAGACCCACGCCGCGGCCGCGGAGACCATCGGCGCGGAGAAGCTCGTCCCGGACGCGAAGACATAGCCGCTCGGGTCGTCGGCGACGGGCTCGGCGACGAAGATGTGCCGCCCCGGCGCGGCGAGGTCGACGTCGTTGGACTGGCTCGAGAACGACGCGACGACGCCGGTCTGATCCGTCGCCGCAATCGTCAGCACGTGCGCGTACGACGCGGGATAGCTGAGTGGGTTGCCGGCGAGCCCGTCGTTCCCCGCCGAGGCGACGACGAGCGATCCCCGCCGGAAGGCGTAGAGCACGGCCTGGTGGACGAGCGGGTCGTCCTCCTCGCCGCCGAAGCTGAGGTTGATGACGCCGGGGCCCCCGCGCGTCGCAGCGACGATCCCGCGCACGGCGTCTCCGGCAGTGATGAACCCGAGTGGGCTCGCGTCGTAGCTGCGCAGGACGGCCTGTGGGTACACGCCCATCATCCCGACGCCGGCGGCAGCGATCACCGATGCGACCTCGGTCCCGTGGTCGTCGTCCTCGAACGAGGTCGTCTGGTCGTTGAGGAGCGTCGTGTTGGGGCGCGACGCGAACTCCCTGTGCGTGATGTCGAGGCCGGAGTCGACGATCGTCACCGGCTTGCCCGGACCGGGTGCCGGCGCCGCGTCGGCCCCGATCGCCGTCCGCCACCACTCCTCGTCGGCGGTGGAGGTGTCGAGGGCCGAGGTCGTGCGCGCGAAGAGCCGCTCACGCTCCGCGCGCGTGACGATGCCCGCCCTCCGCAGCGCGGGCAAGGCCGACGTGGGAACACGCCAGAGATGCAGCTCCGGCGCGAGCGAAACCCCGCCGGCGGCGCGCACGATCGGCGCCGTTCCGGGATGCACCTCCACGAGCGTCGTCCCGCTCGTCTGCGCGTGCGCGGGCGCGGCGACGGCGAACGCGAGAGCGGACAGGAGGGCGAGGCGCAGCAGGGCAGTGAACTGTACTCCGACTACCCTGGCAGCGATGGCGCGGGCATTTGTCGGCCTCGGCTCGAATCTCGGCGACCGCGAGCGGACGCTCGAGCGCGCGGTCGAGCATCTCGGCGAGCTTCCCGAAACCGCGGTCGTGGCCGTCTCGAGCTGTCGCGACACCGCACCCGTCGGGATCGTCGACCAGCCCCGTTTCCTGAACGGCGCCGTCGAGCTGGACACGGCCCTGCCGCCGAGGCAGCTCCTCGGGGCGCTGCTCGAGATCGAGCGCTCGCTGGGGCGCGACCGTGCCGGCGCTCCTCCAGGCGGCCCCCGCACGCTCGACCTCGATCTCCTCCTCTACGGCGACGCGGAGATCGACGAGCCGGGGCTGCGGGTCCCCCATCCGCGGCTGGCCGAGAGACGGTTCGTCCTCGAGCCCCTCGTGGAGCTCGATCCCGCTCTGGAAGCGCCCTCGCAGGGACCGCTGGAGGCACTCCTCGCGAAGCTAGACTCGGGGGCATGAGCCACCTCGACGAGCTCGACGAGTTCGAGGCGGAGCTCGAGCTTCGCCTCAAGAGGGAGTACACGGCCGTCTTCGGCATGTTCCGCTACTGCGTCCTCACCCAGGACGCCACCTACCTGTGCAACCGGCTCGAGCTGTCGCAGGTGTCGCAGCCGTCGTACCCGTTCTTCCACCTGAAGATGGAGGACGTCTGGGTCTGGGACAAGAACCGTCCGACGCGGATCATTCCGCGCGCCGAGGCCTGGACGTCGGGCGACGTCACCGTCGAGGAGCTGCGGGCCGAGGGCGAGGAACAGCGTCTGACCGCGGAGGCGCTCGCCGAAAAGATCGGCGAGAGCCTTAGCTCCGACGACGACTTGTAGCTTTTGAGTCCGGCATCGGCTTCGCCGGTGCGATGACGACTCAAAGACGCGACGGCGAGTGTTTGGAGATGATGGACGAGATGCTCCTCGCCATTGATGTTGGCAACACGCAGACGGTGTTGGGCACGTACGAGGCGGACGGGTTGAAGGACCACTGGCGCGTCGCGACCGAGGCGCATCGCTCCGGCGACGAGCTCGGAGCGCTGTACAAGAGCTTCCTCGACCTCGGCACGGTCACCGGCATCTGCATCGCGTCGACCGTCCCGCAGCTCTCGCGGTCGTACGCGGAATTTACCGAGCGTTACGTCGATGCCGAGTACCTCGAGCTCGGACCGGGAGTAAGAACCGGGATCCCGATCCTGTACGACGATCCGCGGGACGTCGGGCCGGACCGGATCGCCAACGCCGTTGCAGCGGCCGAACGTCACGGTGCACCGTGCGTCGTCGTCGACTTCGGGACCTCGACGAACTTCGACGTCGTGTCCCCGAACGCGGAGTACGTCGGCGGCGTGCTCGCGCCCGGCGTCGAGGTCTCGATGGACGCGCTGTTTCGGCGCGCGGCCCGTCTGCGGAAGGTCGACTTCGTCGAGCCGGAGACCGTGATCGCGAAGAACACCGTCGCCGCATTGCAGTCCGGTCTCGTCTATGGATTCGCGGGGCAGGTGGACGGGATCATCGACAGCATTCGCGGCGAGCTCGGCGTCGAGGCACGTGTGGTCGGAACGGGCGGCCTCGCCGAGCTCATCGCGCCGCACTCGCGGACGATCCAGACCATCGATCCCTTCCTCACGCTGGAAGGGCTGCGCATCGTCTGGGAGCGCAATCGCTGAAGAATGCAGCTCATGGTCCTTGCGGCGGACAGATGGTGGCTCGTCGGGCTCGCGTCGGGCGCGACGGTGGTCACGATCACGCTGCTCGTGAGTGCGCTGCGCTCTTCTTCTCGGCCGATCCCGGGCCGCCGACTGCACGACCGCCGCGAACGGCGTGACGGCGTCAGCGCGAATCCGGGCGAGGCGCTCGCGCTCGTCGGCGATGCGCTCGCCGCGACGCACAATCCGCGCGCTCTCCTGCCCGTGATCCTCGAGGTGATGATCGAGGCGACGGGCGCGCGCGGCGGTCGCGTGCTCGAGGGAAGCGAAGAGGTCAGTTGGATCGGTGAGCTCAACGCAGGGCCGCCGAGCATCGTGCTCGAGCTCGCCAAGGACGACGAGGGCGACACGACGCTCGCGTTGTACGCACCTGAAGGAGGGTTCAGCGAGGGCACGCGGCACACCGCGGAATGGCTCGCGTCGCAAGCCGGGATCGCGCTCGAGAACGCGAGGCTCCACCACCTCGTGCAACGGCAGGCGACGACAGACGACCTCACCGGTCTCGTGAACCGCCGTCGCTTCATCGAAGCACTCGACAGCGAGATCGTCCGCGCGGACACGTTCCGCTCCCCGCTGTCGGTCGTCCTCGGTGACCTCGACCACTTCAAGCTGGTGAACGACCGGTTCGGTCACCAGACCGGCGACGAGGTCCTGCGCCAGTTCGCCGACCTCGTTCGCGCGCACTTGCGGGACGTCGACGTTCCCGGACGCATCGGCGGCGAGGAGTTCGCGATCCTGCTGCCCGGAACGGACGCGGCCGGGGCGGTGGCGGTCGCGGAACGGGTTCGCCGCTCGCTGCGGTCGCTGCGGGCGACGCCGGATCAGGGCGGGCCGGTGACGGCCAGCTTCGGGGTCGCGCAGTTCGCGAGCGGCCAGACCGGGGACGAGCTCCTGCGGCGGGCGGACGTCGCTCTCTACCGGGCCAAGAGCGAAGGCAGAAACCGGGTCACGGTGGAGGGCACGGCCGCCTGACCTTGTGCTGTCAGACGCGGCGTGAATACTCAGAGCGTGCGCGTCTCGGGAAACGCCGTCCGCCTGGCTGCGCTCGTCGCAGCTGCGACGACCTCCGGCTACCTCTGGCGTGCCGCCCTCGAGGCGCCCGCCGGCACGACGATCATCCGCCTCGCGCCGTCGGCGCCGCCCCAGGTGCACGTGATCGCCGCGCCTCACGATCCGGCGTCCTCGGCGCCGGCCGCGACCGGGCACGCAACGCATCCAGTGGCGGCGCGTCCTCGCACGCGAACGACCCCGCGCGTTGCGGCGCCCGCGCCGGCGACCCACGTCGCTCCGCCGTCGCGGCCGGCGACTCCTTCGCCGTCGTCGAGCCCTGCGCCGAAGCCGAGCCCGGCGCCGACGCCTCCGCCGAAGCCGAGCCAGCCACCGCCTCCGACGACGTCGCAGCCTCCGCCCACGGCTTCGCCGCCCGTCACCGCCAGCCAGCAACCGCCACCGCCGTCGTCACAGCCGCCGACCGACTCGGGTGACAGCTCGGACAGCTCGAAGCCGGGCTGGGGCCACGGCGACAAGAACCACGATCACGACGGGCCGCCCGGGGGCGGCAAGCACGACTAGCTAGACGACGTCGCCGCGGGCTCGCGCTGCGGCGTCTGCGGAGCACGCGGAGGCTGGCCGCCCTTCGTCGGCGGCCGCTCCCCCGTGAGGATCTCCCACGTACGCGTCGCGAACCGCCGCGAGGCGACGGTCGCACCGAGCGCGATGACCCCGTAGAGAAGCCGCCACTGCTGTTCCTTGCGTGCGCGCTTCTTCGGATCCTCGACGAGCGCCTTCAGATCGTCGGCGAGCGCGCGGAGATCCTCGGCCAGCGCCTCTCTCGCTTGTTTGCGATCCGCCATGCGTGCGTCCTCCCCGGCGGCGCGGGGCGCAAACCCTTGCTTACCCGCCGCCGTAGATGGAGATCGGCATCTGGTCGAGCAGGATCTCGTCGGCGGGATCCGGAAGCTCGGCCTCCAGCCGTTCGACGATCTCGGCCGCGCCCGGCGCTGCGGCGAAGAGACGCCTCACGACCTCGTCTGCGCTCTCGAGCTGCACGAGCTCCTGTTTGAACGGGCGAGGGAATCGCCCGCGACCGAGATACCAACCGTAGAACTTCTTCAGGAATCCCGATGCGCGCCGCTGTCCGAGCTCCCGCACCGTCTCGCGGATGAACAGGATCAGCTCCGCCGCCACCTCCTCCCGCGTCGGCTCGGCCGAGTCGCCGTCGACGATCTCGCGCAGCGTCCAGGGATTGCCTTGCGCGCCGCGCCCCACCATCACGGCCGCCGCACCGGTCGTGGCGAGCACCGCCTGCGCACGTGCGCGCGACGTGATGTCGCCGGACGCAACGACCGGGACGTCGACGAGCGAGACGAGCTCGGCCGTGAGCGCGTGGTCGGCCTCGCCCGTGTACATCTGCTTCGCGGAGCGAGGGTGCAGCGTCAGCGTCGAGGCGCCCGCTTCGACGAGCCGAGGACCCACGTCGAGGCAGGTGCGCGACCCGTTCTCGAGCCCGCGCCGCATCTTCACCGAAACCGGCACGATCACGGCCTCGGCCATCGCCTCGACGATCCGGCACGCGCGGTCCGGGTCGTCGAGCAGCGTCGCGCCGGCCCCGGTCTTCGTCACCTTCCGGACGGGACAGCCGAAGTTGACGTCGACGAGGTCGGCGCCCGCCGCCTCGACCATCCGGGCGGCCTCGGCCATCACGGCCGGTTCGGCCCCGAAGATCTGGATCGCCAGCGGATGCTCGTCGGCCCCGACGCGGAGATACCCGAGGGTCCGCTCGTTCCGGTGCTCGAGCCCGGCGCAGGAGACCATCTCCGAGCAGACGAGACCGGCCCCGTAGCGCCGACCCTGGCGCCGAAAGGCCTGGACGCTCACCCCGGCCATCGGCGCCAGGACGAGCCGGGTCGGGATCTCGACGTCCCGGATCCACCAGGATTCGCGCAGATTCACCTGCATAGGGGCCGAAATGGTACCCCCGGACGGCTGTTGACGACCCCGCCCGGCCGAGCTACTATTCGCGCCCGCGACGGCGCCTGGAGCGCCGCGTTTTTTCGTAAGAAGGGGTGTCCAGCGGTGAAGGAAGTCATTCTCACGCCCGAGGGCTTCGAGAAGCTGAAGCACGAGATCGAGGAGCTCTCGACGACGAAGCGTCGCGAAGTCGCCGAGCGCATCCGGATCGCACGCGAGTTCGGCGACATCGCCGAGAACGCCGAGTACGACGACGCGAAGAACGAGCAGATGCTCCTCGAGCACCGGATCGCGACCCTCGAGGAGCGGTTGCGCGACGCCCGCGTGATCGACAAGAAGAGCGTCCCCAAGGACGTGGTCTCGGTCGGCTCGCACGTGAAGCTCCGCGACGTCGACGCGAAGAAAACGTTCGAGTACGACATCGTCGGCTCGGCCGAGGCGAATCCTGCGGAGAACAAGCTGTCGAACGAGTCGCCGGTCGGCAAGGCGATCATCGGCAAGAAGAAGGGCGAGACCGTCGAGGTCTCCGCACCGCGCGGCACGTTGAAGTTCAAGATCCTGGAGATCAAGGCGGCGTAACCGCGGAGAGTTGCGCAAGGCTGTGGAAGACGACGTCGCGCGGCGCCGCGAGATCGAGGATGAATTCTGGAGGACGTCGGAAGACGAGCGTCCAGAGTCGAGCTCCGTCCGCAATCTCGTCAACAAAGCCGAAGAAGCAGCGATCTTCCTCGAGATCTTGGATCTGCACCGCGCGGACTTCGAACGCGCCGCGCGCGTCCTCGAGCTTGGCGCCGGGCAGGGATGGGCTTCGTGCCTCGTGAAGAGCCTCGGATCGATTCGGTCAGGGCCGCGCCGAGCGACGACCTTCCCGAGCCCGATGCTTCCGTCGACGTCGTGTTCTGCTTCGCCGCTGCTCACCACTTCGGCACGCACCGTCGGACGCTCGCCGAGATCCACCGGGTGCTTCGGGCCGGCGGCGTCGCTCACTACTTCTACGAGCCCGCGTGCCCGGCTTACCTGCATCGCGCCGCAAGCTGGCGCGTGACTCACAAGCGGCCAGAAGTGCCGGAGGACGTCCTGGTCTACTCTCGTCTCATCGAACTCGGAAGGGAAGTTGGGCTTTCCGCCGAGGTCTCGTTCTACCCGACGTTCCGAAGACGTGGCTCAGTCGAGACGCTGTACTACGCGACACTGACCGCCCTGCCGCCGCTCCGCCGAGCGTTGCCGTGCACTGCGAATTTTTCGTTTCGCAAGGGAGAGCGCGCCTAGCTCGCTAGCCGCGCGAAGCGGTAGGCTCGGCGCGTGCTCGAGAGCCTGAAGAAGCTCTTCGCACGGAAGTCTCGTGGGGTCGAGGTCGAGTACGAGCGGCCGTCCGGCGACGAGCCCCCCGCGGTGCCTGTCGGGCCGCTCACGTCGGGCGTCACGCCGGTGGTTCCGGTCGAGCGTCCTACGGACGACTCCGAAGAGCGCTGAGTGTCCCTGCCGAAGCGCTTCCCCGACCGGGCGGAGGTCAGCACGGTCCGCACAGAGGCGGAGCGGCTCGAGCCGGGGGGCGCCGGGACGACGGAGTACCGGCTCGCGGGCCGGATCCTCGGCCGGCGCGACCTGGGGAAGCTCATGTTCCTCGACCTCGTCGACCGCAGCGGCCGCATCCAGCTCCTCGCGCGTCCCGACGAGCTGGGCGGAGTCGACCTCGACCTCGGCGACGTCGTCGGCGTGACGGGCGTCGCGACGAAGACGAAGCGCGGCGAGCCGTCCCTCGCCGTCCGCGAGCTGCAGCTGCTCGCGAAGATCCGGGCGCCGCTCCCGGACACGTTCCACGGCCTCACCGACGTCGAGCAGCGCTACCGTCGCCGCTACCTCGACCTGCTGATGAACGAGGAGTCGCGCCGCGACGCGATCCTGCGCGCGCGTGTCGTCACGGAGGCCCGCGCGCACCTCGACGCCGAGGGCTTCGTCGAAGTCGAGACGCCGATCCTGCAACCACGCTACGGCGGCGCTTTCGCGGAACCGTTCGTCACCCACTCGAACCTGCTCGACCAGGACGTCTATCTGCGGATCGCCGACGAGCTCTACCTGAAGCGGCTGATCGTCGGCGGCCTCGAGAAGGTCTACGAGCTGTCCAAGGACTTCCGGAACGAGGGCTATTCCTACAAACACTCGCCGGAGTTCACACAGCTCGAGTGGTACGAGGCATACGCCGATTACAGGGACACGATGGAAAGAATCGAAGCCCTCGTCGAGCGCGCGGCCCACGCGACGATCGGCGGAACGAAGGTGACCTTTCGCGGCCACGACGTCGACCTCGCGCCGCCGTGGCACCGCGTCCGCTTCCCCGACGCGCTCGACGCACACGGGGTCTGGACGCGAGACTCCGACGAGCTGCATGCACGTCTGCAGGAAAAGGGCGTCGACACCGCGCACGACAACACGTGGGCGCAGCTGCTCGACCACGCGTACTCCGTCTTCGTCGAGCCTGAGCTGATCCAGCCGACGATCGTGTACGACTGGCCGATCGAGATGTCGCCGTTCGCGCGGACGACGGACGACGACGAGTCGCTCGTCGAGCGCTTCGAGACGGTCGTCGGCGGGATGGAGTTCTCGAACGCGTTCAGCGAACTGAACGACAGCGAGGAGCAGGCGGCTCGCTTCTCGATGCAGGAGGAGGAGCGGGCCGCGGGCGACGAGACGGCGGAGGCCGGCGACCCGGACTACGTCGAGGCGTTGTCCTACGGCATGCCGCCGACCGGAGGTCTCGGCGTCGGGATCGACCGGCTCACGATGGTCCTGGCCGGCAAGGACGCGATTCGCGACGTGATCCTGTTTCCCGTCTTGCGGCAGAAGGAGTAGTCGTGCGCGCTCCGTGGTGGTCGGCCGTGCTCGTCGCGACGCTGCTGGGCGCGGGAATCGGCTCGGCTGTCGCGGGCACCGGCAGCGTGCGCTACAAGGCAGAGGCGAAGGTCGTCGTGCAGGCGAAGGGCGGGCCGACGGAGATCCGGCCGCTGCTCCCGAATGTCCGCGAGCTCGCTACGAGCAGTCTCCTCGCGGGCAACGTCGACAGCACGCTCCGTCTCCCCGGTTCCCCCGCCGATCTGCAGAAGCGGCTGCACGCGTCAATCGCGCCGGGCTCGCAGGTGATCGCGCTCGCCGTCACCGACTCGAAAAGCGACCGCGCCCGGCAGATCGCGCAGGAGTCGGCGGTCGTCCTCACGCAGCTCGTGCAGGCGCGATTCCGCACGCCGCCGCTCACCGCCGCGATCCTCGACCCCGCACACGTCGTCAACCGTCACGGGCGCCGCTTCCTGCTCGACGCGCTGATCGGGGCAGCGATCGGTCTCGCCGTCTCGGCTGCCGCGCTCGCCGCGATGCGCAGAGACGTCGTTCCCGCTCGGGCTCCGAGCGACGGGAGGCTGGCCGCGCGCGAGCGCCAGCTCGAGGAACGCATTGCGCTCGTGACGCGGAGGGAGCGCGAGCTGGCGAAGCGTGCGGGCGCGCTCGCAAGGCGAGAGCGGGCTCTCCAGGATCGCGAGCCGGCCGTTCCCCCGCCGGTCCCGACGCCGGAACCCGAGCCGGCGCCGACAGTCGTCGAGCCCGCGCTTCCGGCGCCCGCCCCGACGAACGGCTGGACGCTGGGCCAGCTCGAGCGACTGGTGCGCGACCAGGGCCACGCCTTCCCCGAGCGCGCAGCTGAGTGGGACGCCTACCTCTTCTACCTGCGGGACTACACGGAGGCCGACGGGCGCCTTCCGGAGAACTTCAGGCCCCTCGTCGAGGACGTTTTCGCTCAGCTCCTGGGGTGAAAACAGACAAGGAAAGCGCCCACTTCCCGCCAATCACGAGTAACCTGAGGAGCGCGCCCACCCTGTCGGGCACGAACCCGGCTCGAAAGCAGTGAACACCGAAGGAATCGATACTCTGGCGGCGATCCTGCGGCGATCGTTGTGGATCGTCGTGCTGCTGGTCGTGGTCGGAGCCGTGATGTTCGACCTCGTTCGCCACAGCCAGGGGAAACAGTACGTGGCTCATTCGCAGGTCATCCTCGCCCCGAGCGACCTGTCGCAGCTCTTCTCGGGATCGTCGGCGTACGTCGATCCGAACCTCGTCGACCAAACCGAGAAGGCTCTTGCGAACTCGCCGCAGCTCTTCGAGCAGGCCGCGAGCGCGACAGGTGGCGCGCTCGGCAGCGCAACGACACTCGAGAAGGCGACGCACGTCTCGAAGAGCGGAACGACGATCTCGTTCAGCGCGGTCGGACCGAACCCGAACCGCGTCGTCGCCATTGCGAATGCCGTTGCGCGCGCATATCCGGCGTGGCGCGCGAACGTCGCCGGCGCCGCGATCCAGAGCGCGATCTCACAGATCCAGGATCAGCTGCGCGGAGCCGGCAGCTCTCGACCCGATCTCGTCAGCCAGCTGAACCGGCTGAAGGTCCTGCGCACCCTGACCACCGGGAACGTCCTGCTGGTCGAGTCTGCGAGCGACGCGACGAAGACGAGGCCTCGCCTGCTCCGCGACTCGGTCATCGGTGGCTTGATCGGGCTCTTCGTTGCGCTGCTCGTGATCGCCGTGCGCGAGGCGCTCGACACACGGGTCCGCACCGAGGAAGAGGTCGAGGGCCTCCTGGACGTGCCGGTCCTCGGGTCGGTGGAAGCGCTGCCGCGCGGGACGCAGCTCGCGACGAGCCAGAAGGGCCGCGAGCGGTTCGGAGACATGTACGGACTTCTGGCCGCGAACGTCGCACATGACACGGACGGCGACCGCGCCGTCGTGATCGCCGTGACGAGCGCGACCGCGCGCGAGGGCAAGACGACAACGGCCTCGAACCTCGCGACAGCGCTGGCGCGGCGAAACGCGAGAGTCGTGCTCGTCGACCTCGACACGCGCAAGCCGGCTGTCGACAAGGTGTTTCGGCTTCCGCCCGAGACGAAGGGCCTCGAGCAGGTCTTCTACCGGAAGATCTCGCCCGACGCGCTCACATGGACGGTGCCGCAGAACGGCACGGGGGCGGCTCCGGTTCCGACGCGCTCGCTGCGGTCGGTCGATCTGAGCGGCAACGGTCATCCGCATGCGGGGTCGCTTCGCGTGCTTCCGCTCAAGGGCAGCGTCCGCGGCGGGATCCCCGCGCACCACGAGCGGATCCAGGAGATGCTGGAATCCTTCGCGCACGAAGCCGACTACGTCGTGATCGACACCGCTCCGGCGCTGTCCGTTCCGGACATGACGGAGCTCTCGCAGCTCGTGGACGTCGTGGTCCTCGTCGTGCGCCACGGCCGCGTCACCCGCCGGAACCTCGCGGCGCTGAGCCGCCTGTCCCGTACCTGGGACGGGATCCGGAAGAACGCCGTCCTCGTCGGCGTGCCGAGGCAGGAGAGTTACTCCTACTACGGGGAATGACGTTGCTCGACCGGGTCGCGCTCGGCCGTAGCGACCTCGTCACTGCGGCCTCGGGGCTCCTCCTGACCGCCGTCCTCGTCGCCGGCGTCGAGCACGAGGGGACCAAGCGCGCCTTCGTCGTCATGTTCGGACTCGCTGCGTTCGCGGCTGCGGTCCGCGGCTTCATGCGCCGTCCGCATGCGCTCGTGGCGCTCACGGTCGTCTATTTCGCCGTGCTTCCGACCCTGAAGGTGTTCGTGACGCCGCTCCTCGGCGCCACGAAGGATCTGCTCTCCCTCGCGGCGCTGGCTGCGGCTGCGCTCGTGTACCTCGAGCGGCGGCGTGTGTCGCACGATCGGGTCATCGAGCCGGTGCTGCTGCTTCCGATCGCCCTGCTCCTCGGCCTCTACATCGTCAACCTCGGCGGCGCTCTCACCGGCGACACCGGGCACGGGATCGCTTGGTTCCACGGCGTGCGTCTGTTCGCCGAGCCCCTCTGCCTCTTCGTCGTCGGGGCGACGCTCCCGGGCCCGGCGCGGACGCTGCGCTGGGGCCTCAGGGCGCTGCTCGGCGCGTGCGTCGTCTCCGCGTTCTACGGAATCCTCCAGCAGGCGGTCGGCTTCCACCGGCTGCTCACGCTCGGTTACACGTACGGGAAAGAGGTCCGGACCTTCTCGGGTGGTCACCTTCGCAGCTTCGGCACGCTCGACGAGCCGTTCGCATACGCGGGGCTTCTACTCCTCGGGCTCGCCGTGCTGCTGATCTGGACGCGCTGGAGGCCGCCGATCTGGTTGGTCTTCGGTCTCCTCGGCCTTGGCATTCTCGTCTCGTACGTCAGGACTGCGGCGCTCATCACTGCCGCGCTGCTCGGAGTTGCGCTCGCACGGCGTGGCTACGGTCGCTACGCCGTGATCCTGATGTTCGGCGCCGTCGCCATTGCGGTCGCGGCGTTTGTCCTGGCCTCCGAGAAGACGGCCACTCGCACCGTCCCACTCAACTCGACGACGTATCTGACCCTCAACGGCCGCACGAACATCTGGGCCTCGACGCTGAAGTCCCCCGCCGACTGGATCTTCGGGCGCGGAGTGGGGGCGACCGGAACCGCGTCACGCCGCGCGACGGAGTCGCTCTCCGGATCGTCGACGACGAAACCGACCGGCGGGACCGTCGTCGACTCGAGCTACTTCGCCGTGATCGCAGACGTCGGCATCGCAGGGCTCGGTTTGCTCGCGTTCTTCTTCGTCCGGACGTTCTGGTCGGCCGTGAACGCTGCACGCAGAGGGAGTCGAGCCGCGTGGCTCGGGATCGGCCTGCTCACCGTGACGCTTCTCGACGCGCTGACGCGTGAGTCCTTCACCGGCTTTCCGACTGCCTACCTCGCGATGCTGCTGCTCGGTCTCTCGTATGCCGTGTGGCGGAACGAAGCTCGGACGCAACGCGAGCGCGCGGTTCCGTGATCGACACGCACTGCCACCTGCTCTGGCGGATCGACGACGGCCCGAGCTCGCCGATGGCGTCTGTCGACCTCGCGCGCGCAATGGTCGAGCAGGGAGTGGACGCGGCGCTGTGCACGCCTCACTACTCCACGCGGTTTCCGACCCGCACCGCGGCGACCCGCGCGCGGTTCGAGGAGCTCGGCCGCAGTCTCGCGGAGCTCGGCGTCCCGCTGCGGATCGCACTCGCGGCCGAGGTCTCGTCGAAGCTCGCTCTGTCGGTCCCGCTCGAGGAGCTCCGCGAGCGGTCGGTCGGAGGCTTCGTCGTCGTCGAGCTCGAGCCCGGCGCCGCGGCGGAGGTCCCGGTCCTCGTCGCCGAACGTCTTCGAGGCGCGCGGCTGACGACGGTCTTCGCGCATCCGGAGCGGTGCCGTTCCGTCCGATTCGATCCCGCGGCGCTCGACGAGGCGCGAGGCGGGGGCGCGCTCGTGCAGGTCGTCGCGTCGTGCCTGGTCGGACGATGGGGCCGCGACGTCGCTGAGGGCGGCTGGGCGCTGCTGGACACCGGCAGGGCGGACGTGCTCGCGAGCGACGCGCACACGGCGACGGGCTCGGTTCAGCGGCTCCGCCAGGTCGTCGAGCGCGTGGGCCTTCGCTACGGCCGCGAGGTCGTCGACGAGCTCACGGTGCGCACGCCGGCCGAGATCCTGAGCCTCGAGCCGGCTCGCAGCGGCTAGTAGGAGCCTTCGGGCTCGCCCCTGAAGACGGCGGGAATCGTCTGCAGGAGCAGGCGGCAGTCGTTCGCGAGCGACCAGGTCGTCACGTAGAGGTAGTCGAGCTTGACCATCTCCTCGAACGGGATCGCCGACCGCCCGAGGACCTGCCAGAGGCCGGTGATCCCGGGCTTCAGGAGAAGGCGCTTGCGGCCCCAGGCCTCGATGTTCTCGTCCTCTTCGAGGATCAGCGGTCGCGGGCCGATCAGGCTCATGTTCCCGATCACGACGTTGATCAGCTGCGGCAGCTCATCGAGGGAGTAACGCCGCAGGAAGTGGCCGACTCGTGTCACGCGGGGGTCGGAGATGACCTTGAACATGCGCGGGTCCCCGCCCGGCCGGGCGTGCTTGTTCAGGTGCGCGATCTCGCGCTTGCGGTGGTCGGCATCCGCCACCATCGTGCGGAACTTGAACATCGCGAAGGGCTGCTCCGCCTCGCCCATCCGCCGCTGGCGGAAGAACACGGGGCCCGGCGTGTCGAGCTTGATCGCGATTGCCACGACGGCGATGAGCGGCGAGATGACGACGAGACCGAACGTCCCGAGCACGACGTCGAACGCACGCTTGACGAATCGCGAGCTTTTGCTCAGCCGCAGCCGCGGCAGCGTGAGGAGGGGGATGCCCTCGATCGTCTGACGCGAAAGCCGAGGCGGCAGTATGTCGAACAGTCGCGGCACGAGGTCGACCCGCACGTTTTGCTCCTCCAGGACGCGGATCAGGTCCATCGTCTTGTCGTGCGAGTCGTTGGAGAAGGCGATGAGCACGCGCTCGACGCCCAGCGCTTCCACGAGCTGTGGGAGCTCGTCGGGCTCGCCGATCACGGCGAGGTCGCCGAGGTCGTCGCGTCGCTCCCGCGGCATCGCGTCGACGAAGCCGAGCACTCGCACGTGGTACTCGGGGTGCTTCAGGATCTTGCGCGCCAGCAGTTGGCCGACGGACCCGGCGCCGACGATCACCGTGTTCTGAGGGAAGTCGACGTCGCGCTGGAACTCCGAGCGGGCGACGACGCGAACGGCCGGGAGGAGCACGCTCGCAAGCAGCCAGAACGCGATCAGCTGGCCCATGCCGGGCGAGGAGACCGAGGTCAGCCAGAGCACGACGAGGAAGCTCCACGTGCCGACCGGCGCGACCTTCAGGAGCGCCGGCACCTCGTCCAGCGTCGTGTGATGAATGAGGTCGTCGTCGCGGGCGTAGAGGCCCGAGGACTTCAGCGCGAGGATCCACACCGGCAGCGACAGGACGAACACCGCGCCGGCTTCGGTGAGTCCGCCGGACGGATTGCCGAAGAGGCGCTCGGACCCGAAGTACGCGAAGAGCAGCGCAAAGACATCGGCGTGCACGAGCATCACCCGCGACAGCCACGTCCTGCGCCGTCCCGGCGTACGCGCCACGTCATGCGCAGCCGACCGGTGGCTCAGCCCCGGCGCAGGCGCAACGGCAGCGACCGCGCGCTCGCGATTCTCCTTCTGAATCGTGTCCGCCTCGTAGGGCAGAGACACGTCGCCGCTAATTCTCACTTGCGACCACCGCTGGTCGCCACCGCAGTCCCCTCTCGTCGTCCCCCGACGGGACTCTTTCCCCGCCTATGAATTGTACGAGCCGCCCCGCATTTGTCCATGGGCGGAACGGCCTATTCGATAACCGTACCGACCCGTCCGAGCCAGTTGACGTTCTTATGCTCTAAACGTGGCACGGGGAAACAGGATGCGGCCGGATCGAGCATCCCTGCGTGCGGCGGCCGAACCCGCTGCGCTACCGGCGGTGCTCGCGTTCGCCCTCTTCGTGGTCCTCGCTGCCAAGGACGCCGGATACTCGCCGACCGTGTGGTATCCGGCTGCGCTCTTTTTGCTCGCGCTGCTCGTCGTGTCGGCGTGGGCTCGGCGCGAGGACGTGTTCGCGCTTCGCCGGGCCGGCGGATCGGTGGTCTTCCTCGCTGCGCTGACGGGGTGGACCTACCTGTCGATCGCCTGGGGCGACGTCAAGGGCGACGCGTGGGACGGCGCCAACCGCGGGCTCCTCTACCTCGTCGTTTATGCGTTGTTCGTCGGGGTCGCATGGCGTGCGGAGAGCATCGCGACGGTCGTCGGCGGATATTCGATCGCGATCGCGATCCTCGGGATCGTCGAGCTCACCGCCGCAGCCCGATCGTCGAATCCCGACTCGTACTTCCTCATCGCCCGGTTCGCGAAGCCCACCGGCTACCAGAACGCGAACTCAGCGCTCTTCTCGCTGGCGCTCTGGCCTGCGCTCTACCTCGCGTCGCGCCGGCAGGTGCCGATCGCGGTCCGGGCGCTCATGCTCGCCGCCTCGAGCGCGCTAGTCGAGGTGGCGGTCCTGTCGCAGAGTCGTGGCTGGCTCGGGGCGATGCCGATCGTGTTCGTGCTCTACGTCGCGCTCGTCCCGGGGCGCGTGCGCTCGCTGGTCTTCGCCGTTCCGGTTGTGCTCGCGTTCCTCGTCGCGCGGGGTTCGCTGCTCGACGTCTTCCCGGCGCTCCACTCCGGCCGGCACATCTCGGCGTCCCTCGTCTCTGCCCGGAATGCCGTGCTGCTCACGGCGCTCGGGGCTCTTCTCGTCGGCGCTGCGATGGCGGCCGTCGATCGCTTTCTCTGGCCGAGCGGGAACCGCGCGCGGCAGCTCGCGCTCGCCGGCGCGGTGGCGTTCTCCGCCGCCGCGGCCGCCGGGGCGGTCGCCGGCCTGGTCTGGCTCGGGAATCCGGTTACGCGCGTCGAGTCGGCGTGGGACCAGTTCGAGGCCAAGCCGTCCCCGCATCCGTCGGGCTCGTACTTCACGTCCGGCTTCGGGAGCAACCGTCACGACCTCTGGCGCGTCGCCGTCCGCGAGATCGAGCGCGACCCCGTCCAAGGCGTCGGCGCGGACAACTTCGCCGTCGACTACCTGCGGGAGCGTCGCACGGACGAGGAGCCGTTGTATCCGCACAGCATCGAGCTGCGGATCCTCGCGCAGACCGGCATCGTCGGCGGGCTCCTCTTCCTCGGCTTCCTCGTCAGCGCCCTGCTCGCGTTCGTGTCGCGGCGCACGGAGTCGGACTTCTCGCGAAGCTTCCGCGCCGCCGCCCTCGTCGGCTTCGCGTACTGGTTCGTCCACGGGTCGATCGACTGGTTCTGGGAGCTACCCGGGCTCGCCGCGCCGGCTTTCGCGCTGCTCGGCATCGCCGTCTCGACGAGCGGCGCCGAGGCTCGGGCCGTGGCGTCCGTTCGCCGACGCCGACCGAGTCTCTTCGTCCCGGCCGTCGTCGTTGCCGCGCTCGCCGTCGTCGGCACGCTGGTGTTTCCGTGGCTCGCCGCGAAGGAGGTCCAGGCGGCCGCGCACACCTGGCGCACGGCGCCGCAGCAGGCGTTCCGGCGGCTCGACCGGGCGCGGTCGCTCAACCCCCTGAGCGACCAACCGGACCTCGTCGCCGGCGCAATCGCGAGCCGGATCGGGAACACCGAGCGGATGGCCACATCGTTCACCCGCGCCCTCGAGCGGAACCCGCACGACTGGTATGCCCACCTCGAGCTCGGGGCCGCCTACGCGAACGAAGGCCTGCGTCGGGCCGCGCTTGCCCAACTGGCGACGGCCCAGGAGCTCGACCCGCGGGAGCCGACGATCCCGTTCGTCCAGGCAAGGGTCAGGCGCGGGCTTCGGGTCTCGACGGCCGCCCTCGACGAGATCTTCCTCGCGCGGACCCTTGTTTCGAATCGCGCGCGATCGAAATAATGTTCACCGGGGTGAACGTTCAATTCGTGAACGATCGGTTTGCATCGGGTCGGAATCGACGCTTGGGTATTGACACCCGGGTGAGCTGTGCCTAGCTTGTGTAACGTCTGCGGTAGGGGTGTTCTGCGGGGAGAGGAATCAGTGAAGCGACTTCACATCACAGTCTTTTGCGTCTCTGTCGTCAGCATGCTGCTGTTCGTCGGCAGCGCTGTCGCAGCGGGGACTCCGAAGCCTGGGACGTACAACGGCACCGGCGGCAACGTGCAGCAGCAGGTGCAGGGAGCGACCGCGAGCAAGACGCTCGGGTCACTGCCCTTCACCGGTCTGGATCTGGCGTTGATCGTCGGTGGCGGGTTGCTTCTCGTCATCGCGGGGGTTTCGATCCGCCGCATGGCGAGTCGCAAGGCCTAGGCGAAGGCGACCTCGGATCGCGCCCGCTCGTCGGTGGGCGGCTCTGTCGTTGCGCTCTGACGGGCTGTTTCGGCAGCCCGTCGGACTACCGTGTCGGACGTGCCACCAGTTCCGGTCGCGATCGTCCATGACTATTTGACGCAGCGCGGCGGCGCTGAGCGGGTCGTTCTCGCCATGCTGAAGGCGTTCCCGCAGGCCGACCTGTACACCTCGCTCTTCGACGCCGAGGGAACGTTCTCTGCCTTCGGCGAGCGCGAGGTCCATACATCGACGCTCGACCGTGTTCACGTCCTGCGCAGACATCACAGGCTCGCCCTCCCGTTGCTCGCGCCGGCGTTCGACCGGCTCGGCGTCGACGGAACCGTCGTCTTCTGCAGCTCGAGCGGCTGGGCGCACGGTGCACGTGTGAATGGGCGCAAGGTTGTCTACTGCCACACCCCCGCGCGGTGGCTCTACCAGCGGGACCGGTATCTGCGCGAGAGCGGCCCGGCGACGAAGCTCGCGCTCGGAGTCCTTCGTCCATACCTCGTACGGTGGGACCGGCGGGCGGCTGCTTCCGCGGATCGATACCTCGCGAACTCGACCGCCGTCCGGGCGCGGATTCGGGAGGTGTACGGTCGTGACGCCGAGGTGTTGCCGCCGCCGCACGGCGTCGACCCGAGCGCCCCGCAAGAGCCGCTGGACGGGCTCGAGCCGGGGTTCCTGCTCTGTGTCTCCCGCCTGCTGACGTACAAGAACGTCGACGCCGTCGTCGGGGCGCTGGCGCGACTTCCCGAGGAACGCCTCGTCGTCGTCGGGACGGGACCGGATGGCTCTCGGCTGCGCGCGCTCGCGGCGCGCAACGTCACCTTCTTTCCGCAGGTGTCCGACGATCAGCTCCGCTGGCTATACGCCGCGAGCAAGGCGTTGGTCTCCGCCTCCCACGAGGACTTCGGTCTCACGCCCCTCGAAGCGGCGGCCTTCGGGAAGCCGGCAGCCGTCCTGCGCTGGGGCGGGTTCCTCGACACTGTGGTGGAGGGAAGGACGGGGCTCTTCTTCGACCGTCCGGATGCGTCCGAGATCGTCGACGTCGTCCGTCGGCTTCTCGAGAGCTCGTGGGACGAGAGCGAGCTTCGCGCGCACGCAGACCGATTCGCGGAGCCGCGGTTCGTCGCACGCCTCCGCGAGATCGCGGACGCCGAGATCGAGATCGCATACAAACGGGCGTGCGGTTAGCTCGATGAGGATCCTCCTGGCTGCGCATCAGACGCAAGGCGGGATCGGAACTGTCGCCCAAGGTCTCGCGCGCGCCCTGCCGGGGGCGCTGCCCGACGGCGACCGGATCGACGTTGCCCGTGGCTGGACCGACCGGCGCTTGCGCGAGAGCAAGCTCGGACGCCTGACGTTCGAGCAATGCAGTCTTCCTCTAGACGCTCGTCGATACGACCTCGTCCACCTGTGCGACTTCCGTCCCCTCGTCCTCAGTCGTTCGCGGTTCTTGCTGACGATTCACGACGTCTTCTTTCTCCAGAACCCGGAATGGTTCCCGGGGCGCGTCGCCCGCTACAAGACCTTCATGCTCGATCTGGCTGTCGCGAAGCGACCGGCGCAGATCGTCTGCGTCTCCGAGTGGACGAGAGAGCAGCTGCTCGAGCACCGCCCCGCCATCGACGCGGACGTCGTCGTCGCGGCGCCGTCTGGAATCGCCGAGTCGAACGTCACGTATCGCCCGGAGCTCGAGCGCCCGTACTTCCTGACCGTGTCCACGATCGAGCCGCGCAAGAATCACCTCGGCCTTCTGCGGGCTTTGCGCCGAGCGCGCCGAGACGGGTTCGAGGCCGTCTGGCGCGTGGTCGGCCTCCCGGGCTATGCGTCCGACGACATCCTGGCCGCGCTTCGCCGGGAGCCGGGGGTCGAGCTCTGCGGACGGGTGTCCGATGCCGAGCTGGACGGGTTGTTCGCGGGCGCCCTGTTCGTCGCCACGCCGTCGTTCGCGGAGGGATTCGGGTTCCCGCCGCTCGAGGCGATGGTTCGGGGCGTTCCCGTCGTCTGCTCGACCGGCAGCGCGCTCGACGAGACGGCAGGCGAGGCCGCCCTTCGGGTCGATCCCGGCGACGAGGACGCCTGGAGCGACGCGCTCGTCCGGCTTGCGACGGACGCGGAGCTTCGAGAGCGGCTCGCCGCTGCGGGCGCGGAGCGGGCGGCGCAGTTCAGCTGGAGCCGATCGGCCGCGGGTTACGTCGAGGCGTATCGCCGAGCGGTCTAGCCGGCCGCGGCGGCGATCTGGAAGGCGCCGAACGCCGGCTTCGTGCTCCAGTCGTAGTGGAGGACGCCGAAGTTGTCTTCGATGTTCGTCGGGTCGGTGCCGTTGTCGTGGAAGCTGTAGAAGAAGGCCGGGCCCGCCCAGCTCCAGTTCCGAAGCGCGGCGTACGTGTCCGTGACGTACGCGGCCTGAGCGGCTTCGGAGACGGAGCGGGACGAGCTGCCGGTCGGCTCGCCGAACTCGGTCGACCACAGCTGCTTGGCGCCGTCGCCGTTCGCGGTCATCACGCTCCGTGCGCTCGGATTCGTCGCGGACATCTGGGACCACCCGCTCCAGCTGTAAAAGCCGATCCCGTATGGGAACGCGTACGGGTGCCAGCCGACTGCGTCCATGCTCGAGCGCGCTCCGTTCGCGTACATCGACTGGAGGAAGTTGATCGGATTCATGTGCTGGGCGTCAGCCTGGCCGTACGAGCCGTAAGGGGAGAGGCCGCCGGAGACGACGAACGCCGACGAGTCGGCCGCCTTGATCGCGGTGTAGGACAGCTTGAGCATCTGCGTGTACCGGGCCGGGTCGGGGCCGGGGTACCAGAACGAGGCGATGTTCGGCTCGTTCCAGATCTCGTAATCGTGGACGCCGAGCGGTCCGAAGTGCGCTGCGGCGGTGCGTGCGAACGTCGCGAACGTGTTCAGGTCTGCCGGCGGCGTGTGTGACGTCGTCACGCCGGTTGCTCGTGCCCATGGAGGCGTGTACGCGAGGATGCCGAGCACGCGCATGCCCCGGGCGCGCGCTGCATTGACCACGTTGTCGAACGCCGTCCAGTTGTACGACGACGGGCCGTTGTACTGGATCGAGTTCCAGTTGATGTCGAAGCGGATCCAGCCGGCGTGCGCGGCCTTGGCGGCGTCGAGATACCGGTTGAGATCCGTCGAGCTGAAGTTCTGGAGATTGCCGCCGGCCGAGAAGCCGAAGCGGTTTCCGGGCGGCGGCGGCGGCGGCGCCGGCGTCGTCGTGGTGGTCGTCGTCGACGTTGGGGTCGTCGTGGTCGTCGTCGGCGTCGTCGTGGTCGTGGTCGGCGTGGTGGTGGTCGTCGTCGTGGTGGTGGTGGTGGTCGTCGTCGTCGTCGGCGGCGGCGTCGACGGCGGCGGGGTCACGAGCGACGTCTGCTGCGACGTTGCCGTCGCCGTCCCGTTCTTGTTCGTCGCGACGACTGCGACCCGCAGCGTCTTGCCGACGTCACCCGCAGCGACGGCGTGCGTCGAGCTCGTCTGGTTCGGGAGCGGCGAGCAGGTCGCGCCGCTGCTGTCGCAGCCGTACCACTGATACGCGAAGGCGAGGCCGGTCCCGGACCAGCCGCCTGTCGAAGCGGAGAGCGTCGAGCCCTGCAAAGGGGTCCCGCCGATCGTCGGCAGCGACGTGTTCGCGGGCGGCTGCTTTCCAGGCGGCGTGCCTGCGCCACCACTTGCCGAAGGCGTTGCGAGAATCGAGGCAAGCGCGGCTAGAAACAGAATGACCTGAAGGCGGCGGTGCATTCTGGCGGGTCCATCGGCCCGTCAGCGCCGTCATTGAGACCCTCGATTCAGGGATTCGGAGGCGCGAGCCCCGCTAGGGCCCGTTGATATACGTCGCGTAGAGCGCGTAGCCGGCGCCGAAGACGGAGGAAGTGCCAAAGGGGTTGGTCGGCCCCGCGCCGTAGCCGCCGGTGTTGGCATTCCAGACAGTGCCGCCGGTCTGACTGACGTAGCTCAGCTGGGTGAGGTTGTTGACGCTGCCGGCGATATAGCCCATCCAGACCGTGCCCGCCGGGACGGTGACCGGGCTGGCGAAGTTGAAATCGACCCAGCTCCAGGCCTGTCCGGCGGTGATCGTGACTTCGTTCGAGACGCCGAGCAGCGATCCCGGCCGACCGTTGTTGTTGGCGTAGATCACGGCTTTCACGGGTTGGGTGCCCGCAGTCGCGCCGAGTCCCGAGATGTATCCCGTGAGCTTCGTCACACTGCTCGCGACTGCTGTGTACTTCGACACTTCCTTGTAACCGACCGTCGCCCGGTCGGTGAGCGTCCCGGTCGTCGTTCTCCCGAACGTTCCTGAGCTTCCCGTCTGCGTGAACGTCGCCGTGTAGGTCGTGTCCGTCGCAGGCGCGGTGACGTTGTGCGTCTGCGCGCCGCCGTCGGACCAGCTGCTGAACGCGTACGTGCCGCTGCCGATCGCCTGCGGCGTGGGCGCGCTGACCGTGTTGCTCGAGCCGATGACGACGGTCGTCGCGTACGGTGCGGCCGCTGCGGCTGAATTGAGTGCGAGCTGCGCGCCCGTCGGCGAGCTCGCCAGCGTGAGGTTCACCGTCTGCGGATCGAGCCGGATGCTCGTCGTCGCCGTCGTCCCACCGGAGTCCGTCGCCGTCAGCTGGATCTCCAGCCAGCACGGGTACTGGTGGTCGGGGGCATTGAACATTCCGCTGGAGACGCCGGCGAAGGTTTGGATCAGGTGGGTGTGGCAGTTGGACGGCGAGAAGCAATGGTGGAGGATGATCGTCCACGAGAGCCCAGAAGCCGGGATCGTCCCGTCTTCTTGATCGGTGGCGTCGCCGGCGAAGTTGATCAGGTCGCCCACGCGCCACGTGAGCGTCGATGCCGGCGCCGTGATCATCGGGACGGGCGGCGTGTTCCCGGCGCCGACCGTGATCGTGATCGGACTGCTGGTGTTCGACGCGCCGTGGTTGTCCGTCACCTGGAGTTGCACGTCGTAGGTGCCGGCGGTCTGATACGTGAAGCTCGGGCTGACGGCGGTCGAGTCGCCGAAGACGCCGTCGCCGTTCAGGTCCCAGGAGTAGGTGAGCGTGTCGCCGGGATCCGGGTCGCTGGACGTGCTGCCGTCGAAGGTCACAGTGAGCGGCGCGGGTCCGCTCGTCGCCGACGCCGTCGCGCGTGCGACCGGCGGGCTGTTGCTGTTGAGATACGTGATCCGGTGGATCTTCCCGCCGTCGTATTCGCAGTAGAAGAGATCTCCCCCTGGTCCGATCTCCAGGTCGGTAGGCCCAGGTGACGCGCCTTCGAACAACGAGATCTGCGACGGATCCGGCAGCCCGTTCGACCCCGCGCGCATGAACCAGATGCACTGTCGCGTGTGGTCGGCGAAGAAGAGCCCGCCGTTGTAGGTGGACGGATACGAGCCGCCGTTGTAGAACGCGACGCCGGTGACCGATGAGCCGCCGGTCGGGCAGCCGTCGTTCGGGACGATGCTCGCGGTGTGTGCGTAGGTGTAGTACGGCGGCGTCGCGGGGGTGGTGCTCGACCCATTCGTGTACGTCGCGTACAGCGAGTAGCTGGCGCCGAAGATCGAGGAGCTTCCGAAGGGGTTCGTCGGCCCGGCGCCGTAGCCGCCGGTGTTGACGTTCCAGGCGGTGCCGCCGCTCTGGCTGATGTAGCGCATCTGCGTGAGGTTGTTCACGCTGCCGGCGATGTAGCCCATCCAGATCGTCCCGGGGGAGACGGTGACGGGGCTGGGGAAGGTGAAGTCGACCCAGTTCCATGCCTGTCCCGCCGTGACGGTGACCTGGTTGGAGGTGCCGAGCAACGCTCCGGGCCGGCCGCTGCTGTCGGCATAGATGACCGCCTTGACCGGCTGCGTCCCCGACGTCGCGCCGAGTCCGGAGACATACCCGGTGATCTTCGTGACCGTGCTCCCGACGGCCGTATACCGCGAGACCTCTTTGTAGCCCACCGTCGCCGAGTCGACGAGCGTGCCGACGGTCGTGTTCCCGAACGTCCCGGAGTTCGCGCCTCCGGCTCCGTAGAGGCTGTTGCACAGGTTGAGCCCGGCACTCTGGTAGCCCGACTGCGGGCCCGTCCCCTCGTAGCACGGCCAACCGAAGTTCGGCGGCGACCCCGTCGGGCTGACGATCCGGTTGATCTCCTCCCAGTCGTTCCAGCCGACGTCGCCGATCCAAACCTCGCTCGTCCCCGGCCGGAAGGTGAATCGGAACGGATTGCGCATTCCGTACGCGATGATCCGCTGGGCGTTCGGGCTTGGGTTCAAGGCGAGCGGGTTGCCGGGCGCGGCATTTCCGGTGGCGGGATCGAGCCGCAGGATCGATCCGTTGAGGGTGACCGGCTCGCCGGCGGCGCGACGGACGCTCTGGCTCCGCAGCGCACCGCCCTCGGCCGTCGGGGGGAAGAGTGCGCTCCCGGCGCCGCCCGGCGGGTCCCCGCACGGGTTCGCAAGGGTCGGGCTCCCGGCGCTGCCTCCGTATTGGCCGTAGTCGACGGCGTTGAAGCTGGCGCCGTCGCCCCCGCTGAGATAGAGCATCCCGTCGGGGCCGAAGAGGAGGTCGCCGATCGAGTGGCTCGGGAACTGCTGGCACCAGTCGTTGAGCAACACCTGCTCGTTCGTCATGTGATTGGTGCTCGGATCGATCGTGAGCCGGGAGAGCCGGCCGCTGACGACGCAGCCGTCAGTGGTCGGCCCGGGCGGCGTGGGGCAGGCGTCGTTCCAGACGGGCGCGGTTCCGCCGATCGGCGCGTCGTACGTGTACAGGACGTAGAGGTACGGAGACGACGGGAAGTTCGGGTCGACCGCCATCCCGAGCAGCCCGCGGTCCCAGTAGCGTTGGACCTCGGTGCTGAGATCGGCGACGACGGTCGGCGTCGGGTCGCTCAGGCTGTCGTACTCCTTGATCACGCCGTCGTCCTCCGCGATGAAGATCCGCCCGTCGGGGGCGAAGCGGAAGACTGTCGGGAGGTGGAGGCCGCTGAAGACGACGTTGTCCTGGAACCCGGTCGCGATCGACTCCGTCCCGGCCTGCGACGGAGTCCCGAGGACCGTGCCCGGCGGCCCGGTGACCGGGGTTGCTCCGTCAGTCGGTGCCGAGAGGACGCCGAAGCAGGCAGCGGCCAGCACCAGAAGCCGCAGGAACCGTGAGACGCGCCGCAAGACCACCCTCCCCCAACCGGAACAACGAGTTTCCTTGTAACGCAGATCGGGCGATCTGACAATAGGGAACCGTCACGTCCGACTGCCAAAGCGCCGGCAAAGCGCTACGTTTTGGGCGTGAAGGTCGTTCTCTTCTGCGGCGGCCTCGGGATGCGCATTCGCGAGGACTCGGAGCGGCTCCCGAAGCCCATGATTCCGGTCGGCGACCGGCCGATCGTGTGGCACATCATGCGCTACTACGCCGCCTTCGGGCATCACGACTTCGTCGTCTGCCTCGGCTACAAGGCCGAGGCGATCAAGGACTACTTCCTGAACTACAACGAAGCGCTGTCGAACGACTTCATCCTCAGGGAGGGGGGTCGCCGCATCGAGCTCCTGCAGCGCGACATCGACGAGTGGTCGATCACCTTCGTGAACACCGGGTTGCAGGCGACGATCGGGGAACGCCTGAAGGCGGTCGCGCCGCACCTCGAGGGCGAGGAGATCTTCCTCGCGAACTACGGCGACGTGCTCACCGACGCGCCGCTTCCCGACATGGTGCGGACGCTGGCGGAGAGCGATGCAGCCGTTCTCTTCCTTGCGCCCCGGCCCACCCACACGTTCCACATCGTCTCGTTCGACGGCGGCAACCGTGTGAACGCGATCAGCGACGTCACGACGTCGGGGATCCGGATCAACGGCGGCTACTTCGTCCTGCGGCGTGAGATCTTCGACTACCTCGAGCACCACGCCGACCTGGTCAACGACGCGATCCCGGCGCTCGTCGAGGAGAATCGCGTGCTCGCGTATCCGTACGACGGCTTCTGGGCGCCGATGGACACCTTGAAGGACAAGCAGACGCTCGAGCGTCTGGTCGCCTCCGGCCAGGCGCCGTGGTCGATGCCGGTCGGGCTCGAAGAAGTCCAGACGCCGGCCGACGCCTGACCGTGCAGGTCATGGAGACCGAGCAGCGCGACCGAGCTGCGCCGACCGTCGCATGCCGCTTCTGCAGCGCGCCGCTCGGCCGTACCGTCGTCGACCTCGGCATGTCGCCGCTCTGCGAGAGCTTCCTGCGCGCGGACCAGCTCGACACGATGGAGCCCTTCTATCCGCTGCACGTGCGCGTCTGCGAGACCTGTCACCTCGTCCAGCTGCCGGAGTACGTCGCTCCGGAGAACATCTTCACCGAGTACGCGTACTTCTCGTCGTACTCGGACGCGTTCGTGAGCCACGCGCGCGACTACGCCGAGATGATCGTGGAACGCTTGGGACTTTCGGGGAAGAGCTTCGTCGTCGAGCTCGCGTCGAACGACGGTTACCTGCTCCAGCACTTCGTCGCGCGGGGCGTCCCGGTGCTCGGGATCGATCCCGCCCGTAACGTCGCCGAGGCCGCGATCGCGCGCGGGGTTCCGACGCGCGTCGCCTTCTTCGGTCGCGAGACGGCGGCTGCGGTCGTGTCCGAGCACGGTCACGCCGATCTCGTCGTCGGCAACAACGTCCTCTCGCAGGTGCCGGATCTCGACGACTTCGTCGCCGGGATCGCGACGCTGCTCGCGCCGGGCGGCGTCGTCACCGTCGAGTTCCCGCACCTGATGCGGCTGCTCGAGGGGAACCTCTTCGACACGATCTACCACGAGCACTTCTCGTACTTCTCGCTGCTCACGGCGTCGCGGGTATTCGCAGCGCACGGGCTCGACGTCTTCGACCTGGAGGAGGTCTGGACTCACGGCGGGTCGCTGCGCCTCTTCGCCGCACACGCGTCGGCCGGTCACGAGACGTCGGATCGCATCCGCGAGTTTGCCGAGCGCGAGCGGACGTTCGGGCTCGAGAGCGGGGCGCCGTACGAGGACTTTCGCAAGCGCGTCGAGGAGACGAAGCGCGACCTGCTCGAGGTGCTGATCGCGGCCCGTCGCGACGGGTTGAGGGTCGCCGCCTACGGCGCTCCCGGCAAGGGGAACACGCTCCTGAACTACTGCGGGATCCGCGCCGATCTCCTCGAGTACACCGTCGACCGGAATCCGCACAAGCACGGGCTGTTCCTGCCCGGGACCCACATTCCGATCTTCCCGCCGGAGCGGCTCGCCGAGACGCGACCGGATCTCATCCTCGTCCTGCCCTGGAACCTCAGGGACGAGATCGTCGAGCAGCTCGCGTATACGCGTGAATGGGGCGCGCGGCTCGTGTTCGCGCTGCCGGCGCTCGAGCTCGTCCCCGCGGAATGCTGAACCTCGGGCTCGACGGGTCGGTCTCGAGCATCCTCTGCCTCGGCGCGCACTGCGACGACATCGAGATCGGATGCGGCGGGACGCTCTTGAAGCTGCTCGATGCGGGCGACGACGTCCGCGTCGACTGGGTCGTGTTCAGCTCCGAGGGCGAGCGCGCCGCGGAGGCGCGCGCCGGCGCGGAAGCGTTCCTGTCGGGTGCGGCGGCGGCGAACGTCAGGATCGAGGCGTTCCGCGGCCGCTACTTTCCGTTCGTCGGCACCGAGATCAAGGAGTACTTCGACGCGCTCGGCGCCGACCTGGAGCCGGATCTCGTCTTCACGCACCTCGGCGACGATCTCCACCAGGACCACCGGCTGCTGTCAGAGCTCACGTACAACACGTTCCGCGATCAGCTCGTCCTCGAGTACGAGATTCCGAAATGGGACGGTGACCTCGCGCGTCTCAACACGTACGTCCACCTCGACGACCGTCAGACCGAGCGCAAGATCGAGACGCTCACTCGCATCTACTCCAGCCAGGCCGACAAGCACTGGTTCTCATCGGAGACCTTCAGGGCGACGCTTCGGCTGAGAGGAGTCGAGTGCAAGTCGCCGAGCGGCTACGCGGAGGCGTTTCGGTGCAGAAAGCTCGTGCTGGCGTGAGCGGACGAGCGACCCTAGGGAGTGCAGCCGAGGTCGTCGAGCACGACCTCTCGTTCATCAACGACCGCGCGGCCGTGGAGCTCGACGCGCTCGCGGGCACGAAACCGCGGCTCGGCCGCGAAGGATCGGATCCGGGTCACCGTCTACGACAACTACGCGCGGGGCGTCCCGGAATGGCTCTCGGCGCTCGACGAAGATCTCGGCCTCGTCGTTCACGACGTCCGTCGACCCCTGCCGGAGGACATGGACGACTTCGAGTACATCGTCCATGCCGCAGGGATCGCTTCGCCGACCTACTACCGGCAGCATCCGATCGAGACGATCGACGCAAACGTCGGCGGGCTTCGCGCGCTGCTCGACCATGCGCGTCGCCGCGGGGAGCTCGGCCGCCCCGTCGAGGGCCTGCTGTTCTTCTCGAGCAGCGAGATCTACGGCGATCCGCCGACGGCGGAGATCCCGACGTCCGAGACCTATCGCGGAAACGTGTCCTGCACGGGCCCGCGCGCCTGCTACGACGAGTCGAAGCGCTTCGGCGAGACGCTCTGCGTGAACTTCGCGCGCGAGTTCGAGGTTCCCGTGACGATCGCACGGCCGTTCAACAACTACGGACCGGGACTGAAGGTCACGGACAGGCGTGTGATCCCCGATTTCGCGAGAGACGTTCTTGCGGGACGGGACATCGTCCTCCTGTCCGACGGGTCCGCGACGAGGACGTTCTGCTACGTCGCCGACGCCGTCGTCGGCTATTACAAGGTTCTCGTCCGCGGCCGGGCGGGCGAGCCCTACAACATCGGAGTCGAGCGGCCGGAGATCTCGATGGCGCAGCTCGCGGAACGCATGGCAGCGCTGGGACGCGAGCTGCTCGGCTACTCGGGCGAGGTGATCCGCAGGACGAGCGAGGAACCGGACTATCTGGTCGACAACCCCTCCCGCCGTTGTCCGGTGATCGCGAAGGCGCGCGAGGAGCTCGGCTACGAGCCCGAGGTCGGGCTCGACGAAGGGCTGACCCGGTCGCTCGTGTGGTACTCGGAGAATCGAGAGGCCGTGCCGGCATGACGGTCTCGATCGTCGGGCTCGGGTACGTCGGCGCCGTCACCGGCGCCTGTCTAGCGGACCTGGGAGTCGACGTCGTCTGCGTCGACGTCGACGAGCGAAAGGTCCGCCCGGTGGCAGAGGGCGTGGCTCACGACCGACCTGCCGGCGGCCGTTGCCGAGTCGGACCTGACCATGATCGCGGTGGGAACGCCGTTCGCAGGGAACGAGATCGACCTCGATGCAGTGCGTGAGGTGACGCGGGCGATCGGGACGGCGCTGCGCGGCAGATCTCGGTATCACGTCGTCGTCGTGAAGAGCACCGTCGTGCCAGGGACGACGCGGTCAGTCGTCGTGCCCTTGCTCGAGCAGGCCTCGGGCAAGCAAGCCGGCCGTGACTTCGGAGTCGGCGTGAACCCGGAGTTCCTCACCGAGGGCCAAGCCGTCGAGGACTTCATGTCGCCTGACCGGCTCGTCCTCGGCGCGGCGGACGAGCGCGTCCACGACGCGCTCGAGCGGCTGTACGCTGCGGTTCCACGGGAGGTTCCGCGCTTGCGCACGGACACGACGACGGCGGAGCTGATCAAGTACGCCTCGAACGCACTGCTGGCGACGGCGATCTCGTTCGCCAACGAGATCGCGGACGTCTGCACCGCTCTGGGGGACGCGGATGTCGTCGACGTCATGCACGGCGTCCATCTCTCGCGCTACCTCACACCGCTCGGCGCCGACGGTACGCCTGTCCGCGCGCCGATCGCGTCGTTCCTCGAGGCGGGCTGCGGTTTCGGGGGGAGCTGCCTCCCGAAGGACTTGCGCGCGTTGACCGCCCACGCGGCCGGGCTCGGCGTCCGGCTCCCGGTGCTCGAGGCCGTCCTGCGGACGAACGAGGCGCGTTCGGATGCACTGCTCGATCTGCTCCGGCCGGGCCTCGCAGAGCTTCGAGACGCACGTGTGACGGTGCTCGGCCTTGCGTTCAAGCCGGACACCGACGACGTGCGCGAGTCGCCGGCCGTGCCGATCATCGAACGGCTTCTCCGCGAAGGGGCGTCCGTAACCGTCCACGATCCCGTCGTGCGGATGCTTCCCGAGGAGCTGAGAGGCGACTCTCACCGTGTCGCGCTCGCGGCGAGCCTCGAGGAGTCGCTCTCCGCAGCGGACGCCGTCGTCCTCGTCACACGCTGGGACGACTACCGCGAGGTTCCGAAGCTTCTCGCCGCCATGGAGCCACCCCCGCTGTTCGTCGACGGGCGGCGGATGCTCGACAAGCGAGAGTTCGCGCGCTACGCCGGCATCGGCACGTGATCATCCTCGATTCCGCGCTCGAGCGACGCGGGCGGGAGGGCAACCCGGTTCGCGTCGGGCTCATCGGCGCGGGTGCGATCGGCGGAGCGATCGCGCAGCAGTTGCTGTCGCCGGTCGTCGGGATCGAGCTCGCGGCGATTGCGGGTAGGAATCGCGCCCGCGTCGAAGAGATCGTGGGCGGATCGCGCGTGCTCGTCTCGGACGATCCGCTGCTCGTCTGCAGCGCTCCCGACGTGGACGTGATCATCGAAGCGACGGGCGACGCCGAAGCCGGCGCGCGCGTCACCCTCGAGGCGATCGAGCACGGAAAGCACGTCGTGCTCGTCAATGCCGAACTGGCGGCGACGCTCGGGCCCATCCTTCGCGTCCGTGCGGAACAGAAGGGCCTCGTCGTCTCGTATACCGACGGCGACGAGCCCGGAATCCTGATGAACCTCTACCGCTACGCGACGACGATCGGCTGCCGTCCCGTCCTCGCGGGGAACGTGAAAGGCCTGCTCGACCCCTACAGGACGCCCGAGACGCAGCAGGACTTTGCCGCGCAGTGGGGTCAGAAGCCGCGCATGGTCACGTCGTTCGCGGACGGGACGAAGCTCTCGATGGAGATGACGCTCGTCGCGAACGCGACCGGCTTCGGGGTTGCGCGGCGCGGGATGATGGGTCATCGGGTCGCGCACGTGAAGGACGTGCCGACGCTCTACGACGGCGATGCGCTGCTCGAGCGCGGCCTCGTCGACTTCGTACTCGGCGCCGAGCCCGGTTCAGGCGGATTCCTCGTCGTCCACGACGACGAGCCGTCGCGACGCGAGTGGATGCGCTACTTCAAGCTCGGTGACGGCCCGTTCTACGTCTTCTACCAACCTTGGCATCTGCCGCACCTCGAGGCACCGCTCACTGCCGCGCGCGCTGTGCTCTTCCACGATGCCGCCGTTGCCCCCCGTGCCGGTCCGGTCTGCGAGGTCGTGACGCTCGCCAAGCGCGACCTGCACGCGGGAGAGCGGCTCGACGGGGTCGGCGGGTTCACCTGCTACGGATCGATCGAGAACGTCGAGGTCTCCCGCGCGCGCCGACTCCTGCCGATGGCACTCTCGGGCGAGTGCACGGTCACGCGCGACGTCGCTCGTGACGAGCCG
This sequence comes from Actinomycetota bacterium, assembly GCA_005884945.1. Lineage (GTDB taxonomy): Bacteria > Actinomycetota > Thermoleophilia > Gaiellales > Gaiellaceae > 3-1-20CM-4-69-9. Next base: position 17,338 of record VAYM01000121.1, on the reverse strand, counting down.
ATCGGAATCGAGGACGTGGAGATCCCGCCGGGACGTCTCGGCGACGAGCTGTATGCCGAGCAGACGGCGATGTTCGACGTAGCCCGCGGTGTCTGACCCGAGGTTGGTGGGCGAGCGGGCGCTCGTGACGGGCGCGACCGGCTTCATCGGCGCGGCCGTGCTGGAACGGCTGCGGCCCTCGGGACTCGAGCTCCACGCGCTCTCTCGGACGCACGCTCCGGGCGATGAAGACGGCGTTTCGTGGTGGCGAGGCGACGTCGTCGATGGAGAGACGCTGCGGCGGATCTTCACGTCCGCTCGGCCCGACGTCGTCTTCAACCTCGCGGGAGAGACGCGTGCGGCGCGGGGGCTCGAGCTGGTGGCTCCGACCTTCGAGGCCAACCTCGCGGGCGCCGTCAACGTCCTGGGTGCCGCGGCCGAGATCGGATGTCGGCGTGTTGTCCTGAGCGGTTCGCTCGAGGAGCCGGACGACGTGTACGGCCTGTCGGTCGTGAACCTGCGGCTGTTCATGGTCTACGGGCCGGGCCAGCGCGACCTCCGCAAGCTCGTGCCGTACACGATCCTCGCGCTCCTCCGCGGAGATCCGCCGGAAGTGTCGAGCGGCGAGCGCGGCGTCGACTGGGTCTACGTCGACGACGTCGCCGACGCGTTTTTGGCGGCTGCGTCCGCGGAGGGTGTCGACGGCGCATCGGTGGACATCGGTTCCGGCGAGTTGCGTTCCGTCAGACAGATCGTCGAGCGGTTGACGCAGCTCGTCGCCCCAGAGATCACGCCTCGTTTCGGTGCGGTAGAAGACCGCCGATTCGAGCAGGTTCGCGTCGCCGATACGCAGGCGACGGCAGCGTCGCTGGGATGGCGCCCGGTCACCTCGCTCGAAGACGGGCTCTCGCGGACGGTCGATTGGTATCGGCAGCGCCTCGCCGAAGGCGCGTTCGCCGTCTAAGCCCGAACTCCGGCCAGGACGTCGCGTGCGAGATCGCGAATCACGCCCGGCGCCCACAGCAGCACCACTGAGTAGAGCACCGCGCCTGCGATTCCGGCGGCGATCGGCACGCCGGGGAGGAGCGCGAACCAGACGACCATGAGCACGGTTGCTCCCGCGACGGTGGGGAGGTACCGGACGCTGGGACGAAACGCGAGGCGCTTCCACACGAAGCCGAGCTGGAGCGCAAACCCGAGGAACTCGGTCGCGAGGTTGACGACCGCCGCAGCCTTGATGCCGTACGTCGGGATGAGCGCGAGATTCAGCCCGACGTTGAACGCGAGCATCGCGAGCATCATCCAGGCGAGCGGTCTGTACGCGCCCGCGGCGATCTGGAATCGGCTCAGAGGTGCGCGCAGGAAGACGAAGAAGAGCGAGAGCGCGAGCAGTTGCAGGACAGGGACGGCGCCGCTGAACTCGTGCCCCGCGGAGTAGTGGATGATCTGCGCCGCCAGGCCGATGATGAGGACGACGAGCGGCGGCGACATGGCGACCACGACGTCGAGGCTCTTCTGCAACAGGTCGCGTGCGCGACGGCCGTCGTTGGCGAAGAAGCGGGAGAAGACGGGAAACAGGGAGATGCCGATCGCGCTCGCGAAGAGCGTCGACACGTCGACGAACTTGTATGCCGCCCCGTAGAGCCCGACGTCCCGCGACGGCTTGAGCAGGCTGATGAGGACGGTGTCGACCCGTGCGGTGATGCTCGCAGTGCCGAGCGCGAGCGCGAGGAACAGTGCGGGGCCGATCAGTCGGCGCCACAAGGAGACGTCGACGCGAAGACGGATGCGCATCAGGCGGCGGACGAAGACGACCGAGAGTGCGAGCGTGAGGCCGAGGCCGATCACCGTTGCTCCCATCACGGCGAGGTAGCCGAGACCTCCCGTCAGCGCGGCGACCGTGAGTCCCAACGTCGCCAAGCGGCCCACGAGCGTCGCGATCACCGCCCATTGCATCTTCAGCCTCGCCTGCAGAACGGGCTGGACCGCGAATGTCATGACCGTGAAGAATGCGCCGGGAGACCCGACCACGATCGCGAGCGTCGTGCGGTGGTTGAACGGCAACGCGAGCGCGATCAGAAGGCTCAACGTCACCGTCGCCACTCCGATCGCGGCGCGGAGCGGAAGCGACCCGCCGACCACGTCCTCGGTGGACGCTTCGTCGGCGGAGATCTCGCGCACGACGACCATCGACAGGCCGACCTCTGCGAGCACCGTCGGGACGTAGAGGAAGGCGTTCGCCGCGGTGAGGTCGCCGTAGATCGCCGGCCCGAGCACCCGCGCGGTGACGATGAAGGTGACGAAGCCGATCGCCGACGCGAGCACGGTTCCGACGACCTGGACGAGCGAGTTCGCAGCGAGCCGGACCGAAAGGCGGCTTCGGTCGAGCTCCGCTCCGTCGGGGCGCGCGCCGGTAGGCGGCTCCCCGGCAGGTGTCACGGTCCCAGTCACATCCGTTCTGTATATCGGACGCTGAAGGGCGTCAACGGACACGCCGATACTGTGGGACGAGATGGTCCAACCTCTGGAGACACGATCGGCGACGCGTCCGACGGAGCGGCTTCGGGTCCTGTCGCTGGTCCCGTTCACGCCGCGGTCGGACGGGCGTCACGGCGGCAGCCGGGTGATCGGCCAGTTCCTCGCGCACCTGGCCCTCCGCCACGACGTCGCGGTCCTGCATGCCCGGTGGCCCGGCGAGGCGCCCGTTGACGAGACGCTCCGGGCGCGCTGCGCTGCCGTCGAGGAGGTCGTCGAGCCGCGTGCCGACCGCTCGCTCGGAGCCCGCGTGGCCCGGCGTGCCCGCATGAGGTACGCGCTCCTTCACGGCACGCCGACCTGGGTCCAGCACCGCCGCGCGACCGGGTACGGAGAGCAGCTCGAGTCTCTCGTCCGGACGTGGGAGCCCGACGTCATCCAGTTCGAGTTCCACGTGACGGCGCAGTTCCTGCCGAACGTCGCAACGTGCCGCGCCCCGAAGGTCCTGGTCGAGCACGAGCCGGGCATCGCGACGGCGACCCAGAAGGGACGGCAGAACAGAGGTCGCGTCCTGCGTCAGCTCGAGGTGAGAGCGTGGCGCCGGTTCGAGACGGCGGTGACGCAGGAGGTCGACGCCGTCGTCGCGTTCACCGAACGAGATCGCACGGAGCTCGAACGAATCGCCGGCGACACGAAGGTCGTCAAGATCCCGCTCGGGATCGACATCCCCGAGCAACCGTCGGACCCGCTCGGCTCCGACCCGAGCGACCTGCTCTTCTTCGGCAGCTTCCGTCACGAGCCGAACGTCGACGCCGCAGTCCGGCTCGCACGCACGATCTTCCCGCTTGTTCGCGCGCGGCGGCCGCAGGCCACGTTGCACATCGTCGGCGCCGAGCCGTCGCCGGCGGTCGAACGGCTCGCCGGGCAGGGCGTCTTCGTCGTCGGCGAGGTGCCCGACCTCTCGCCGTACCTCGAGCGCGCGGCGGCGATCGTGCTTCCCCTCCGCTTCGGGAGCGGGATGCGGGTCAAGGTGCTCGAGGCGCTCGCGGCCGGCAAGGCGGTGATCGGCACCCGGCTCGCGTTCGAGGGGATCGACGTCGTCGATCGGAAGCACGTCGTCGTCGCGGAGTCGGACGAGGCCTTCGCGTCAGCCGCTGTCGACCTGCTCGCGAATCCGCCGGCGCGAGCGTCGCTCGCGGAGCAGGCGAGGTCGTGGGCCGAGCAGAACCTCAGCTGGGAGAGTCGCATCGACGCGTACGACCGGCTCTACGCGTCGCTGCTCGAACGTGCGGTCGCCGGTTCGCCCGCTTCCTGATCGCCGCATGCGCGTCCTGATCGTCAACGCGTACGGCGCCGCCGCGGACGTCGGCGGCACGGAGAAAGGCCTCGGCCTGTTGACGCGAGAGCTCGTGCAGCACGACGTCGAAGTATCGATCCTGCAGACGTTTCCCGGTGCGCGGCTACCCGGGATCGCGACGACGGTCCTGCATGATTCGGACGCGCGCGACAGTCGGCTGCGTTGGTTCGAGAACCACGTCGGGGACGTCCTCTCGCTTCCGACGGCTTCGGTCGCGCGCGCCGTCGACGCGCACCGGCCCGACGTCGTGCACACGCACAACCTGCAAGGTCTCGGGACCGGGGTGTGGGAGATCTGTCGCCGCCGCGGCTCGCCGGTCTTCCACACCCTGCACGACTACCACCTGCTCTGCCCGCGGGTGACGCTGATGAGAGCGAACGGCGACCCCTGCCGGCCGAGCCCCGCGCTCTGCGGGTTTCGCGCCGCGCGGCTTGCGCGGTGGTCGAGGTCCGTGTCCGTTCTCGCGGGCGTCTCCGAGTTCTTGATCCGCGCGCACGACGGCGTGTTTCCCGCGATCCCGCGCCACGTGATTCGCAACCCCATGCAGAGCGAGGCGGGTTCAGCGCCGACGCGTCCGGCTTCACCGCCGCACACGCTCGGATACATCGGGAACCTCTCGCGCGAGAAGGGCGTCGACGTCCTCTTGCGTGCTGCGCCCGCGTTGGCGGAACGTCACCTCGAGCTGAGGATCGCCGGCGGGGGACGGCTCGAGGACGAGGTCGTCGAGGCCGCACGAACCGCCTCGAACGTCTCGTTTCACGGCATCGTCAAAGGCGACGGCAAGCGCGACTTCCTCGCGAGCTGCGACATCGGCGTCGTTCCGTCGGTTTGGGCCGAGCCCCTCGTGTCGCCGCGCGGCGGTCTCGGCGAGATCATCGACGACTGTGCCGGCGCGATTGCGGTCGAGCCGACGGTCAAGGCAATCGTCTCGGCTGTCGATGCACTGCTCGACCCCGGGACGTGGGCCGCTGCGGTCGAGCGCGTGCGTCCGATCGACGGCGAAGGCGAGGTGGAACGCTGGGTGGCGCAAAATCTCGACGTTTATCGTTCCTTGGCGTGACCGTGACCAGCGTCAAGGCGAAGGAGACCGACGGCGTCGGACTCGCCGCGGCGACCGCGGTGCTGCTCAACTGGAATCAGACCGACGTCACGCTGCGCTCGGTCCGGTCGCTGATCGACGACCGTCTGCCGCCGGAGCGGATCGTGGTCGTCGACAACGCATCGGAGCTCGAGGCGTGGCACCAGCTGCGCGACGCGCTGCCGGAGTGTTACCTCGTGCGCCTCGACCGGAACATCGGCTTCGCGCGCGGCGCCAACATCGGTGCGCGCGTCCTGTCCGGCGACTACCTCTTCCTCATCAACAACGACGCGTTCGTCCACCGACCCGGCAGTCTCGCGAGCCTGGTGCGCGCGCTTCACCGTGACGGCATCGGGATCGCCGTTCCGCGCGTCCTGAACGAGGATCTCTCGCTGCAGCCGAACGTCGTTCCGATCCTGAGTCCGCTCGTCGCCCTCTTGCGCGCGAGCGGTCTGAGCCGATGCGTGCCGAATCGCCTGCAGCCGAAGTGGGCCACGCACTGGGATCACTCGGAGTCGCGCTCGATCGACGCGGCGAACGGGGCCGTGATGGCGCTGCGCTGGGAGGTGTGGGAGCAGCTCGGCGGCGTGACCGAGCGAGCGTTCATGTACGCGGAGGACATCGACCTCTTCTGGCGAGTCCGTGCCCTCGGCTGGGGGGCGTGGTTCGAGGCCGACGCAGAGTTCGTGCATCTCGGCAACACGACGAGCGGGACGCAGTGGAGCCTTGCGCAACGAGCCGAGGTCGTGGGCTCGGCGGAGCGGGCCATGCTCGAGGACTACCTGCCACGGCGGTCGTGGCGGTTCGTGATCGCGACGACGCGGTTCGGCTACCTGCTCCGTGGGCTCGTCTACAAGCTGCTCCGTGACGAGCGTGCGGCGGCGATCGCCGCCGGCTCGGCCCGCGGGCTCGGCGGGCGCGCGAACCCGAAGCTCGTGTCGACGGCCGTGCAGCCGGAGATCGAGGTCCTACCGCCGCGTCGCTAGCTTGCGGCCGCGCGAGAGCGCCAGGCGGGCCACTCGCATCCGAGGGCGGGGTCGGTCAACCAGATCCGCGCTGCCCGGAACGAGAGGGGCTGGTTCGACGCGTCGTCGAGAACGATCCCGTGCCGTCCGCCGCTGTTGGCGCGGCGGAGATGCGACGTACCGTGATGGAGCCAGCCGAGCATGACGATGCGACCGACGTCCTCGTGCCGAATGCCGAGCGCGTCGGCGCCGCGGCGAACCCACCCGTGGAGGATCGGCGACGACGGGGCCTCGCCTTTCCATAGTTGCTGCATGTGCCGATCTCGCCGAGCCGGCGGGATGTCCGCGCCGTCCAGGTGCACGAGCGCGTCCGTGAGGAAGTAGACGAGATCCCAGAGTGGAAAGCCGTGACGCCGCGCGGACTCCCAGTCGACTGCGGTGAAGCGCCCTCGCTCGACGACGATGTTCCAGCAGCCCGGGTCGTTGTGCTGCAGGACGGCGGGCACAGGCGGAAGCGCGTCGATGACGTCGGCCACGTCGTGGTCGCTCCACAGCGGGAGGACCTCGTCGCGCATCCGCGCACGCTCGGCGTCGAGTGCGGAAGGAGCAGCGCGCGTCGACGACCCCACCTCGATCAGCCACGACGCGATGTCGTCGACGAGGCGGCGCTTCGTGTCCGCGTTGCCGCGGCGCTGGAGAAACAGCGTCAGCTTTCTTCCGACCGCCGCGGTTTCGAGTGCGGCGTGAAAGCCGTGCACCTCGAAACGCCCGAGTAGTCGCGGCGCATGCGCGGCCACGGTGGCGCCGCTCTCCGCGACGAGTCGGAGCGCGCGCTCGTCGCGGTCGAACGGATCGGAGTAACCGGGCACGCGCGAGAACTTCAGGATCCAGGACGGCCGTCCCGCTCCGCGCTCGAACAGGTGGAAGACCGCGCGCGTCAGGACGTCGCCGTGCCCGAGCGTGAGGTACCAATCGGCGTCACCCGGGACGCCGAGCTCGTGCGCAGCGCGAACGAGAAACGGTGTGCCGAGGTCACGCTGCGCAACCGTCACCGACGCGCGGACGTCCGGCAGCGTCGTGAACCGCAGCACGCTCCCTGCGACGGCGTTGCGTACAAGGCGACGGACCCCGGTCGGCAGGCTCCACTCCCGCAGCACGTACCGCGTGATCTCGCGCTCGTCGAGCGGGACGAGGAGCTCGGGCGCGAGTGTGTCCGGCAGCGGTAGCAGACGGCGAACGTGTTCGTAACGGCTGCGGAGCGCCGGCGCGCCGTTTCGACCGTCGACGATCACCGAGCGCGCGCCTGCTTCGGCTGCACGCCCGGCGAGCGAGACCGGGGCGACGACGAGATCGGCGTCCGCGGCCCGGGTCGCCGGCAGCAGCTCGACCCCCGCTTCGCGCAGACCCTCGGCCCAGCCGGTGACTCCGTCGAAGACGACCGCCGTCGTCGGTGGGTGCGCGAGCGCGAAGCGGGGATCGACCGTGCGCAGGCTCAGCGGAGGATCTCCTCGTAGAGCGCTTCGAAGGCCTTCGCCGTCGCGGCCGGCGAGAAGTTCTCGAGCACGTAGCTGCGGGCGTTCGCGCCGAGCGTCCGACGGCGCGTGTCGTCGCCGAGGAGAGCCGCGATCGCAGCTGCGAGCGAGTCGACCTCCTCCGCGTCGACGAGAACGCCCGTCTCGCCGTCCAGGACCGCTTCCGAGACGCTGCCGACGTCGGCCGCGACGACGGGAAGCGACGCGAGCATCGCCTCGAGCACGACGAGCGGGAAACCTTCGAAGCGTGAGGGCAGGGCGAAGACGTCGAAGGTCGTCAGCAGGTCGCGCGCGTCGTCTCGCCACCCGGTGAGAACGAGGCGATCGTGCACCCCGAGCTCGTGCGCGAGGCTTGCGAGCGCGTCCCGCTCCGGCCCGTCGCCGACGATGACGGCGGTCACGTCCGGAAGCTGCGGAAGTGCGCGAACGAGGAGATCGTGTCCTTTCTGCGTGTCGAGTCGTCCGATCGTTCCGACGATCGGACCGGGTCGCAACCGTTCCGGCGCGCGGAGCGGACGATCGGGCACTGCGTTGTGGATCACCCCGATCGAGTTCGCGCGCAGGCCGAACAGCGACTCGATCCAGCGCGCCGCGCGGACGCCCACGGCGACGTGCGCGCCGACCCGGCGCGAGGTGAGCTGCTTGAGGAGCTTCTGTCCGCGCGTGGGCCGTGCGAGCGTCGGGAGATGCTCGACGACCACGACGCGCACACGCGGGATCAGCACCGCGGCGAGCACGGTGTACCGCCCGGCGACGGGTGTGTGGAGATTGGCCTGCACGACGTCGGGACGGAGTCTTCGGAGAGCGCGCGCGTGCAACAAGAAACCGCGGAGATCGAGCTTGCCGCCGACGGGCGGAACGAGCACGACGTCGGTACCGGGTCGGGCCGCGGCGACGTGGTCGACGACCGCCCCGTCGACCCCGACGACGGTTACCCGGATGCTCGGGTCGAGCGCGCCGAGCAGAAGCGCGAGGCTGATGTCGGCGCCGCCGAGCATCGGAGCCTCGGTGTAGGCGACCAGGTGCATGCCCCTTACGTCCTCGTGACTCGAGTGCCGCCGGCTCCTGCCCAGGCGTCGCCCGAGGAGCGATGCTCGCGCCGTCGCGCGAGTCGAGGCAGCATCGCGGCGGCAACGGCCTTGACGCGGACTCGACCTGGAAGATCGCGGTCGCGTGCAACGGCGATCGCGCGGGCACGGGCGTCGCCGCGGCCTTCTCGCAGCGACCTGCGCAACTCGAGCAGTGAGAGCTCCCGCCGGTTGCGGCCGAGCGAGCGTTCCGCGATAGCGCGTTCGTCCGTAGAGAGATCGGACCGTTTCAGCGCTTTCTCCAGCGTCTGGATCCGTCCGGCCACCAGCTCTCGCCGTGCCGACGAAAGGCTCGTCTCGCGGACGCGGTACGTGGCAAGCGGCGCCGTCAGGCAGCCCGCGCGCGAGCCGTCGAGAATCATCCGGATCCAGCAGTCCCAATCCGTCGTCCAGCGGATCTCCTCGTCGAAACCTCCGACAGCGAGGAACGACTCACGCCGCACGGCGACGTGGCCGAAGATGAAGTTGCGGTCGAGGATCGCAGCGCGCTGGTCGCCGACGTCGAAGCGCCACGCGTCCGTGTAGCAACGGCGAACGCGGCGTCCGTCGACCTCGAGGTAGGCGTCGCTCGTGAGGATGTCGAGATCCGGTCGCGAGACTGCGAGCTGCGACAGCGCTTCGAGCCGCCCGGGCAGATACTCGTCGTCGGCGTCGAGGATCGCGAGGAACTGGCCCGACGCGGCACGCGCCGCCGCGTTCTTCGCCGACCCCTCGCCGCCGTTGTCCTGGCGGATGACGGTGATGCGGCCGGCATAGGGCTCGAGCGCGCGACCGAGATCGTCTGTCGAGCCGTCGTCGCAGACGATCACCTCGTGCGGAGTCAGGGTCTGCGCGAGCGCCGACTCGATCGCGCCGGTAATCACGCCGGCCACGTTGTAGGCGGCGATCAGGACCGAGAAGGTCAGCGTCGCGCGTGCATCCCCGGTGCCTGTCGGCTCGGGCGCCAGGAACCAGTCGTGCGTCATGCCGCCTTCCGATCGGCCTCGCTGCGAATTCCTAGAATGAGTTGTGTGACCGACATTGTCAGCGGCGGCGACGTTGCGACGCCCGAGCCTGAACCGGACGTTTCGCTGATCATGACCGCATGGGAGCCGAGGCGCGACTGGCTCGCGGATGCAGTCGACAGCGCACTCGGCCAGCGAGACGTACGCATCGAGTTGATCCTCGTCGACGACGGCTGCCCCCGTCCGGTCGAGGATCTCCTGGAGCAGACCGATCCGCGGCTTCGGCATCTGAGGATCGCGCACAGTGGCGTCTGCGCGGCTCGAAACAGGGGGATCCAGGAAGCGCGCGGCCGCTATCTCCGCTTCATCGACGCGGACGACGTCATCCATCCGGACAGCACCGCCAGGCTGCTGGAGCTGACCGGCGGCGCGGACGACGTCATTCCGTACGGGACGACGATCCGGTGCGACGAGCACCTCCGACCGGTTCGGGAGCTCACGTCCGACCTCGAAGGCGACGTCGTCAAGGCCTGTCTGCTGAGCAAGTTCACGGTTCGGCACATGTCGATGTTGTTCCCGCGCGCGGTGATCGAGCGCAGCGGCGTCTTCGATCCGGAGTTCCCGGCATCGGGCGACTGGGACTTCGTGCTCCGGGCGCTCGAACACGCAACCGTCCGCCGAAGCTCGATCCCCGCGACGTACTACCGAACGCACGGCGGGCAGATCACCGCAAACATCCCGCGCTGTGAAGCAGGGATGGAGCTGGTCATCAAGCGCTTCGTCGAGCGTCACCCTCAGTATCGCGGGAGCAGCCTCGAGCGCATGGCCCTGGCGGAGGCGCGACTGAAGTCGGCACGGAGCTATCGCGGGCGCGGAGATCACGGCGACGCGCTGAGGCGGGTGGCCGACGCTGCGAAGCTTGCTCCGGTACCCACGATGCGGCGCGTCGCTCGGTGGGGTTATCGAAGCGCGGTTGGAAGAGCCCGCCGCATCGCGACCGCGGGTCGTTGACCGGGAGACTCGTTCGCAAGCTGCGGCGTCCGGTGCGGTTGGGGAGTCTTCGCCGGACGTCGCCGATCAGCGATCGCTGGGGATGGGATCGCGGCACGCCGATCGATCGCCATTTCGTCGAGCGGTTCCTCTCGCAACACCGGGCCGATATCTCCGGCGACGTCGTCGAGATCGGCGACAGCCGCTACATCGACAGGTTCGGCGTCGACGTGCGGGTGAAGCACGTCCTCGACGTCGATCCGGCCAATCCCGCCGCGACGATGACGGCAGATCTAGCGTCCGAGGACGCCTTGCCGGCCCAGGTCGCTGATTGCGTCATCGTCGTGCAGACGCTCCAGTACGTGTACGACTGCGCCGCGGCGGTTCGGGGCGTCCACAGGTTGTTGCGCGGCGGCGGCGTTGCGCTCGCGACGATGCCGGCCGTCAGCCGGATCTCGCGCTCGACGGGCGTCGGGTCGGACTTCTGGCGCTTTACGGCACCCTCCGTAGAGAGGCTGTTCGGTGACGCGTTCGGCCCTGACGTGTCGGTCGACGCTCACGGCAATGTCCTGACCGGAATCGCGTTCCTCGCCGGTCTCGCCGCCGAGGACCTCCGTCCGGAAGAGCTGGCGATCGACGACGAGTACTTCCCGGTCCTGATCACGGCGCGTGCGGTGAAGCGCTAACGCGGGAGTCGCCACTTGTGGCGGATGAGGATGTCCCCGCGTCTCTCGTCGAGCGACACGGGTCGTCCTGCGAGGGCGCCGGGCTCCACGTCGAAGAACGCGGCTCCTTCGATCGAGTCCTGGAGGTGTGCGTCGTCCCGGAGCTCGATGTCGATCCGATAGCGCCCCGGCGTCAGCGGAAGCTCGTCGAGCTCACAGCTGTACCGATCCGCCGACGAGCTCCACCCGTCGTCGCTCGAGGCGATCGCGCTGTTGAACGTCGCGACCGGGTGACCGAGGTTGTTGAAGACCGTGAATGCGCAGGAGAGCCGGGGATGTGCCTCCGTCACGGTGAAGTCGAACCGAGCCGGCTGTCCGGTCGCGAGCGCGCGCGGTGGGCCATCGTCTCGATGGCTGGTGATCGAGAGCGCCGCGAACCGCATGTCGTGGTGCCCCTCGCGATCCGTCCGTTCGAGGAGGTTCTCGGACACCACCTGCTCGAGCGTCTTCAAGTACGCGGCCACCGCTTGGTCGATCGGCGCGTCACGAACGACGTGGCCGTCCTGCAGGAGGATGCCTCGCTGACAGAGCGATTGGATGACGGCCATGTTGTGGCTCACGAAGAGGACCGTTCTGCCCTCGCTCGCGATTCCGGTCATCTTTCCGAGGCACTTCTTCTGGAAGGCGAGATCGCCGACGGCGAGCACCTCGTCGACCAGCAAGATCTCCGGCTCGAGGTGCGCGGCCACCGCAAACGCGATTCGGACGGTCATTCCGCTCGAGTACCGCTTGACCGGCGTGTCGAGAAACCGCTCGACCTCCGCGAACGCGACGATCTCGTCGAACCGACGCTCGATTTCCCGCTTCTTCAAGCCGAGGATCGCGCCGTACAAGTAGATGTTCTCTCGACCCGTGAGCTCGGGATGGAACCCGATCCCGATCTCGAGCAGCGAGCCGACGCGGCCGTGGATGTCCGCGTAGCCGTTCGTCGGCTCCGTGATCCGCGAGAGAACCTTCAACAGCGTCGACTTTCCGGCGCCGTTGCGGCCGATGATGCCGACCACTTCCCCCGGCACGATTTCGAACGAGACGTCGCGAAGGGCCCAGATCAGCTCTCCGCCGACGATGCGCGACGTCCCACCCGTCGGCCTCAAGCGGCTCATCGCGGCGCCCGCGCGCTCAGCGAGGGTCATGTCAGCTCAGATGATGTCGGCGAACCCCTTCTCCATACGCCTGAAGTAGTAGAGCCCGGTCGCGAGCAAGGCCGTGGCGGAGAGCGCCGAGACGACGGCAGTCCAACCGGGCGACGGAGTTCCGAGCACCGCCCACCGGAAACCGTCGATCGCACCGACCATCGGATTGAGGCCGTAGATCGTTCGCCACGGCTCGTGGAGGAGCGACGTCGGGTACGCGATCGGGGTTGCAAAGAGCCAGAGCTGGACGAGAAACGGAACGACGTAACGGATGTCTCGATACTTGACGTTGAGTGCCGAGAGCCACAGGCCCGCACCGACTACGGTCACGAACCCAATCAGGACGAAGAGCGGCATCGTGACGACGGCAGGCGGCGGCGACGTGCTGTAGACGATCATCAGGCCGCCGAGGACGACCATGGCCAAAACGAGATCGACGAAGCCGGCGAGCACTGCCCCGAGCGGGATCACCAGGCGCGGAAAGTAGATCTTCGTGATCAGGTTGGAGCTTGCGACGAGGCTGTTCGAGGAAAGCGTGAGGCCGTTCGAGAAGAAGGTCCAGAGGACCAACCCCGAATAGCTGAAGAGCGCGTACGGCAAGCCTTCCGACGGGATCTTCGCGAGGTGACCGAAGAAGATCGTGAAGAGGAGCATCGTCGCGAGTGGCTGCAGAATTGCCCAGGCGACACCGAGCGCCGTTTGCTTGTAGCGAACGGTGACGTCGCGCCACGTCAGGAAATAGAGCAGCTCGCGATAGGCCCATAACTCGCCGAGCTTCAACCGCGGACGTCCGCGCGACGGCTCGACGCGAACACCCGCGGCTCCCGGAGGTCGTGTCGGCATGCGGACGTGCTCTACTTCGGTCGCCATTGCGCTCGCTCGCTCATCGTACTCGCGAGTCTGAGAATCTCCCGGCCGGCTCATCCCCGGGCGTGACGCTGCAGATCAGCCTCGCTCCCAGCGATCTCGATCACGTTTCGGACGTCCTTCCGCATCAGCTTCGCGTCTGGGCGGGCCAGGTCGACGAGATCCTCTGCGTGCTCGATCTCAAGCGATCCTGGGGCCGGTTCCGCCGGGGTCGCGGCGGGGAGCACGCGTTGCGGCGGGCCGTCGATTCGGCGTGTGCGGCGTACCCACATGCACGGTCCGTCGTCGTCGACTACGGCAGACGGCGGCGCAGGCTGCTTGCAAGTGCGTTTTTCGGAGCACGCTCGATCCCTCCGAAGGACTTTCGGGGTGGACCCTTCTACTCGTATTTCTTTGCATTGGGCGCCGCGTCGCACGACTTCGTCTTTCACACGGATTCCGACGTGCTGTTCGGCGGCGGGTCGCAGTCGTGGATCGCCGACGGCATCCGAGTGCTGGAAGAGATGCCGGAGATGCTCGTCTGCAGCCCGCTGCCGGGACCGCCCACGGCCGACGGGCGGCTGCGTCAACAGAGCGGGACGATCGAGCCGATGGGATTCCCTGCCGTGAGCTTCGATCACCTCACTACCAGAGTCTTCTTCGTGAGCCGGCGGTCGCTCCTGGCGCTTGCCCCGCTCCCGCTGAAGAAGAAGTTCCCCGGTCGCCGGAACCGCGTCAGGGCGTTCGTCGGCCGGACGTCGGTCTACGACCTGCCGGAGCGGCTCTTGAGCGACGCGATGAAGCTGCATGGGTTGAAGCGACTCAACGTCTTGGGGCCGAGCCCGGGTATGTGGACGGTGCACCTGGAGGACCGCTCGCCACGGCTGCTGAGGCAGCTTCCGGAACTCGTTCGGCGGGTCGAAACGGGGGACGTGCCCGAGGGACACACGATCTTCGGGCTCACGACGCCGGCCGCGGCCCGCAGACGCTCTCGTGCCCCGACTCCGTGCGTCAAGAGCATCGCAAGGCTGCGGGCGCGCACGTCCGGTGCGCCGGTCGCCGCTGCGGCTGCCGCTTCCGCGACGACTGCATCGCGCCGGCGCCGAGCGATCGACCTCTCGAGTCCGTCCAGCTCCTCTGCAGTGAGATCCGAGCGTTTCGCCGCCTTCTCCAGAACCGCGACCCGCGCGCGCAACGACTGCGCTCGATTCGCCGTCAGGCTGCCCGCGTGCAGCCGATACCGCACGAGCGGTTCCTGGACGACACCGGCGCGGGCACCGTCGAGCACGAGGCGGATCCAGCAGTCCCAGTCTTCGGCCGGCACGACCTCGGCTGACTCGTCGAAGCCGCCGATCGCGTCGATTCGCTCACGGCGGACCGCCGGCGCGAACAGGAAGCACCGTCTCAGAATCTCCCCGCGCTGCTTCTCTTCCGGGAACGGAAACGACTCGTTGTAGAACCGGCCCACCACGTTTCCATTGCGTTCGAGGAACGCATCCGTCGTCGCAATGTCGAGCTCGGGTCGGCGCTGGATCAGGCCGGCGAGTGCCTCCAAGCGCCGAGGCTCATAGACGTCGTCTGCGTCGAGGATCACGACGAAGTCGCCGGAGGCGACACGCAAGGCGGCGTTCCGGGTGGCTCCAGGACCGCGATGCGGGTTCGAGACGACTGTCACGTCGGCCTTGAACGGCTCCAGTGCTTCGGCGATCGAGTCCGTCGACCCGTCGTCGGAGATGATCATCTCGAGGGCCGGATACGTCTGGCGCAAGACGGATTCGACAGCGGCTCCGATCGTGGCGGCCGCCTCGTATGCGGCGGTGATCACGCTGAAGGTGACGCGCGGCTGCGGCATCATCGACGGCGGCGCGAAAGGAGCGCATCAGGATCACCGAAGCGAACGGCGAGCACGAACCGAAGGAACGAGTCGGTTCCTTTGATCTCGGCTCGTCTCAGAGCCTGCAGCGGCGTCCGTGCGCGGTTCAGGCCGGGTCGGACGCTGCACGACGCGGCAAAGCCGATCGAGTCGGTCACGGACACGAGCTCGTCGTTCAGCAAGCCGTAGGGGAAGGCGAACGTTGCCGGCGTTGCACCCGAACGGTCGCGCAGGTCGTCGCGTGAGCCTTCGATTTCCGTACGGGCCTCGTCTGCGTCGAGCACGGTGAGTCGCGGATGCGTTCGCGTGTGTGCGCCAAGCGTGACACTTCCGGATCGGACCATCGTCTGGAGCTGCTCCCAGGACACCAGTGGTCGGTCGACGAGCTCGTCGTTCGCGCTCCAGTCGTTTGCTCGACCCACTCGTCCGGTGACGACGAAGAGCGTGGCCGTCAGCTTTCGCTGCGACAGAAGCGGCCAGGCGACCTCGTAGTTGTCGCGATACGCGTCGTCGATCGTGATCACGACTGTCTTCGCTCGTGGAAGCTCGTGCCCGACACGCGTGGCGACGTACTCGTCGAGCGTGACCACGTTGTAACCTCCGCGGGCGAGCCATTTCAGCTGTCTCGCGAAGCGCTTCGCCGGCACGACGTACCGACTGGGTCGCTCGCCGCCTTCGCCGAACGCGTGGTACAGCAGTATCGGTGTGCCGTAGAGCAGCCTGCGCAGCGTCTCCTTGTCGACCGCCCTCGCGACACCGCGCCAGTAGAAGTAACGCGCCAACAGCCCATGCCAGCGGTGTCGGATCTTCGTCCCGAGCGTTCGATCGATCCCTGCGAAGAACGCCACGGGAGGCCGTGCGCGGAGCAAGAACCTCAGCATCGCCGCGCTGATCGGCTTCGGGTCCCACGGGAAGCCCAGCTCCGTTTCTTCGAGGATCGCCGGATGCCGCTCGTAGAGCTTCCATTCGCCTCCGGCCGCGCGTTCGAAGTGCGATGCCGTGACCGCGAACGACCGTTCGGAGCGCTCCCTGCTCTCGGCCTCCGGAACGAAGGCGAACGTCGCCCCAGCTCGTGCGAGCCGGTACCCGAGCTCGACGTCGTGAGACCGCGGTACTTCCGGATCGAACCCGCCGACACCGAGGAACAAGTCCCGCGGCACGCAGAGGTTCCCGCCGTAACAGTCGCGCCACCCGGGTATTCGAGACCCATCGCCGAACTGCCGGTATCGGCGTGACCATGTTTGCTCGAAGTAGCGGGTGAAGCCGTCGGGGCGACGGCTCGCGGTCAGGACGATCGATCCAATCGTCACGACAAGGGGCTCGGCGCGCTGCGCTGCGAGGTGCGCGGCCACCAGGCGCGCCCCCGCGACCATGTCGTCGTCGAGGAACAGGAGGAACCTCCCCTCCGCAGCCTGGGCTCCCCTGTTCCGTGCAACGCCCGGGCCAAGGGTGGACGGGTTCTCGATCAGGCGGCAGCCGATCGGTGGGTCGCGCTCGAGGAGTTCCCGCGTCGCGGCGTCGGGCCCGTCCATGACGACGATGACCTCGAAAATGCCCGGCTCGACGCTCTGGCGAGCGAGCGAATGGAGCGTCTCGCCGACCAGCCTCGGTCGGCCGTGCGTCGGCACGATCACGCTTACCTCGGTCACCGTCGCCCACGTTAAAGCCTCGTCCTGCCAGAGAAGCGCGGCGTCCGGCGGCGCCGCTGCCCTCGGGCGTCGGGGCAGGCGTAAGGACTCCGTAAGGGGCCCGCGCGGCCCTACCTAGCCTCCTGGGGCTGGGCTACCATGAGCCTTCCTCCCGGAGAAAGGACGCGGTTGTTCGAGCGATTCACCGAACGAGCCCGCCAGGTCGTCGTCCTCGCCCAGGACGAGGCGCGGGCGCTGAAGCACAACTACATCGGCACCGAGCACATCCTTTTGGGACTGCTGCGCGAAGAGGAAGGCCTCGCCGCGCGCGTCCTCGAGTCGCTCGACATCACGGTCGAAGAAGTTCGCGCCCAGGTCGCGCGCATCGTCGGCCAGGGCGACGAGGTCACGACGGGCCAGATCCCGTTCACGCCGCGCGCGAAGAAGGTTCTCGAGCTCGCGCTGCGCGAAGCCCTGTCGCTCGGCCACAACTACATCGGCACCGAGCACATCCTGCTCGGCCTCGTGCGCGAGAACGAAGGTGTCGCGGCGCGCATCCTGCTCGACTTCGACGCAGATGCGGACAAGATTCGCAACGAGATCATCCGCATGCTGTCCGGCCCCGGCCGCAGGCAGCAGGGCGGCGGCGCAGCGCCGGGCGAGAAGTCCAAGTCGTCGAAGCTGCTCGACCAGTTCGGCCGCAACCTGACGAAGCAGGCGAGCGA
>VAYM01000120.1 GCA_005884945.1 Actinomycetota bacterium | reverse complement strand
AGAACCGGCCAGCTGACGAGACCCGCAAAGAGGTAGAAGGGGCTCGGCCGCACGCGGCCAAGTATCCACGGCCGGGCGAACCAGGTATCGCTCGCTATGGTGTTTTGAATGGCCAAGACACTCGTCATCGCAGAAAAGCCGTCCGTCGGACGTGATCTGAGCAGCGCGCTCGACGGCGTGTTCCAGCGGCGAACGCTCGAAGACGTCGCGCCGAAGCGCACGCGGAAGAAGACTGCGGAAGAGACCGTCGACGAAGCGACGACGAAGCCGGCGCGCGGACGCGCGCGCGACGAAGCTCATTTCCTCGAGTCCGACGACTACGTCATCACGTGGGCGGTGGGACACCTCGTGCAGCTCGCGGATCCGGAGGAATACGACGAGAAGTGGAAGCGGTGGCGCATGGCGGACCTGCCGATCGTGCCGCCCAACGAAGCAGCTGAAGCTGATCGAGACGCTGCTGAAGCGCGAAGACATCGACCGGATCATCAACGCGTGCGACGCCGGGCGCGAAGGCGAGCTGATCTTCGCGTACCTCTACGAGTCCGTCTTCGGCGTGTCGCCGACCGACGGCGGCCCGAAGCCGGTCGACCGGCTCTGGATCTCATCGATGACGAAGCAGGCGATCCGCGAGGGGTTCGAGAAGCTGCGCCCGGGCGGACAGCTGCAGAACCTCGAGCTGGCCGCGCGCTCGCGCAGCGAAGCGGACTGGCTCGTCGGCATGAACGCCACGCGCGCCGCGACGATCCGCGGCCGCGCCTGGGTCGGCGGGGTCGTCTCCCTCGGCCGTGTGCAGACGCCGACGCTGGCGATGATCGTCAAGCGCGAGCGCGAGATCCAGGTGTTCGTTCCGGAGCCCTACCGGCTCGTGCACGCGACGTTCGATCCGCGCTACTCGGGAATGTGGTTCGAGGGCGACGAGACGCGCATCTTCGGAGACCTCGCCCGCGCCGAGCAGATCGTCGCCAAGGTCAAGGGCAAGGACGGAGTCGTCGAGTCCGTCGAGCGCAAGGAACAGTCCGAGCGCTCTCCGCTCCTCTACGACTTGACCTCCCTGCAGCGCGACGCGAATCGTCGGTTCGGCTTCTCCGCGCGCCGAACGCTGCAGGCCGCGCAGTCGCTGTACGAAGGCAAGAAAGCGATCACGTATCCGCGAACCTCTTCGCGTTACCTGTCGGGCGACATGGTCGCGCAGCTGAAGCCGACGGCTGCGACGCTGCAACCGATCACCGAGTACCGCGCCGCCGCGGAGTACGTCCTCGGGCTCGACCAGCTCCCGCTCGCGCGTGTGGTCAACGATGCGAAGGTCGACGACCACCACGCGATCATCCCGACCGACATCGACCACGACCTCGACGACTTCACGCCGGACGAGCGGCGCGTGTTCGACCTCATCGCGCGCCGGTTTCTGGCCGTGTTCCACCCGCCCGCGCGCTATGCGCGCACAACGGTGATCACGCTCGTCGAGGAAGAGCGTTTCCGGACACGCGGCAAGGTGACGCTCGAGGCCGGGTGGCGCGGGGTCTACGGCCTCGAGGCGGACGCCGAGAAGCAGTCGGAGGAGGAAGAGACAGAGGGCGGCGAGATCCCCGCGCTGCAGCAGGGGCTAACCGTGCGCTGCGCCGACGCGGCGTTCGAGGACAAGATGACGAAGCCGCCGCCACGCTACACCGAGGCCACGCTGCTCTCCGCGATGGAGACCGCCGGCAAGCTCATCGAGGACGACGAGCTCCGTGAGGCGATGAAGGACTCGGGACTCGGCACGCCGGCGACGCGGGCCGAGACGATCGAGACCTTGATCCGGCGCGAGTACATCGAGCGGGTCGGCAAGGACCTCCAGGCGACGCCGAAGGGTATTCAGGTCATCACGATGCTGGAAGAGCACAAGCTGACGTCCCCGGAGATGACCGGCGAGTGGGAGCACCGACTGTCAGAGATCGAGCACGGCCAGGGCGACCGGAGAGCCTTCATGGAGGGGATCGCTGCGTTCGCCAAGGAGACCGTCGACCGGATTGCCGCCTTGGACAAGGAAAAGCTCCGCCCCGAGCGAGCCGAACTCGGCCTCTGCCCACGCTGCGGGGCCGAGACGGGCGAGATCATCCGGGAGAACTCGAAGGCTTACGGCTGCACGAGCTGGAAGAGCCGGGAGGAGCCGGGCTGCGGCTTCGTGGTGTGGAAAAGGGTCGCTGGCCGCACGTTGACCCCGGAAATTGCGAGACAGCTGATCGAGGAACGTCGGACCCGGGAGGTATTGTCCGGCTTCCGCTCCCGCGGAGGCAAACCTTTTCGGGCGCGGCTCGTCTTGAACGACGAGGACAAGATCGAGTTCGAGTTCCCCGTGCGCGCGCAAACCAAAGAGCCGGCGACGGCGGAATAGCAAAAAGCGCGATCTCGTTTCACTCGTCGGTTGGTGTCGGCACGGTTCTCCCTGGAAACAAAAGGGAAAGCCGCCTACAGTGCGAAGGTGTCTGAGGATCACAAAGTAGGCCCGGAAAGGACGTTTTTGACCCAGAACCAGCTTCACGAACTGCTTGATTCCGACCAGGCTCGCCAGCTCGTCGAAGGAGCTGAGGAGCGGGGCTACCTCGAGGCCGTCGAGCTCGAGGCGTTCGCCCTCGAGCACGAGCTCAACGAAGAGGACGTCGAGGAGCTGACCCGCGAGCTCGAGCGCGTCGGGCTCGAAGTGCGGCAGCCGACTCAGGAAGCCGAGGAGAAGGAGGCCGAGAAGGCCGCCGTCGAGGCCGCCGCCGCCGAGGCGCACGTGATCTCGGGCGCCGCCGACAGCCTCCAGCTCTTCCTCGCCGACGTCGGCCGCCACAAGCTGCTCACGGCTGCCGAGGAGGTCACGCTCGCGAAGGCGATCGAGCGCGGCGATCCTGTGGCCAAGCGCCGGATGATCGAGTCCAACCTGCGCCTGGTCGTCTCAATCGCCAAGGGCTACCGTGGGCTCGGCGTGCCGTTCCTCGACCTGATCCAGGAGGGAACGCTTGGCCTCAACCGCGCCGTGGAGAAGTTCGACTGGCGCCGCGGATACAAGTTCTCGACGTACGCGACCTGGTGGATCCGCCAGTCGGTGCAGCGAGCCGTCGCCAACCACGCGCGGACGATCCGCGTGCCCGTCCACGTCGTCGAGCGCCAGCAGAAGCTCTCGCGAGCGGCTCGCCGGCTCGAAGTGGAGCTGGGGCGCGAGGCCACGAAGGACGAGCTCGCGGAGGCCACCGGCCTCCCGATCCAGCACGTCGACGAGGCCCTCGGTGCCGCGCAGGCCTCGGTCTCGCTGAACCAGACAGTGGGCGCGGACGACGAGGGCGAGCTCGGCGACCTGTTCGCCGACCGCGAGGCGGCGGATCCGTTCGACGAGGCCGAGGAGTCGCTGCGTCGCCAGGGTGTCCGGCGGGCGCTTGACGCCCTACCCGAGCGGGAGCGGCGGATCCTCGAGCTCCGCTTCGGCTTCGAGGGCGAGCCGTGGACCCTCGAGGCGATCGGCCACGAGCTCGACCTGACGCGCGAGCGCGTCCGGCAGCTGGAAGGCCAGGCCCTGGCGCGGCTCTCCGCGCTACGTGACCTGATCTCGCTGGCCGCGTAAATCACCGGAAATTCCGACCTGCGAGAGGCGGCCGCGTGCCGCCTCTCACTTCACGTGCTCCTAACTTGAACGCGCTCCTGACGTTTTGGAGAATGTAGGCCCGCGCTTTCTACCGGAGGGGGCGCTGAAAGGAGCAAATGTGAGGGGCAAGGGAGTGAGGCTCGGCCTGCTGCTCGCGCTCGGCGCGTTCGCGCTGGCGGTGAGCGGCTCGGTTGGAGCCAGAACGAACCACGCGTCCGCGGGAGCGACGCTCGTCTTCGCCGGCGCGGCGGATCCGACGTACCTGGATCCGGCTCTCGTGTCGGACGGCGAGTCCTTCCGCGTGACGGAGCAGATCTTCGAAGGGCTCGTCGCGATCAGGCCCGGGACGACCAGCATCCGTCCTGCGCTCGCGACGAGCTGGAAGATCTCCAAGGACGGGAAGGCGTACACCTTCAATCTCCGTCACAACGTGAAGTTCCAGGACGGAACGAAGTTCAACGCAAAGGCCGTCTGTGCGAACTTCAACCGCTGGTACAACTTCTCCGGCCCGTTCCAGGATGCCTCGGCGACGTACTACTACCAGGCCATCTTCGGCGGGTTCCACCACAACGAGAGCAATACGCTGTCGCCCCCGCTCTACAGTGGCTGCGCGGCGCACGGGAGCTACAAGGCCACGGTCCGGCTCACGCGTCGCAACGGCCCGTTCCTGCCGGCGCTGTCGCTGTCGTCGTTCGCGATGCAAAGTCCGGCGGCGATGGCGAAGTACGGCGCGAACCAGGGCGAGCTGCGGAGCGGGACGTTCTATCCGACCGGCTCGTACGCGTTCAGCCATCCGACCGGCACCGGCCCGTTCAAGTTCAGCTCGTGGACCGTCGGCCAGCGGATCGTGCTCGACCGCAACAACGGCTACTGGGGCAAGAAGGCGAAGCTCCAGCGGATCATCATCCGGCCGATCGCCAACAACGAGGCGCGGCTGCAGGCGTTGAAGACGGGTGAGATCAACGGCTACGACCTCGTCGCGCCGCAGGACATCGGCTCGATCAACAGCGACTCGAAGCTGAAGACGCTGAACCGGCCCCCGTTCAACGTCGCGTACGTCACGATCAACCAGGCGCACGCGCCGTTCGACAAGCTCGCCGTGCGGCAGGCGATCGCATACGGCCTCGACCGCGCGTCGGTCGTGCGGTCGTTCTATTTCGGCCGCGCCGTCGTGGCGCAGGAGTTCCTCCCGCCGCAGATCTTCGGCTGGACGAACAAGGTCCCCAAGTACCCGTACAACCCGAACAAGGCCAAGCAGCTCCTGCAGTCGGCCGGGCTGACGCTGCCGGTGCACGTCGACTTCTGGTATCCGACCGGCGTCTCGCGTCCATACATGCCGAACCCGGCGCTGAACTTCCAGGGATTCTCGGACAGCCTCGAGAAGTCTGGCTTCAAGGTCACGCCGCACACGGCGCCGTGGCGTCCTGACTACGTCAAGCACGTCAACGACGGAACGGCCGGCGACCTGAACCTGATCGGCTGGACCGGTGACTACGGAGACCCGGACGACTTCGTCGGCGTCTTCTTCGGCACCTACAGCCCGCAGTTCGGCTTCCACAACGACGCGATCTTCAACATTCTGAGGCGCGCGCAGCAGGAAGTGAACTACAAGAAGCGGGTCGCGCTGTACAAGCAGGCGAACATCATGATCATGAAGTTCCTGCCTGCAGTGCCATATGCACACTCGAGGCCGGCGCTGGCCTTCCAGAAGAACGTCAAAGGCTACGTCCCGAACCCGACCGGCACGGATTTCTTCTCGCCGGTCTTCTTCGCGGGCGGCCAGTAAGCAACTAGAGTCCGGCGGACGTAGATGCTTCGGTATCTCGTCCGCCGGCTCCTGCTTTTGATCCCGATTCTGCTCGGCGTCTCGATCCTCGTCTTCTTCTGGGTGCACGCTCTACCGGGGAGCCCGGCGGATGCGCTGCTCGGCGAGCGGGCGACGGCCTCTCGGGTCGCCGAGATACGACATCTCTACGGCTTCGACCAGCCGATCTACGTCCAGTACTGGAAGTACCTCGGCACGCTCGTGCACGGCGATCTCGGCGTCTCGATCGCCGACCATCGCCACGTCGCGAGCGAGATCGGCGACCGCTTCCCCGCGACGCTGGAGCTCGCCTTCGCGGCGATGATCTTCGCAACCGGCCTCGGCATCCCGCTCGGCTTCTTTGCAGCGAAGAGATACGGCGGCCTCTTCGATCAATCGAGCCTCATCGTCTCGCTGCTCGGAATCTCGATCCCGATCTTCGTGCTCGCGATCCTTTTGAAGTACGCCTTCGCGATCCACTGGCACCTGCTGCCAAGCGTCGGTCGGATCAACATCACGAGCGAGGTGAAGCACCCGACGAACTTCTACATCCTCGATGCGCTGATCACGCACGACTGGCACACGTTGTGGGACGTGATCCGGCATCTGATCCTGCCGGCGATCGCGCTCGGGTCGATCCCGCTCGCCGTGATCATGCGCATCACCCGCGCCTCCGTCCTCGACGTGCAAAACGAGGACTACGTCCGGACGGCACGCGCGAAGGGCCTGCCGCCGCGGACGGTTGACTCGCGTCACGTGCTGCGGAACGCGTTGCTGCCGGTGTCGACGATCATCGGCCTGCAGACGGGTTTGCTCCTCTCGGGCGCCGTCCTCACCGAGACCGTCTTCGCGTACCCGGGGATGGGCTCGTGGTTACGTGACGCCATCTTCAACCGGGATTACCCGGTGCTGCAGGGCGGCGTGCTCTTCCTCGCGATCGTCTTCGTGATGGTGAACCTGATCGTCGACGTGTCGTACGCGATCATCAACCCGAGGATTCGCTACTCGTGAGTGTTGCCGAGCTAGAGGCAGCGGAACTCCAGCTCGAGGGGCCGACCGGCGGGCTCTGGAGCGACGCCTGGCACCAGGTCATTCGCAATCCGGGGGCGATCCTCGGGGCCTTCTTCCTCTTCCTGTTTTTCTTCGCCGCGATCTTCGCGCCGGTGATCGCGCCGTACGGCCCGAAGGCGGACAACCTTCTCCTCGTCGCCACCGGGAAGCCGCCGGGGCCTTCGTGGCACCACCTCTTCGGCGTCGACCTGCTCGGTCGCGACGTCTTCTCCCGGATTCTCTACGGCGCGCGCGACTCGCTCATGGTG
This sequence comes from Actinomycetota bacterium, assembly GCA_005884945.1. Lineage (GTDB taxonomy): Bacteria > Actinomycetota > Thermoleophilia > Gaiellales > Gaiellaceae > 3-1-20CM-4-69-9. Next base: position 18,265 of record VAYM01000120.1, on the reverse strand, counting down.
GGGATCGTGTCCGTCTCGATCGGCTTGACGATCGGGCTCGTCCTCGGATCGATCGCCGGGTACGCGGGTGGCTGGATCGACTCGACGATCATGCGGTTCATGGACATCATGCTCGCGATTCCCGGGTTGCTGTTCGCGATCGGGATCGTCGCGCTGCTGCAGCCGGGCCTCTACCAGATGATGATCGCGATCGGGATCGTCAACATTCCGATCTTCGCGCGACTGCTACGAGGATCGATTCTCGCCCAGCGTGAGAATGACTTCGTGCTCGCCGCGCGCTCGGTCGGGGTCAAGCGTCGACGGATCCTCTTCTCGCACATCATGCCGAACGCGATCTCGCCGGTGATCGTCGCCGGCACGCTCGCGATGGGGACAGCGATCATCGACGTCGCCGGCCTGACCTTCCTCGGCCTCGGCCCGCAGGATCCAGCGACGCCGGAGTGGGGGACGATGCTGACGCAGGCGAACGACTACCTCGAGCTCGCGCCGTTCCTGGCCATCTTCCCGGCGGTCGCGATCATCATCTCCGTCCTCGGGTTCAACCTCATCGGCGACGGCCTGCGCGAGGCCATGGACCCGAAATTACGTGGCCGAACGTAACGCGCTCCTGAGCGTCGAGGATCTTCGCGTCCAGTTCACGACCCGGCGCGGGACGGTGTACGCCGTCAACGGCATCACGTTCGACATCGCGCGCGGCGAGACGCTGGGGATCGTCGGCGAGTCGGGCTGCGGCAAGAGCGTCACGTCGCTCGCGGTTCTCGGGCTGCTTGCGCGCAACGGCCGCGTCAGCGGCGGACGCGCGATCTTCGAGGACCTCGATCTGATCCGCCAGAGCGACCGGACGCTGCGCCGGATTCGCGGGCGCGAGATCGCGATGATCTTCCAGGACCCGATGACGAGCCTGAACCCGGTGTTGACGATCGGCCGTCAGATCCGGGAGGCGCTCCATACCCATTTCGGCATGAACCGAAAGGACGCGGGCGGGCGCGCCGCCGAGTTGATCGAACGCGTGGGAATCCCGAGCGCGCGGGCGAGGCTCGAGGACTACCCACACCAGTTTTCGGGTGGGATGCGGCAGCGCGCGATGATCGCCATTGCCCTCGCGTGCCGGCCGAAGCTCCTGATCGCCGACGAGCCGACGACCGCGCTCGACGTGACGATTCAGGCACAGATCCTGGCGCTGCTGCGGGAGCTCGTCGCCGAGGAGGACGCCGCACTCATCCTCATCACACACGATCTCGGCGTCGTCGCAGGAATGTGCGAGCGGGTGAACGTGATGTACGCGGGGATGTTCATGGAGACCGGGAGCGCCGACCAGCTGTTCGCGTCGCCGCGTCATCCCTACACGCTCGGGCTGCTCCAGAGCGTGCCGCGGCTCGACGCCGCGCGGCGCGCCCGCCTGCAACCCATCGAAGGCGCACCGCGGAACATGCTCAACCCGCCGACGGCGTGTCCGTTCCAGCCGCGTTGCCGTTACGAGGTCGAGGCGTCGCGGCAGGAGGTTCCGCCGCTCGTCGAGATCGAGGACGGCCACATGGTCGCGTGTTTCAACCCGGTCGCCGCCGACGAGTGGGAGCGAACGCGCGCAGCGGCAACCGCATGACCGAGAGCCTGCGCACGGACGATTCGACGACTACCCACGCGGCCGCAGCCGATGGTGCGGGCAACCTCGTCACGCTCGAGAACCTGCGCGTCTGGTTTCCGATCAGGAGCGGCATCGTCCTCGACCGCCACGTCGGCGACATCCGCGCCGTCGACGACGTCTCGCTGGAGATCAAGCGCGGCGAGACGCTCGGGCTCGTCGGCGAGTCGGGCTGCGGCAAGTCGACCGTCGGCCGGACGATCCTCCGCCTCTACAAACCGACGTCCGGACGCATCGTCTTCGACGGGATCGACATCTCGAAGCTGCGCGAGGGCGAGCTGCGAACGCTCCGCCGCCGGATGCAGATGGTCTTCCAGGATCCCTTCGCGTCGCTCAACCCGCGCCACAGCGTCGGCAGGATCGTCGGCGAGCCGCTGCGCACCCACGACCTCGCCACGAAGCGCGAGGCCGCCACGCGCGTCCGCGAGCTCCTGCACATCGTCGGCCTTCCCGCCGACTCCGCCGGCCGGTATCCGCATGAGTTCTCGGGCGGTCAGCGGCAGCGAATCGGCCTCGCCCGCGCACTCTCCGTCAATCCGGAGTTCATCGTCGCCGACGAGCCGGTGTCCGCCCTCGACGTGTCGATTCAGGCGCAGATCATCAACCTGCTCGAGGAGCTGCAGGACGACTTCGACCTGACCTACCTCTTCATCGCGCACGACCTCGCGGTCGTCAGACACATCTCGGATCGCATCGCAGTCATGTACCTCGGGTGGATCGTCGAGATCTCGTCTGCGGCCGAGCTCTACGAGAACCCGCTCCATCCGTACACGATCTCGCTGCTCTCGGCGGTGCCGATACCCGATCCGGTCGTCGAGCGGACGCGCGAGTCGATTCTGCTCGCGGGCGACCTGCCCTCGCCTGCGAATCCGCCGAAGGCCTGCCGCTTCCACACGCGCTGCCCGTACGTGCAGCCGACGCGTTGCCGCGACGAGGTCCCGCCGCTGCGGACTCTGGCGTCAGGTCATGTCGTCGCGTGCCACTGGGCCGAGCAGATCAAGGACGGCTCGGTCAAGCCGCACGCCGTCGAGACCGTGGTGACCCAGCCCGTGCTGCCACGGCCGGCAGAGCCGCCGCCCGTTTGAGGATCTCGGCGGCCTCGAGCGGCGCGACGCGCAGCTCGGGGGGCGGCCGGCGAAGGAACGTGCCAACGAGGAGCAGCGCATCCAGCTCCTCTCCCTGCAAGTAACAGTCTGTTGCTTGGAAGCTTCGGAGTTGGCTCAGCGCGGCCTCGATCTCGATGCGCGCGCCGTCGCCGGGTGGAAGCAACCTCGTCGTGACGATGCGGCCGTCGCGAATGAAGTACGCGCGGACGTAGCCGGGCTCGTGGGCCGGGACGAGGATGGCGACGTTCAGGCGACGCAGCCGCTGGGTGCGCTGCACGTGACGGACGAGCTGCTCGAGCGAGTCGATGCGGTCGCGCAGGCGCGCAGCGTCTTCGAATCGCCGGCACTCGGCGAGATCCCGGAGGCGAGCGCGCAGCCGAGGCAATGCAAGTGCCGGGTCCTCGAGCTCCTCCTCGCTCGCACCGTCGAGCGCGCGACACGCGAGGCGCGCGCGTGTGCGGCTCCGCAACGGCCCGAGCGGCGTCGGCGTCTGCGTGCAGACGAGGCCGGATCCGCGCCGTCGGAGGTAGACGTAGCGATCCGGCCGGACGCTTCGCGCATTCGCAGGCGGCCGCAGCTCGCGGATCAGCCGCAGCTCGTCGAGCGCCGCCTCGAGCTCCGACCCGGTCACGCGCCATTCGATCCGGTCGAGGGCCGCGAGCGCTCCCTCGACCGCGGGCCGTTGGCGCTCTGTTCGGAAGTACGAGCGCAGGCGCGCCCGAAGGTCCCGCGCCCGACCGACGTACAGCACCTGGTCGTGCCGGTCGCGGAAGAGGTAGACGCCGGGGGTGGTCGGCGCGCCGAACGCGAGCGAGCGCTTCGCGTACACCTTGCGGACACGCGGCGCGGCGAGCTCGGCGAGGTCGGCGACCGTCCCGGCGCCGCGCTCCTGAGCGAGGCCGAGCAGCGAGATCAGGATTTCCGCCGTCGCCTGCGCGTCGGGCAGTGCGCGGTGGCACGGGGACGCCGCCGTCCCGAAGAAGTGCGCGAGCGACGACAGGCCGAAGCGCGTCCCGCGGCCGGCGAGCAGACGGCGCGCGAGTCCTACGGTGTCGACGACGGGGGCGGCGAGCCGCGCACCGACGAGCCGCTCCGTCTCACGGTCCAGGAACGAGAGGTCGAAGCGCGCGTTGTGGGCGACGAGGACGGCGTCGCCGGCGAACTGCAAGAACCGCCGCACCGCCTCCTCGGCACGAGGTGCGCCGCGAAGCTGCGAATCGCGCAGCCCGGTGAGCGCAGCGATCGCCGGGCCGATGGGCACGCGAGGATCGACGAGCGTGTGGAACTCCTCGGCGAGCTCGAGCGCACGGACGCGAACCGCGCCGATCTCGCAGATTCGAGCGACGCCCGGACGCAGCCCGGTCGTCTCGAGATCGACGACGACGTACGTCGCCGACTCGATTCGAAGGTCCGCGCCGAGTGGCGTTGCCAAGCCAATGGCGTCGCCACGCCACGCGACGCGCGCGTCTTCGCGGACGACCTCGTCGAGCAGCGACCGGGCGAGCCCGACCGGTGCGTGCCGAAGGGCGAACAGGCGTCGGGCGGCCTCGTCCACCGGCACCGGCCCCCGCCGCTCCTCGACCAGCTCCACGAGCCGGTCGGCCGCGTCGAGACGCAGCTGCATGCCGCAACAGGCTAATCGAACATATGTTCGTGATCAAGGGCTTGTTATACGCGGCCTGGCGCCACATCTACCCGCTAACATCGCGCGGCGCTCGGCGTCGGTACGCATGGGCGGGGGTACTGCGATCAAACCGAGAGAGGGGATGGATTTTGTGAGGCGCTCAGTATTTCTCGGGGTCTCCACCATGCTCGTCGTGGCGCTCGTCGCCGGCTGCGGCGGCGGAGGCAAGAAGAGCTCCAAGACGACCGGCGCGACGCCATCCGCCGGCGCGAAGGGCGGAACGCTGATCACGCGCGCGAACGCCGCGCCGTCCGGCTCGCCCGACCCGCAGGTGAACTACACCCTGCAGGAGTGGCAGTTCTTGATCATCACGCACGACGGTCTGGTCGCGTTCAAGCGCGTCGGCGGTGCGGAGGGCACGAAGCTCGTGCCGGATCTCGCGACCGCCATTCCGACGCCGACCGACAACGGCCTGACGTACAAGTTCACGCTGCGGAGCGGCATCAAGTTCTCGAACGGCAAGACGGTGACGCCGCAGGACGTCAAGTACACGTTCGAGCGCCTATTCAAGATCGGCACGAGCCCGAACGCGGGCACCTGGTACAACGCGATCAAGGGCGGCGATGCCTGCGTGAAGACGCCGAAGACGTGCGACCTCTCGCAGGGCATCGTGATCAACGGGAACGACATCACGTTCCACCTCGCCAAGCCCGATCCGGAGTTCCTGTTCCAGATCGCCCTCCCGTTTGCGTTCGTCCTGCCGTCGGGCACCCCGAACAAGCAGCTGAACATCCCGCCCGCAGGCACCGGCCCGTACAAGTGGGTGCAGTACGCCCCGAACAAGCAGATGATGATCACGCGCAATCCGAACTTCAAGGTGTGGAACAAGGACGCGCAGCCGGAGGGCTTGCCGGACTCGATCGTCCAGAAGTTCGGCCTCTCCGTCGAAGCCGAAGTCACGCAGGTCGAGAACGGCCAGACCGACTGGATCGCGAACGCCGACTCGATCCCGTCAGACCGCCTGAACGAGCTGAGTTCGAAGTACGCGAGCCAGGTGCACATCAACCCGCTGCTGGCGACGTGGTACTTCGCGTTCAACACGCGCATCCCGCCCTTCAACAACCTGAAGGCGCGACAGGCGGTCAACTACGCCACGGATCGCAGCTCGCTCGTCAAGATCTACGGCGGCCCCAAGCTCGCAATCCCGACCTGCCAGGTGCTGCCTCCGAACATGCCGGGCTACAAGCCGTACTGCCCGTACACCGTGAATCCGGGCAGCGGCAAGTGGACTGGGCCCGACATGGCGAAGGCGCAACAGCTCGTCGCCGCTTCGGGGACGAAAGGGATGGCGGTCAAGGTCAACAGTGACACGACCGACGTCGACAAGGCATTCGGCACATACTTCGTCGGGCTCCTGAACAAGCTCGGGTACAAGGCCACGCCGCAGTTCCTGTCGAACGACATCCAGTACCCGTTCATCCAGAACTCGAAGAACAAGGTGCCGTTCGCCTTCTCCGACTGGTTCGCCGACTACCCGGCGGCGTCGGACTTCCTGAACATCCTCCTCGGCTGTGGCTCGTTCCACCCGAACAGCAACTCGAGCCCCAACATCGCCGAGTTCTGCAACAAGGGGATCCAGGCGAAGATGGACAACGCCGCCACGGTGGGCGTCAAGAACGTCCAGCAGGCCAACGGCATCTGGACGCAGGTGGACAAGGAGGTCACCGACCAGGCACCGTGGGTGGCGATGTTCAACCCGAAGCTGCTCGACTTCGTGTCGAAGCGGGTCAAAGGGTTCCAATGGAGCCCGCAGTGGTACTTCCTCCTCGACCAGGCGTCGGTGAAGTAGGAGGAACGCACGGCTGAATTCGCCTTCGAGCCAGAACCAGAGGTAGGTCTCGCTCCCGGCGAGAGCGCCAGGGAATTTGCAGGTCGAAGTCCCTGGCGCCTCGCCGGGCGACGGCTGCTTCGGAATCGCGTCGCGCTCGCAGCACTGGTTCTGTTCGTCCTGATCGTCGTCGTCAGCTTCGGCGCGCCGGTCTACGCGCACGACATCGCCAATACGCACCCGTTCGACTCGAACCTCTCCGGGACGACCGTCGTCAACGGAAAGACCGTCCAGGTGATCCAGCAGGGCGGCGGCGCGCTCGGGATCGGCGAGATCCCGATCGGTCCGACGTGGCAGACGAACTACTTCATCGGCGCCGACGCCCAGGGCAGGGACGTCATGGCGCGCGTCCTCTACGGCGGACGGGCCTCCCTCGAGATCGGAATTGGCTCGGCGCTCATCTGCTGCGGTATCGCTCTTGTCCTCGCTCTTCTCGCCGGCTTCTTCCGCGGCCCGATCGATGCGCTGCTGTCGCGCCTGATGGACCTGATCTGGGCGTTCCCGGTCTACCTGCTCGCCATCTCGCTCGCGACGGTGCTCCTGACGAAGCCGAACGGCCTGCAATGGGGCTTCGTGCACGTCGACCCGTCCAGCCTGTGGGTTCCGACGGCGATCATCGCGCTGGTGTACGTGCCGTACGTCTTCCGCCCGGTGCGCGGCCAGGTCCTCTCCGTTCGCGAGAAGGAGTACGTCGAGGCTGCGATCGCGCAGGGCGCGTCGAACGGACGGCTGATGTTCGGCGAGATCCTGCCGAACGTGATCACGACAGTGATCGTGATGCTTCCGCTCATGATCGCGACGACGGTGCTGACCGAGTCGGCATTGTCGTTTCTCTCGATCGGCGTCCAGCCGCCGAAGGCGAGCTGGGGCACGATCATCGACGACGGTCAGTCGCTGCTCTACACGAGGCCGTGGGTCGCGATCGCGCCGGGAATCATGATCGTGCTCACGGTTCTCTCGTTGAACGTGCTCGGGGACGGCGTCAGAGACGCGCTCGATCCGCGCGCGAAGCTGAGGATGCGCGGGTAGGCCGTGGCAGTCTTCATCGTCAGACGTTCGATCGGGCTGATCGCGGTGCTGTTCGCGATCACCGTGCTCACGTTCCTGATCTTCTTCGCGACGCCGGGCGTCGACCCGACGCGAGCGCTCGCCGGGCGGAATCCGACGCCTGAGACCGTCGCGGCGATCAAGCACCAGTTCGGCCTCGACCGCTCGCTGCCGGTGCAGTACCTGCTGATGATGAAGCGGCTCTTCATCTCGCGCGACCTCGTTTCCTACGGAAACCAGGCGCTGAAGGTCGTGCCGGCGATCACGTCGGCCGCGCCGGTCACGTTCTCGCTCGTGCTCGGCGCCGCCGTGATCTGGGTCGTGTTCGCGATCCTGACCGGCGTTCTCGCCGTGATCCTGAAAGGGACGATCTTCGACCCGTTACTCATGATCCTCGCCCTGATCGGGATCTCGATGCCGGTCTTCTGGCTCGGCGAGGTCGCGAACCTCGTCACACAGGATCGCCTCCACAACACGTTTCTCTTCCACTGGGTGCCGCCGCTCGGCTACACGCCGCTGACGTCGAACCCATGGCAGTGGTTCCTCCACCTCGTCATCCCGTGGATCACCCTGTCCGTGCTCTACATCGGCTTCTACGCACGCGTGTTGCGGGCGAACCTGCTCGACGTGGAGAACGAGGACTACGTGCGTACCGCGCGCGCGAAGGGCCTCTCCGAGCGACGCGTCCTGCTGAAGCACATGCTGCGCACGTCGCTGATCACCTTCGTCAGCCTCTTCGGCCTCGACTTCGGCGTCCTCGTCGGCGGCGGCGCGCTGCTCACGGAGGTCGTCTTCGGGCTGCCGGGAGTCGGCAAGCTCACCTACGACTCGCTCGTGAAGCTCGACCTTCCCGTGATCATGGCGACGGTGATCTACGGAGCGTTCTTCATCACGATCGCGAACGCGCTCGTCGACATCGTCTACGCTCGCCTCGACCCGCGTATCAGGCCGGCCTGATGCCTCAACCGCTGCTCGAGGTCAAGGACCTCAGGGTCTCGTTTCGTACCGAGGACGGCGTCGTCAAGGCCGTGGACGGCGTCTCGTTCACGCTCTCGCCGCGCGAGGTCCTGGGAATCGTCGGTGAGTCCGGTTCGGGGAAGAGCGTGACGATGATGTCGGTGCTCCGACTGATCAACGATCCGAACATGCTGGTCTCGGGCGAGGTGCTCTACAAGGGTCGCGACCTGATGAAGCTCGGCAAGGGCCAGATGCAAGAGGTCCGCGGCGACGAGATCGCGATGATCTTCCAGGACCCGATGACGTCGCTGAACCCGGTCTACCGGATCGGCGACCAGATCTGCGAGGGCATCCTCACCCATCAGGACATCGACAAGCCCGCTGCACGGAAGCGGGCGGTCGAGTTGCTGCAGCAAGTCGGTATCCCTCACGCCGGGTCTCGTGTCGACGACTTCCCGCACCAGTTTTCGGGTGGCATGCGGCAGCGCGCGATGATCGCGATGGCGCTCGCCAACAATCCGGACGTCCTCATCGCCGACGAGCCGACGACCGCGCTCGACGTGACGATCCAGGCACAGATCATCGAGCTGATCGACAAGCTGAAAGACGACTTCGACTCCGCAGTCGTCCTGATCACGCACGACCTCGGCGTCGTCGCAGACATCGCGGATCGCATTGCCGTCATGTACGCCGGCAGGGTCGTCGAATTCGGTGCGAAGCGCGATCTCTTCTACGACCCGCAGCACCCATACACGTGGGGCCTGCTCGGCTCGATTCCACGGCTCGACCGGCCGAAAGCGTCGCGCCTGTACTCGATCGAGGGCACGCCGCCCTCGCTGATCTCGCCGCCCCAGGGCTGCAAGTTCCGTCCACGCTGCCCGCACGCATTCGAGAAGTGCATGGAGGAGCCGGAACTCGTCTCTCGTGTCGACAAACGAGACCATCTCGACCGCTGTTGGCTCGATCCTGCGACGAAGCGCGTGACGCGCTACAACACGATCGAAGGAGGTCGCGCCGCGTGAGCGTCGACGGCGGCACCCCGCTCGTCGAGGTCGACAGCCTCAAGAAGTACTTCCCGATCAGGAAGGGACTGCTCAGCCGCGAAGTCGCGCGCGTCCACGCCGTCGACGACGTCACCTTCTCGGTGCGTGAAGGCGAGACGCTCGGGCTCGTGGGTGAGTCCGGGTGCGGCAAGTCGACGCTGGGACGCACGATCGTTCGTCTCCTCGATCCGACGTCCGGCGACGTGAAGTTCCGCGGCCGCTCGATCGCCAAGCTCGGCCGACGGGGTCTCCGTCCGCTGCGCCGTGAGATGCAGATCGTCTTCCAGGACCCGTACGCGAGCCTGAACCCACGCAAGCGCGTCGGGTCGATCATCGCCGCGCCGTTGCAGATCCACGGCGTCGGAGATCGCGACGAGCGGAAGAAGCAGGTGCGGGCGCTGCTCGCCACGGTCGGCCTGTCGCCCGAGCACTACAACCGGTTCCCGCACGAGTTCTCCGGTGGACAGCGACAGCGCATCGGCGTCGCGCGTGCGCTCGCACTGCGCCCGAAGCTGATCGTCGCCGACGAGCCCGTCTCCGCGCTCGACGTCTCGATCCAGTCGCAGATGCTCAACCTCCTCGACGACCTCCAGGAGGAGTTCCAGCTCACGTACATCTTCATCGCGCATGATCTCGGAGTCGTCCGTCACGTCAGCGATCGCATCGCGGTCATGTACCTCGGGAAGCTCGTCGAGCTTTCGCCGGCGGAGGAGCTCTACGAGCGGCCGATCATGCCGTACACCGAGGCCTTGCTCTCGGCGGTGCCGATTCCGGACCCCGACCTCAGCGACCAGCGCGAGCGGATCGTGCTCCAGGGCGACGTGCCGAGCCCGATCAATCCGCCGTCGGGGTGCCGCTTCCATCCTCGCTGCAGGTACATGACGGACATCTGCGTGCAGGTGGAGCCGCCGCTCGTCGACTACGGCAACGGCCACCTCGCCGCGTGCCACCACCCGTTGAACGTCGACAAGGAGACGCTCGACCGCGCGCGTGTGTCGGAGCGCCACACGCCTGCCGCGGCCGACGAGCACGCCAAGCCGGAGGATCCGTCGGGTGCGTCGCAGCCTGTTCCGACGCCCGACATCCAGAGGTCCAGTGTCGTTCGGCGGATCGTCGACTACTCGAAGCGTCCCGAGGAGCAGACGTGAACCGCACCGAGGGGTATGTCCCGTTCCGCGAGTACAAGACGTGGTACCGCGTCGTCGGCGACGGCGAAGAAGAGGGGAAGCTGCCCGTCCTGTATCTGCACGGCGGTCCCGGCGCGACGCACGACTACCTCGAGTCGCTCGAGGCAATGGCAGAGACGGGCCGCCGCGCGATCTTCTACGACCAGCTCGGGTGCGGGAAGTCGGACCTACCCGACGACACGTCGTTGTGGACGGTCGACACCTTCGTCGAGGAGGTCGGCGTCGTCCGCGAGCATCTGGCGCTCGACCGGCTCCACATCTTCGGGAACTCGTGGGGCGGCATGCTCGCGATGGAGTACGCGCTGACGCAGCCGGACGGCGTCGCGTCGATGATCGTTGCGAGCTCGCCCTCGAGCATCCCTCAGTGGGTTGCCGAGGCGAATCGGCTTCGCGCCGATCTGCCGAAGGACGTCCAGGCGACCTTGACGAAGCACGAGGAGGCTGGCACGACGTCCGATCCCGAGTACGAGGAAGCCTGCCTCGTCTTCTACAAGCGGCACGTCTGCCGGCTGTCGGAGTGGCCCGGCTACGTGCGGCGGTCGTTCCAGTTCATCGAGGAGCACGGCGTCGTCTACAACACGATGAACGGGCCGAGCGAGTTCCACATCATCGGGCCCCTCAAGGACTGGGACATCACCGACCGCTTGGGCGAGATCCGGATCCCGACTCTCGTGATCACGGGGGAGTTCGACGAGGCGACGCCCGCGATCAACCGGACGGTCAGCGGGGGGATTCGGGGCGCCGAGTCCGTGATCTACCCCGGCTGCTCGCACATGGCCCACGTAGAGGACACCGAGGGCTACATGCGGGTGCTGGACGACTTCCTGACCCGGATCGAGTCCGGGGCCTGGAAACCGGCTGAACAAGCGGTCGGCGCGATCCCTGAGTCGAGGTAACACACCCTAAAGAGGGACGCCTGACAGGCCGATAGCTCGGGCATGGACGCTGCCGAGCGTAAGGAGATCATGTCCCGCTATGCGGATCATCAGCGCCGCTTCGAGGCGGTCGCTGCCCGGCGCCAGACCGGTTCCGCCGAGGTGATCCCGTTCAACGGGCCGCTCCGCGAGCTGGAGCAGGAGCCGACGATGCGGGAGATCGAGGTGCTGCAACTGATCTCGGACGGCCTCGTGAACCGCGAGATCGGGAACCGCCTGTTTCTCTCTGAGGAAACCGTGAAGTCGCACGTCCGCCACCTGCTGGCCAAGCTGCAGGCGCGTTCGCGCGCACACGCCGTTGCCGTCGGCTTTCGCCGCGGCCTGATCGGCTAGGCGCCCTCTAACCCATCGGGCCCAGCTGAGGCCTGCTCACTTCGGTTTTCCACCCTTTGTGGAAATCCCTCAGGCGGGGGATGTCCACACGCTGTGGAGAATCGAAGCTACGCGGGCCTTACCAAGCCTTACCCGAGCCTGAGATGGCGGCTCGGACAGCGGCGCTGACAAGCGACTTTCGCACCTTTGACTCCCGTGTTTGGGGACTGACGGCGAGCCGAACGTATCACCCAAATGGGGTAGCTACAAGTGGTTTTAGATCTAGGTTTCAGCAGAATTTCAGGCCTCTCAACCGACGCAGCAATCCGGCTGTACGCCGGTCTATTGACTGTCCTCGCTGTGGCCATGACTGCCGGAATGCTTGTCGCCGGCGTCGGTTTGGGCTCGCCGGCCTCAGTGGCAGTCTTGGCGGCGATCGCTCTCTTCGCCGAGACCCAGTCGGTCAATCTCACGCCCGTTTTCGAGATGTCTGTGGCCTCGGTTACGTTCATTTTCGCGGCAGTCCTTTTCGGCCCACTCGCGGCCGTTGTGGTGGCCGTCTCGGGCTTGCTGGTCGACCTCTGGCGAGACGATGTCGAAGAACCGCGGCTGCGCTGGCTCGTTTGGACGTGCTCGCGCGCCCTTGTTGCAGGCGCCGCAGGCCTCGCGGCGCGAGTCGGTGGCGCTGACCCTGCAACGCTTGGAAGCCTGCTTGCGGCAGTCACCGCCGCATCGGCAGCCGATGCCGCTGGGGATCTCCTGTTGACGCCTATCCCCCCAGTTATTCGCGGGAAGGCGTCCTGGCGCGAGCTTACGCGCGCGTTGGTCCCCCTCCAACTCTCGGCAATACCACTCCACGTTCCCGTGATCACGCTTTTGGCATACGCATACAAATCGGTTTCGCCATGGAGCGTTGTTCTTTTTGTTGTTCCGGCGATCGCTGCACAACGTTTGTTCTTGCTCTATCGAGAGCAGCGTGAGACGGCACAGCAACTCGGCGATGCAAATCTGCGGCTCGAACGCGCCAATCTGTCTTTCGCGGCGGCGCTCGTCGCAACGCTCGATGCGCGTGACCGATACACGGCTGGGCATTCGGCCGCAGTCGCCATCTACTCCCGAGACATTGTCGCGCGCATGGGCTTGACCGAAGACCAACAGCAGTTGGCACACCTATGCGGGTTAGTTCACGATATTGGGAAAGTTGGGTTACCTCCCGGCCTACTCGAGAAGACTGGTGCTTTGACTCTCGATGAGCGCCGACAAATGGAGGAGCACGCAGCGATTGGCGAGCGAATTCTCGCGAACGTTGATGACTACCAAGAGATCGCGAACATCGTCCGTCATCATCACGAGCGTGTCGATGGGAACGGATACCCGGACGCGTTATTCGGAGACAAGATACCGCTGATCTCGCGGGTCATCGCTGTTGCCGACGCCTACAATGCGATGACGTCAGATCGTCCATACCGTGACGCGATGCCGAGCCGAGTGGCTCGCCTCCGCCTAGCGCAAGCGGTGGAGTCGCAGTTCGACACATCAGTAGTCGCTGCATTCGAAGCGATTCTGGCTGCCGCGCCCGAGTCGTATCGGTCGGGCGTTCGTCAAGACTTCTCGGTCCGAGCCAATGAGCTTCGTGTGCAATTAGCGTCCGGCTAAAACGCCGTGAGCGTGTTCAAAGTTGTCCGTTCTCGAGTCGCGCTGCGAAGACGGCGGCTTCTGTCCTTGTCCTGACGCCGAGCTTCCTGAGAATGTGCCGGACATGCACCTTCGCTGTCGACTCCTCGATCCACAGCGCTTGACCAATCTCAGCATTCGAAAGCCCGCGCCGTACTAGGTCGAGGACCTCGCGCTCGCGTGCGGTTAGTGCAAGCTTAGCCGTATCCGGCGGGGCCGACACGCCAAGCTGAAGCGATCGGGCGAGACCGTAGTCGCGCGCATCCTCAATCAGATGCTTTAGGCGCGGACGGTAACTCTTGTTATTGGCCAGTATTCCGAGGATCGGCCGATACGCGCGATACGCGAGAACGACGGAGTCCATGTGCCCGCTTCTCACTGCCCCCTCGTACGTACGATTGACGAGGCCGGCATCGCCACTCTCGACATGACTTATGACTGCTAGTGCCCACAGCCGGGGCATTAACGCCTCGATCTGATCTGAGCATTGGGCAGAACGCTCGACAAGGTCTTTGGCCGCGCCGAGATCGCCAGCACACGCCGATGCCAGCGCGTGGACTCCGACGAATTCACCCGCCATTCCAGGGTTTGACCATTCTTCAGGTTCGGCCTCAAGAATGTCTGCGGCCTGCGCCGGAAGAGATTCGACGAGACAAAGCTCTGCCTCGAGTACCGCAAGATTCGCCGCAGAATGGTCGTCGTCGAACTTTCGGACGATCGGCGTCGCGCGTCGAAGCGTCACGCGTGCAGCGTCGAAGTCGCGCAAGCCGATTTCGGCACCGGTCCGCAGGCACAGCGTGTGTGAGAGGACGAAGTCGAGGCCCAGCCGCAGAGCTTCAGCCTCCTGATGTTCTGTCAGCTCCACTGCGTCCTGATAACGCGTTGAAAGTAGTAGCGCTTGGCCTAACGTGTGAAGAAAGCCGCTCATCACTAGCGGGTCACAACGCGCGTCGACCAGATCGGAGAAATGTCCCCAGCGCCGGAGCGCGCGTTCAATGCCGCCGAACCGGGTGGCAAACGTGATATGCGCCTGCGCCTCCCTCAGCCGATCCTCACGAGTGGTCGGCCTTGTCTCTTCGAAGAGCGCGATCGTTGCGAGTGCGTCATCCTTTCGGCCAAGTTCTCCGCGAGTAATGAACTGGCCCCAAATTGCGTTTCGCTTGTCTTCTGTGGAGACAGCGCACCCTGCGGCCTGGATGTGGCGCTCCAGCGCTTCCTCGGGGCGACTGTCGAAATGGGCGCTTAGCGCCGCGATGTTGAGGGAGCGAGCGCGCAGACGGTGGCCTGGCGGCAAAGCTTCCAGCGCGGCTAGCGCGAGATCTTCCGCTCTTCGCGGTTTTGCTTCTCGGAAGAGAAGTTCTGCTTCGGCCAGGTCGACTTGAGGTGACTGCGTCCCGCCCGAAGAAGATCGTCGACCGCTGCTTCGAGGAACCCATCGATGATTCCATCAGCGCCGAACTTTTCTATTAGAACAGACGCGTCGTCCCATCGCCGATGACGCTGCGTGAGTCGGGCGATACGCTCGACCCGCGCTTCGAGGTCATGGTCCACATGACCTACCTTCGTAAGTAGGAACTGGCGAAGAAGCGGATGGAGCTCATAAACGCCGGGACCGAATGCAGTTAAGAAGCCGGATTCCGCGCACCGGAGAAGCAATCGCTCTCCTTTAGGGCCAAAGAGTTCGAATCCGACTGTGTTCGAAATCGTTGGCGCCAGGCTGAGGTCGAGCAATGCATCCTTCAAGTCATCGTCCAAACACTGGTACAGCTCCTCTGCGAAGTAGGTGTGCAGCGTCTCCGGGAGGAGATCCTCCAAATCAATGACCGATGCTCCGCTAAGTGCGGCGAGCCCAATCACGGCGGGCCAGCCCTGCGTGAGCGCGAGTAATCCAGAAACCCGTTGACCTTCTTCATCGTCGAGGACAGCACACGCCTCGCCGTGTGTCATGGCGAGAACGTTCGCGCCGAGTTCGTGCGCCTCGCCATGGATCAACTGTCTCGCGCTCAGCCAGGAAGGGCGCCGACGCGTCAGGATCAAAGCCCGAATCTTCGCCCGTCGGAACAGATCTTCAACAAACCGTTCCGATGGGGGCGAATCAAGCAGCGTGTGATAGTCGTCGAGGACGAGCCACGCAACTTCGGGCCATTCAAGAAGGTCGCGCGCAAGAGTCTCGGCGAGAACTTCAGGTTCTGGAAGAGCGTTTCGTGTAGCCCGCAATCGGTCGATGAGCGCTGCACCTGCGTCCGGAATCGCAGACCGGCAGGCCAAAGCAACGGCGGTCGAGAGGGCGGCGACATCGAGTGAGGCAGATGTAATTTGGCACCAGATGGCCATGCGGCCTTCCTGGCTCAGCCACTCTCTTGCAACCGTCGTCTTGCCGTATCCGGCCGGAGCCGTGAGTATTAATACGCCTGCCGTCGCCTCACTGAGCTGATGCGTGACACGCGGCCGCGCAATGATGTGCGGCCGACTGCGAGCAAACGCAGAAGTCCCCTGATCCATCTTCCCCCTGCCACCTGCCGAAGCCCACCGAACTACCGTGCCGCCAGAAGCGTGCGAAGAGTTTAGTCTGAGCGCACTCCAACCGAAAGTGGCTTTTTGGGCCGAGCCGTGCCTGCGGACCTGGGCGGTCCGCAGGCACGGTGCCGTCAGCCCCCGTTGTCGGCTGCTGCCGACTTCAGGCTTCGCGAGAGCGGGTCGTCGCCGGTCAGTGCGCGGTATGCGACTGGGATCTGGCGCCTGCGCGTGACGCCGAGCTTCTGACGGAGCACGTCGGAGTGCGCCTTTGCCGTCCGAGGCGAGATGCCAAGCCGCTCGCCAACCTCGTCGTTCGAGCAGCCGGCGGCGATCAGCTCGATGACCTCGACTTGCCGCTCCGTGAAGGTCGGAATCGAAGCTCGCAACGCGTCGTACATGAGCGCGAAGCTAATCGGCGCCCGCCCGGCGCGCCATTGACCGAAAGGTGTATTTCGAGGGTTAGCGGCGTGAGTTCCGCGCCTGCGACGGCGTTCGGAAGAGAGCAGGCTCAAACGCGTCATGCAGGTAATGCTCGAGTCGCTGGACCCAGCGCTTCGAGCTCGACATCGCGTTATCTATATCCCCAGGGGAGTGCAGGCCCTAACCGCAGTTGCATTCCCGGCAGCCGCGCCGCGCCGACGCGGTGACCGGAAGCGGCGGCGTCGCGAGGCGTCGCCGCACCGCCTGCTCGTGCTCTAGGCGCCGAACTTCTTCGCGGACGCGGCTTTCTTCTCCGCGCGCTTCTCCTTGAGGCTCTTCTGCGCCTGTTTCTTCCCAAGCTTCTTGGGCTTCGAAGCCCCTTTCATCTCCAACCTCCTCTGGTCATGCCCGTGTCGTAGACGGAACCCTACAACGTCTTCAGGCCGCCTCTCGCACGGCCGGAAGAACCTCGGGATCGGGCAGCTCGACTACGGCGGCGCCGGGCGGGCGCGACTCGACGAACAGCGCAGCGATGAGTGCGCCGACGACGGCCAGGCACGCCAGGACATAGAAGGCGACGTCGAAACCGTGCGTCAGTGCGCTGCCGCTGACCGAGGTCGTCCCGGGATGGTCATGCACGTAGTGGTCCGTGTACGTCGTCGCGATGGTGCTGACGATTGCGAGCCCGACGGCACCGCCAATCTGACGGCTGGTGTTCAGCAAGCCCGAAGCGACGCCTGCGTCTTCAGCCTCGACGCCGGCGAGCGACGCAATCGCCATCGAGACGAAGGCGCAGGCGATGCCGACGCCGCCGAGGAGAAGCGCAGGGAAGACGTCCCAGAAGTAGTGGCCGTTCACAGGGAGCCGCGCAAACAGCGCCAGCGCACCGGCCGACGCGAGCAATCCGCTCGTCAGGATGCGGCCTGATCCCGCTCGGGTGACCAATCTCTGCGCGACGTTCGAGAAGACGACGACCGTCAGCGTGATCGTGAGGTACGCGACGCCCGTCTGGACGGGGGAGTAATGAAGTACCTGCTGCATGTAGAGCGTGAGCAGGAAGAACATCGAGAACGTTCCCGCGGCGACGATGACGCCCGCCGCGTTCGCAGCCGCAACGGTGCGCACCCGGAACAGCCGCAGCGGGAGGAGCGCGGCGCGCGTCCGCAGCTCGATGGCGACGAACGCGGCGATCAATCCCGCCGAGGCGGCCAGCAGAGCGATCGTCGAGCCGCTTGCCCACCCGTGGTCGGTGGCGGCCGTCAATGCGTAGACCAGCAACATGAGACCGGCCGTGACGGATGCGGCGCCCGAGAAATCGAACCCGCGCTGCGCGGATCCGACGCGGCTCTCCTGCAAGTACACAGGCGCGAGCGCGATCACGATCGCCGCGACGGGAACGTTGACGAAGAAGATCCACGACCAGCTCAGGTAGGACGTCAGCACGCCACCGAGCAGAACGCCGGCCGCGCCGCCGCTTCCCGACGCGGCGCCCCAGATCCCGAGCGCCGTGTTCCGCTCGGGCCCTTCGGGGAAGGTGGTCATCAGGATCGAGAGCGTCGCCGGGGCGAGGAGGGCGCCACCCAATCCCTGCAGCGCGCGGAACGCGATCAGCGACGCCTCGGACCATGCGAGACCGCAGAGCAGCGAGCTGATCGCGAACACGACGAGCCCGGCGACGAAGATGCGGCGGCGACCGAGCACGTCGCCGAGCCTCCCACCGAGCAGCAACGCTCCGCCGAACACGATCGCGTACGCCGTGATCACCCATTGCAGACCCTGCTGGGAGAAGTGAAGATCGCTCTTGATCGACGGGAGCGCGACGTTCACGATGGCGATGTCGAGGATGACCATGAACTGCGCGGCGACGACGACGGCCAGACCGATCCAGCGCCGCCGGTCGGCCGGGATCTGCA
>VAYM01000183.1 GCA_005884945.1 Actinomycetota bacterium | reverse complement strand
CTGCTGCGCACGTATCCGTACTCGCGGATCTGGGTCGCCGGCTGCTCGAGCGGCGAGGAGGTCTACTCGCTCGCGATCCTCCTCCAGGAAGACGGCCTCTATGAGCGGACGCGGATCTACGCGACTGATATCAACGAATCCGTGCTCGAGCGGGCGCGGGAAGGCGTCTTCCCGCTCGAGAAAATGCAGGAGTACACGCAGAACTACATCCGTGCGGGCGGCGGGCGGGCGTTCTCGGAGTACTACGTCGCCGCCTACGACGGCGCGCAGTTCCAGCGCTCGTTGATCGACAACGTCGTCTTCGCCCAGCACAACCTCGTCTCCGACCGCTCGTTCAACGAGTTCCACGTGATCGTCTGCCGCAACGTGATGATCTACTTCGACAAGAAGCTCCAGGATCACGTCCACGAGCTGTTCTACGACAGCCTGATCAACTTCGGGATCCTCGCGCTCGGGCACAAGGAGTCGATCCGCTTCACGCCGTTCGCGCAGCGCTACGAGGAGCTCGACCCCGCCGAGAAGCTCTACCGCAAGGTCGGGTAGCCACGTACGAGCTCATCTGCATCGGCGCATCGTGGGGCGGGCTGCAGGCCCTCAGCCGCCTCCTCGCGGATGTCCCCGACGAGATCGACCAGCCGATCGCGATCGCGCAGCACCGACACTCGGAGGCGGGCAGCGCCCTCGCGAAATTGCTCGGCGAGCACACCCGCCGGCCCGTGCACGACGTCGAGGACAAGTCGCCGATCGAGCCGCGCCACGTCTACCTCGCACCCTCTGACTACCACCTGCTCGTCGAGCCGGGCTCGTTCGCGCTCTCCGTCGACGAGCGCGTGCAGCATGCGCGCCCGTCGATCGACGTCCTGTTCGAGTCCGCTGCCGACGCGTACGGCGAACGCGTGATCGGCGTGATCTTGACCGGCGCCAACGAGGACGGCGCGGCGGGCCTCGCGCGCATCAAGCGTCGCGGCGGCGCCGCGATCGTGCAGGACCCGGGGTCGGCCGAACGGCGCGCGATGCCGGATGCGGCGATCGCGGCAACCGTCGCGGACGCGATCCTTCCGCTCGAGGAGATCGGTCGCTTTCTCTGCAGCCTCTGCCTCGACACGGCGAAGGTGCGGCAGTGAGGCCGGGGGAACCGGGAGGTTCTCCCAGTGGCGGCAGGAGCGTGTCTGACAAAGCCAACATCCTCCTCGTCGATGACGTTCTCGAGAACCTCGTCGCGCTCGAGGCGATCCTCGACCCGCTCGGCGAGAACCTGATCCGCGCCGCCTCCGGCGAGGAGGCGCTGCGCATGCTGCTCATGCACGAGGTCGCAGTGATCCTGCTCGACGTCCAGATGCCCGAGCTCGACGGCTTCGAGACCGCCGCCCTGATCAAGCAACGCGAGAAGACCCGCTTCATCCCGATCATCTTCCTGACGGCGATCTCGAAGGACGAGCAGCACGTCTTCCGCGGCTACTCGAGCGGAGCGGTCGACTACCTGACGAAGCCGTTCGAGCCCGAGGTCCTGCGCTCGAAGGTGTCCGTGTTCGTCGAGCTCGACCGGAAGACGAGGCTGCTTCGGCGCCAGGAGGACCTTCTGGCCGAACGCGAGCTCGCACAGGCGATGCGCGAGAGCGAAGCGCGTTACCGCGCCCTCGCCGACGCGATGCCACAGATCGTGTGGACCGCCGGGCCCGACGGAAAGGCGACGTACTACAACCGCCGGTGGTTCGAGTACACCGGGCTTCCGTCCGGCGCGCCGCAGGGTGACGAGTGGATCCGCGTCATCCATCCCGACGACCTCGGCGCGACCCTCGACCGACGCAAGGAGACACTCGACAGCGGCGACGTCTTCGAGGTCGAGTACCGCTTCAGGGGCGCCGACGGCAGCTACCGCTGGCATCTCGGCCGTGCGGTTCCGCTCCACAACAGCGACGGCGCGATCGACTTCTGGGCCGGGACGGCAACGGATATCGACGCGCAGAAGCGGACGGAGCAGGCGCAGGACTTCCTCCTGCGTGCCGGAGTCGAGCTGACGCGCTCGCTCGACTACCGGCGGACGCTGCAGGCGGTCGCGCAGCTCGCCGTCCCGGAGATCGCAGACTGGTGCGTCGTCGATCTGCTCGAGGACGAGGAGACGATCCGCTCGATCGCACTTGCGCACGCTGACCTTGCAAAAGTCACGTTCGGCCGAGAGCTGCAGGAGCGCTATCCGACGTCGCTCGGCGAGAAGCGCGGCGTCGCCCGCGTCATGCGGTCGGGCGAGCCGGTCCTCCTGCCCGAGATCCCCGAGAAGTTCGTCGAGGTCGAAGCGGTCGACGACCTCCACCTCGATCTCCTGCGCGAGCTCGGCCTGACCTCGTACATGTGCGTGCCGATTCCGTTGCGCGACCGCATCGTCGGCGCGATCACGTTCGTCGCCGCCGAGTCCGGACGGCGGTTCGAGCAGCGCGACCTGCTGCTCGCGGAAGAGCTCGCGCGTCGAGCTGGGACTGCGATCGAGAACGCCCGCCTCTACCGCGAGGTCGAGGAGCGGGCGCAGGCGGCGCGTGTGCTGGCGGCGATCGGCGACGGCGTCGTGCTGGTCGACTCCGACGGCGTGATCAGGCTCTGGAACCGCGCGGCGGAGGCGATCACCGGCGTTCGGCGCGAGGCGGTGATCGGCCGCCGTGCCGCAGACGTGCTGCCCGGCTTCCCGCCGACGGGACAACGGATCCCGCTCGCGTCGTCGGGCAGCCCGGCGACGGCCGAGACCGTGCCCGTCGAGATCGACGGCCGCGAGCTCTGGCTCTCGATCTCTGGCGTCGACTTCGAGGACGGGATCGTGTACGCCTTCCGCGACCTGACGGCCGAGCGCGCGCTCGAACAGGTGCGGCAGGAGCTCGTCGCGACCGTCTCGCATGAGCTGCGAACGCCGCTCGCCGCGATCTTCGGCTCCGCCGTCACGCTGCGTCGCGACGACCTCGAGCTGGAGCCGCAGCTCCAGCGGAAGTTGCTCGAGGTCATCCACGAGGAATCCTCCCGCCTCGCCGACATCGTCAATGACCTGCTGCTCGCGAGCCAGCTCGACGCCGGCACGCTCTCGGTGAACATCGAGCGCTGCGATGCGACGGAGCTCGCCCGGCGTGTGGTCGACGCCGCTCGCACGCACCTGCCCGAGAACGTGACGGTCGAGCTCGACGAGACTGCAGAGCGGCTCCCGCCCGTCGCGGCGGACGAAGGTCAGCTCCGCCAGGTGCTCGCGAACCTCGTCGAGAACGCCGTCAAGTACTCCCCGGAAGGCGGCGAGGTGCGTCTGCGGCTCGAGTCGGTCGGCGACTTCCTCCGCTTCGCCGTCTCCGACCGCGGGCTCGGGATCCCCGCGTCCGAGCGCAGGCGGATCTTCGAGAAGTTCTACCGGGTCGACCCCGACATGACCGGCGGCATCGGGGGCACCGGCCTCGGCCTCTACATCTGCCGGGAGCTCGTCCGGCGAGTCCAGGGCCGACTATGGGTCGAGCCGAACGACGGCCGCGGGTCGGTCTTCTACATCGAGATCCCGTTCGCGCCGGACACGGCCGGGGTCAACCTGCGTGAGCAGACCGCCGCGGGCGCCTGAAAAGCCCCTGCAAAGAGTGCGGCTAACCGTATTCAAGGCGCGCCCGGCCGCTGCGAGGATACGTCCGTGAGAGTTCTCATCGTCGACGACCACCCCAGCTTCCGGGCGAGCGCCCGAAAGCTCCTGGAGTCAGAGGGGTACGAGGTCGTCGGGGAAGCGGCCGACGGCGCGGAGGCGCTGGCGGCGGTGGAGGAACTGCATCCGGACGTCGTCCTGCTCGACATCCAGCTTCCCGACCTCGACGGATGCGAGGTCGCGGCACGGCTGGCCGAGAACGAGGATCCGCCGAGGGTGATCCTCACGTCGAGCCGGGACGCCGGCGACTACGGCGCGTGCATCGACAAGTGCGGCGCGCGCGGCTTCGTGCCGAAAGCCGAGTTGTCGGGCGCCGTGCTCACTACGCTCTTGGGGTGACGCAGCGACTGTTGATCGCGGCCTGGTCGGTCGCGCTCGCCGCGGCGGCCGCCTCGATGGCGTTCGTCCTTACGAGCAACCACGAGGACGACCCGGCGGCGCGCGCGGCGCTGATCGTCGGGCTCGGCCTCGTCTTCGTGGGCTGCGGACTCGTCGCGATCGTGCGCAGGCCGGAAAACCGCACGGGCATGCTGATGGCGCTCGTCGGGTTCTTCTGGTTCCTCAGCGCGCTTGCGGACGCGAACAACCGGGTCGTCTACAGCGTCGGGATCGCGCTCAGCCTGCTCGTGTACGGCGCGTTCGCGCATCTGATCCTGTCGTTCCCGACCGGACGGCTCGAGACGCCGCGCGACCGGGCGATCGTCCTGCTCACGTATTTCGACGTCACCGTCGTCCAGTGGGCGTGGATGCTCACGCGACAGCACATCGGCAGCGCGAACGCGCCGTGCCCCGACTGTCCGGACAATGTCTTCGCCGTCACGCACGAGCACGCGTTGAGCTCATCGCTGCTAACCCTCCAGCGTGGAGTCGGCATCGCGCTCGTCTGGGCCGCGCTCGCCGTTCTCTACCGCCGCTACCGAAACGCGACGCCCGCGGCGCGCCTGACGCTCGGGCCCGTCGTGCTCACGTCGGCGGTGACGATCGTGCTCATCGCCGTGATGCTCGTGCTCGCCTGGATCAGCGAATCCGCGACGCACACGATCAACTGGTTCGTCCTCGTCTCGTTCGCCACCGTTCCGCTCGCGTTCCTCGTCGGGCTCTTACGCACGCGGCTCCAGCGAAGCGGGATCCTCCGCATGATCGTCGAGTCGCCCGACGAGCTGTCGCTGCGCGAGGCGGAGCTTGCCCTCAAGGACGCGCTCGGCGATCCGACGGTCCGGCTCGCCTACTGGCAGGACGACGTCCAGGGATACGTCAACGTGCGCGGGAAGCCGTTCGTGGTCCCGGAGGACACGCCGACCCGCGTCACCACCAAGGTCGACTACGGCGACAAGCCGGTCGCCGCCCTCCTCCACGACCGTGCTCTGCTCGAGGACCCGGTCGTGCTGGAGGAAGTCATCGGCGTCATCCGGATGGGCCTCGAGAAGGATCGCGGCGAGCGCGCGCTGCGTGCGACAGAGATCCGCAGCCGTGCGCTCCTCGAGGCGATCCCGGACCTCATGTTCCGCATCTCCGCCGACGGCCGCTACGTGGACTACCGCGCTCCGAACGAGTTCGACCTGATCGAGAGCGAGGTGATCGGCAAGACGGTGTGGCAACGCCTCCCCGAGGACCTCGCGGACGAGTTCATGACCGCCGGCCGGCGCGCGATCGCCGAGCGGCAGGTGCAGACGATCGAGTACCAGCTCGGCTTCGGCGAAGGAGTCAGGCACTACGAAGGTCGCATCGCCGCGAGCGGCGACGACGAGTTCGTCCTCATCGTTCGCAACATCAGCGACCGAAAGCTGCAGGAGCAGGAGCTGCAGGCGTCGCGCGCGAGGATCGTCGCCGCGGGCGACGAGGAGCGCCGGCGGCTGGAGCGGAACCTCCACGACGGCGCGCAACAGCGGCTCGTCTCGCTCTCGCTCTCGCTGCGGCTCGCGCAGACGCAGCTGCAGAAGAACCCGGAGATGGCCGAGCAGCTGCTCGAGTCTGCCCGCGAGGAGCTGGCACAGGCGTTAGAGGAGCTGCGGGAGCTCGCCCGCGGCATCCACCCGGCGATCCTCACCGACCGCGGTCTCGACGCCGCGCTCGAGGCGCTCGCCTCACGCGCGCCGCTCCCGGTCGAGATCGAGCAGCCGACGACGACCCTTCCAGGGCCGGTCGAGGCCGCCGCCTACTACGTCGTTTCGGAGGCGCTCGCGAACGTCGCCAAGTACGCGGACGCCTCCTCGGTCCGTATCAGCGTGGCGCAGATGAACGGCGCTGCACTCGTCGAGGTGTCCGACGACGGCGTCGGAGGCGCCGACCCGGCGGGGGGATCGGGCCTGCGCGGCCTCGCCGACCGCGTGGCGGCGCTGAACGGGACGCTCGAAGTCGAGAGCGAGCCCGGCCGCGGCACGACGATTCGTGCCGAGATCCCGTTGGGTTAGTCTGAGTCGTCTGCCACGGTGTCGGAACTTCCGCATGGAACGGTCACGCTTCTCTTCAGCGACGTGGAGGGGTCGACGGGGCTCGTCCAACAGCTCGGAACCGCGTACGAGCGCGTCCTCGACGACCATCGGCGCCTCATCCGCGAGGCCGTCGACGCGCAGAACGGCTACGAGG
>VAYM01000119.1 GCA_005884945.1 Actinomycetota bacterium | reverse complement strand
GGCGACTGTGCAACACTGAGCCGGCGTGTCCGTCCGCGTGTGGGTCATCGTTCTCGCGATGCTGGTTCCCGTCGCCGCGCCGGCCGCCGGCGCGTCGGAGCGAACGCTCGCAGCGCCGAGTCTGGCTCGGCTGGCAGTCGGTCCGGCCGTGATTCCCGACGGCGTGCTGCGTTCGGCGGCTGCGCCCGCCGGCTTCTGGGGCGGCGCGTACACGACGCGCACGAACGAGCACGTGACGGTGTACTCGTCGAACGCGTATGCCGTCGACGACGCGGCGAACCAGCGCTGGGCCGAATTCCTCGCGACGCTCGTCCACGGGAGCGAGCTCTCCTCCGTGTCGCTCTACCTGGCGCCGCCGTCGGAGGTCGCGTCGATCTGCGGCGGCGTGGACATCCTCGGCTGCTACGGCGACGACCGGATCGTCGCGCCCGGTCAGGGGACTGTCGAGATCTCCGCCGAGTCGGTCGTCGCGCACGAGTACGGCCATCACATCGCCGCGCATCGGTCGAACGCACCTTGGCCGGCTCTCGCCTGGGGGACGAAGCGCTGGGCGTCGTACGAGCAGGTGTGCCGGCGAGCGCGTGCACGGGAGCTGTTTCCCGGCGCGGAGGGTGCGCTCCTCTACCTCTTCAACCCGGGCGAGGTCTTCGCCGAGACCTACCGACTGATGAACGAGCGGAAGGCAGGCATTCCGGAAACCCCGTGGCGCGTCGTCGACCAGAGCCTCACTCCCAACGAGCGCGATCTCGCACTCGTCGAGCAGGACGTGACGCAGCCCTGGTCGGCGAATCACACCGTGCAGCTGCGTGGGACATTCTCGGCACGGGGGCGAACGGTGCGAAGCTTCAACGTCGCGACGCCGCTGGACGGAGCTTTCAGCGCGACCTTGCAGAGCGCGGCCGGCGCGAGGCTCGACGTCCTCGACGGCAAGAAGCGGGTCGCACGCGGGACGGCGTCGACGGCGGGCACCGTCTGCGGCCAGCGAGCGATGACGTTCCGCGTCACGCGAAGGTCCGGGAGCGGTCCGTTCTCGCTCGCCGTTTCGCTCCCGTAGCAACGGCACACTTTCGGCACACCCGCGTCACCCACGCGTTCGAGACATCCCGGTAACGTGACTCTTGGGGGTCGCGTGCACCCCCCACGGGGCTGCGGCTGACACGGGCCGAACGGACGTGTCCGAAACGGCGCGCGGTGGTGCGTTAGCTACGCAGGAACGACGGCGGCTCGAGCTCGTCCTCCGCCGTCGAGAGCGCGCCTACGAAGCTCCTCGATCGGTGCGCGGTTCCGAAGCCGGTCGCGACGACCGTCACCCAGACCTGGCCCGTCAGCCGCTCGTCGATCGTGGCGCCGAAGATGATCTGTGTCTCCTCCGTCGCGGTCTGGCGGATCACCTCGGCCGCCTCGTTCACCTCGAGCATCCCGAGGTCGTCGCCGCCGGCGATCGAGAGCAGGATCCCCTTCGCTCCGTGCAGCTCCATATCGATCAGCGGCGAGCGCAGCGCACGCTCCGCAGCCTCGCGCGCGCGGTTCTCGCCGCTCGACGAGAAGCCGATGCCCATGAGCGCTGTGCCGCTGCCCTCCATGATCGTGCGCACGTCGGCGAAGTCGAGATTGATCAGCCCCGGAAGCGTGATCAGGTCGCAGATTCCCTGCACACCCTGGCGCAGGACGTCGTCCGCGATCTTGAACGCGTCGAGCATCGACGTGTTGCGGTCGAGGACTTCGAGCAGCCGCTCGTTCGGAATCACGATCGTCGTGTCGCATGCGGCACGCAACTCGTCGATGCCGACCATCGCCTGCGAGCGACGCTTCGTCCCCTCGAAGTTGAACGGCATCGTCACGATCCCGACCGTGAGCGCCCCGAGCGAGCGCGCGATCTGCGCGACGACAGGCGCGGCTCCGGTTCCCGTACCGCCGCCCTCGCCGGCCGTCACGAAGACCATGTCGGTGCCGCGCAGCGCCTGCTTGATCTGGTCATAGGCCTCGTCCGCGGCCTGGCGGCCGATCGACGGCTCGGAGCCCGACCCGAGCCCCTTCGTCAGGTCGCGGCCGATGTGGATCTTCGTCTCGGCGTCCGACATCTGCAGCTGCTGCAGGTCCGTGTTGACCGCGAGGAACTCGACCTGGTTGATGCCGGCGTCGATCATCCGGTTCACCGCGTTCAGGCCGGCACCGCCGACGCCGACGACCTGGATCTTCGCCAGGTACGAGCCCGCGGTCCCGGTGGGGATGCGGTGCAGCCGCGGCGCAGGCTCCGGAAGCGTCTCGACGTAACGCGTGACCGGCGGCTCCGGGACGATCGGCGGCGCGGGCGTCGGCTCGGGCGGCCTCGGCTCCGGCACCGGCTCCGGCGGAGTCGGCTCGGGCACAGGATCCGGCCGGGGCGGCGCCGGGGTCTCGACCTCGTCCTCCCAGGTGGGGACGTGCTCGACCGTCGACTCGTGCGGTTCCTCGGCGGGCGCGGCCTGCTCCTGTTCCTGTTGGCGCTGCGCGGCCTCGGTCGCCTTGAAGAGCTCGGCGAGCGGACCCTCACGCATGCTCGCGCGCTTTCGCGCCATTGAGCACCTCCCGGGCCAGATCGCGGTAGAGCTCGGCGGCTTCTCCGCGTGGGTCGTATGACAGCACCGACTGTCCCTTCACCGGCGCCTCTGCGTACCGGATCGTCTTGCGGATCAGCGTGTTGAAGACGAGATCGCCGAAGTTCTCCTTGAGGATCTCGATCGCCTCTTTCGAGTGCAGCAGCCGCTTGTCGTACATCGTCGGCAGGATGCCCTGGATCTCGACGTCCGGGTTCAGGTTCTCGCGGATCATCGAGAGCGTGTTCTCGAGTTGGACGAGGCCGCGCAGCGAGAGGTACTCGCACTGGACGGGCACGATCACGCCGTCGGATGCGACGAGCGCGTTGATCGTCAGGAGACCGAGCGACGGCGGCGTGTCGATGAGGATGTAGTCGTACTTCGGCTTCACCGGCGCGAGCGCCTTGGCGAGCGCCCGCTCGCGGCCGATCATCGACGAGAGCGCGAGCTCGGCGCCGGCGAGGTCGATCGACGAGACTGCGACGTCGACCTCCGCCGGCCGGATGATCTCCGTGATCGGCAACTGGTGGACGAGCACGTCGAACATCGACCGCTCGATCTCGTCCGGATTCCAGCCCTGGCTCATCGTCAAGTTCCCTTGCGGGTCCAGGTCGACCGCGAGGACCTCGAAGCCCTGCTCCTTGAGCGCGACGGCGAGATTCAGGGTCGTTGTCGTCTTCGCCACGCCGCCCTTCTGGTTGGCGAAGGCGATCACTCTCTTCACGTGGTTCCCCTTAGCGGACGAAGAAGATCCGCGTGCGTTCGGACGCGGAAGTAGGCGCGACAGCCCCATCGGGCGGTCTTTCGGGCCAGGATAGCTGTTTCCTCCAGGGATTCCGATGATGGCGAACGCATCGGTCGGCGCTGGGGGACCCTCCCGGTTCCCCCAGTCCCCCTCCACTGGTCCGCTTCGCGGGCAGGACGGTTCGCGCCCGGACAGCGGGGTACTCTCGGAGGATGCTCGAGCGGAAGTGGTGGACGCTCGTCGTCGTCTGCCTGGCGATCTTCATGCTCCTGCTCGACATCACGATCGTGAACGTAGCGCTGCCGCCGATCGCCCGCGACCTCGGCGCGACCTTCACCGACCTCCAGTGGGTGATCGACGCCTACGCGCTGACGCTCGCGACCTTCGTCCTCAACGCGGGGTCGCTCGCCGACCTGCTCGGGCGCAAGCGCGTCTTCATCGGCGGGGTCGTGCTCTTCACCGCGGCCTCCGTGCTCTGCGGCGCGGCCACCTCGCCGCTCTTCCTGATCCTCTCGCGCGCGGGCCAGGGGATCGGCGGCGCGATCATGTTCGCCACCTCGCTGGCGCTCCTGTCGCAGGAGTTCCAAGGGCGCGAGCGCGGAACCGCGTTCGGCATCTGGGGCGCGACGACCGGCGCAGCGGTCGCGGTCGGCCCGCTGATCGGCGGTGCGCTGACGACCTACCTCTCGTGGCGCTGGATCTTCTTCGTCAACATCCCGATCGGCATCGTCGCGACCATCCTGTCCGTCGCCCAGTTGCGTGAGACGCTCGACGAGGAGCACGGCGGGATCGACTGGATCGGGCTCGTCACGCTCAGCGCGTCGCTCTTCATGATCGTGTTCGCGCTGCTGCGCGGGAACGAGAAGGGCTGGACGAGCGTCCTGATCGTCGGCATGTTCGCCGGCGGTGCCGCGCTGCTTCTCGCGTTCGTCCTCTCGCAGCACTATGGGCGCCGCGCGATGATCGACCTGTCGCTGTTCACGCGTCCCGCGTTCACCGGCGCGCAGATCACCGCGTTCGCGCTGTCGTGCGCCGTGTTCGCGACGTTCCTCTACCTCACGTTGTACCTGCAGAACGACCTCGGGTATTCCGCAATCCAGACAGGCGTGCGCTTCCTGCCGATCACCGTGCTGTCGTTCGTCTGCGCTGCCGCGTCGGGGACGCTCACTGCGCGCGTCCCGGTCCGCTTCCTGCTTGCCGTCGGGCTGGCGCTTTGCGCGGTCGGGCTCTTTCTGCTCCGCGACATCACCGCGACCTCCGGCTGGACGACGCTCCTGCCCGGCTTCGTCCTCATGGGTGCCGGCATCGGCGTGACGAACCCCGCGCTCGCGTCGACCGCGATTGCCGTCGTGCCGCCGGCGCGCGCGGGCATGGCGTCCGGGACGAACAACACCTTCCGTCAGGTCGGGATCGCGACCGGCATCGCCGCGTACGGGGCGATCTTCGAGCACCACATCCGCGCCGCCTTTCCGGGCATTCGCACCGAGCAGCTGAACGCTTTCGCGTCGGGACGCTTCAACGTCGGCAACGCGCCGAAGGGCGTCGTCCATCAGGTGCAGACGACGTTCATCGGCGGGCTGCACGAGCTGTTCGTGGTCGGCACCTGTATCGCCGCCGTCGGCGCCGTGCTGGCGCTGACGCTAGTGCGCCGTCGCGACTTCGCCGCCGCGACCGCTCCAGCGCAGGGCTAGGTGCCACAGCGCGGCGGCCGCGCAGACGGCGGCGCCGGCAACGATGATGAGTCCCTGCGCGGCGAGGGAGAACGCAACCGCGTCCGCCTTCGGAACGCCGCTGACGATCAGAATCGCAGCACCTGCACCCGCCTGCGTCGCCGCGCCGACGGGCGCGATCGGCAACGCAGCCGACGCAGCCGACGCGCAGAGGAACGCGAGCGCGAGCGGGAACGATGCGCCGACCGACAGCGCCTGCAGGAGGACGAAGAGCGCGAGGCCGCGCAACGCCCACGACACCGAGATCAACATCCAGGCATGCCACGCGCTGCGGCGGCAGGCGCAGTGCTGCTGGAGCCACTGTCCGAGCTTGAAACGCGCAATCCAGCCGTGGCGCGCGAGGCGCGGTAGCGAGAAGACGACCAGTGCCGCGGCCAAACCAGCGGCGGCGACGAGCGCGAACCCGATGCGGACGCTGCCCCTCTCGGCCGCGGCGGCCGCAACCGATGCGGCAGGCGTCAAGGCGGCCGAATCCAGAAGGCCGACGACGATGATCGTCAGGCAGATCGCGCCGAACCCCGCTCGCTTGCCTGGAAGGCGCCGGACGACCGCGATGCGGATCGCCTCGTCGAAGCGACCCGGGAGGGCCACTCCACCGACGGCCGCCGCACCGCCGGCGGCTGCGAGCGTCAGCGCCTGGGGACGCCCGTCCGGAGCGAACAGCCGCTGCCATCCCCACGCCTTGAAGGCGTACGCCGCGACGAAGAGAACGCCGGCCGCCGCGACGAGCAGCGGGTCGGCATCGGAGAGCGGCCAACCGGAGTGCAGGAAGTGATGAGTCGCGAGGCCGGCGGCTGTGAGCGCCCCGGCCACGAGTGTGGCGTTGACGGCGATCCGGATCTTCCGCGAGCGAAACGCGTGGAGAACTCTCCCCATCGAAGGGGGTATCGGGCGCCGCTCGAGGAAGCTGGAGATTCGAATGAGGGATGCCTAACGGCCGAAGGCCTGATGCCAGTGTCGCAGAGAAACGGGTTTCGCGCCCCTACCCGCTAGTCCTCCGGCTCGCCGTCGTCGTACGAGAGGTGCTCGAGGCGGGCAATCAAACCGAGGCCGCGCCAGTAGATCTTGTTCGATCTCGGGTAGTAGCAAACGTCGTTTGGCTCTCGCGTTCCGTAGGCGAGAAACGTCATGCCGCCCTCGCCGGCGCGGAAGTGGTGCGAGATGCCCGTGCTCGCCGGCCGCGAGACGACGTGTCCTGCGCGAATCGGATGCTCCTCGCGCTCGCGTCCGTTCTCCGCCTGCGCGGGCGAGGGCCAGAGCTCGAGCGTTCCCTGCCCTTCGAGGACGACGAAGATCTCCTCGTCGACCGAATGGCAGTGCGGCGGCGCGCCGGCGTGGCCGTCGTTCAGGCGAGCCCAGTTCAGACCGGTGCGCACGGCGCCCGCCCTGATCGCCATCCGCACCCAGCGGCCCGCGTCGCCTTCGTACTCCGCGTCGATCTCGTGTGCGTTGACGATGTTGGCCGGACGCGGCGACGGCGCGGGAAGTTCTGGCTCGCCGGCGGCGGCTTCGCGGTCCCACGCGCGCGGGCCTTGGGAGACGTCGAGCGTGACGCCGGGGTAGTTACCGATGACGTTCGTGCGCGGGAAGTGCGTGTACCTCGCGATGATCCGTTCGCCGAACGCGAGCACGTCGAGCCCGTCGTCGCCTGCGCGCAGCGTGTGGACGTCGGCGACGCGGTAGACGACGCAATCGCCCGGACCGATCTCGTACGCCTCGTCCTCCTGAACCGACCAGCCCGAACCGGCGAGCACGAAGAAGATCTCCTCCGAGTCGAGCTCGCGGTGCACGGGCGTCGACCAGCGTCCCGGCTCGACCTGGACGCGGTTCACGCCGACGCGTTGCGAGCCGGCCGCGTCGCCGAGATCGGTCCACGTGCCGCACATATGTCCCTTCTCGAGACGGTCGGCTTGGACGTCGTCCCAGTGCGCGATCATCGTGAGCCGATCCTATGCGGCCGTTTCAGAAATGCGGTAAAAGTGGACGGCACCCCCTCCGTATGCGTTTACGATCCCTCCGAGGCCGCCGTGCAGGCGTCGCGTTGCTGATCGCCGCCGGAATCGCGGCGGCGCCCGCGTCGTCTGCGCGAACCGCGACGACGCCGAGCGTCGGACCGGAATACGGGTTCAGCGCCGGCGCCGGGCCGGGCACCGTGACGACGTTCGGCCGGAACACGCTCGACCGCTACTTCGGTAGCGCTCGCTCGGTCGGCGCGACACTTGTCCGGCTCGATGCCCGGCGTGCGGACCGGGCACTCGCGTTCCGCGTCGCGCGCGCGCAGGCCGCCGGGTTGCACGTCGCGCTGATCATCTCGCTGACGGGAACCCGGACACCCCGTGCCTACGCGAGCTCGTGCCGGACGATCGCGGCGGTCTACCGCCCGCGCGGCGTGCTGCGCTTCGAGATGGGAAACGAGCCGAACCTGCGGACGACCTTCCACGCGAAGCCGGCGCCGAAGCTTTGGGGCGCACAGCAGCTCGCGTGTGCACGAGCAATCCGTCTCGTCGCCCGTGACGCGCACATCGTCACCGGCGGTCTCGCACCGTACGGTCGCTACGGATCTGTCGCCCTCGACGGTTCGGCGATGAACCCCCTGACCTTTCTCCAACGCGCGTACAGAGCAGGGCTGCGCAAGGCGCCGATCGACGCGATCGGCTGGCACCCGTACAGCTTCCGTGCGAACGGCACGGCCGCCGACATGCTGTCGACCGTGGACCCGGCGAGCGCGTGGGCACAGCTCGCGTGGACGACTCCGAGCCTGCGCTCGCTGATGGCTGCGAACGGCGACGCCGGCCTGCGCGTCGACGCGACGGAGTGGGGCGCGCCGACGAACAGCGGCGGCTTCGCCGACGGAGTGACGGAGGACGAGCAAGCGAGGCTCATGACGACGGGGATCGCGGCGTGGAAGACGTACCCATGGCACGGCGACCTGCTCGTCTACTCGTGGCTCGACCGCGGCAGCTCGTCGTCGTCGCGCGAGGACCACTTCGGTCTGCTGCGACCCGACTTTTCGCCGAAGCCCGCGGCGGGGGCGTTCAAGGGCGCGGTCGGCGGCTGAGCCGCACCTCCTCCGCAACGGTCAGTCGACCTCTTCGCCGTCCCAGTAGTCGAGCGTTTCGACACGGGCGATCACGCCGACGCCACGCCAGAAGATCTTCTGCGAGCGCGGGTACCAGCAGATGTCGTTCGGCTCGCGTGTCCCCCACGCCAGCAGCGTCAGCCCGTCACCGCCCGCGCGGAACGTGTGCGCGACGCCGGTGCCGGGAGGACGCGCAACCACGGAGCCGCGGCGCACCGGATGCGTCTCCGGGTCGTCGCCGACGAGCTCCAGCACCCCGTCGCCGTCGAGGACGACGAAGATCTCCTCCTCGGCCGAGTGGCAATGCGGGACGGCCGCCAGCGTTCCGGGATCGCACTCGATGTGCTTCATCCCCGTCCAGCGCGAGCCCGCGGCGCGCGCGAGGTCGCGCCGTCGGCGACCGCCGCGGACGTCTGGCTCCACATCGCGGACGTTGACGATCGTCGGAGCACGTTCCGACTCGGGCTCGGGCCATTCGAGCGGCGGCTCACGATCCCAGGGATGACCCTCGTGGATCTCCGTCCAGCCCGTGACCGTCCACATGCTGCCGCCGCGCGGTAGCTCGCCCGCCGGTAGGTACTCGCGCGCTCCGAACGCGAGCACGTCGAGACCGTCCTCGCCCGCCCGGATCGTGTGCGCCTCGTGCAAGTTCTTGTAGACGATGCAGTCGCCGCGGCGGACCTCGTATGCCTTTTCGTCCATCCACGTCAGGCCTGAGCCGGCGAGCACGTAGAAGACCTCCTCTGCCTCGCCGTGGACGTGCGGCGGTGTCGGCATCTCGCCCGGTTGGAGCTCGAGCCTCGTCACGCCGCAGCGAAAGCTTCCCGCCGCGCCGCCGAGGTTCGACCAGGTGCCCGCCATCTGGCCGCGCTCGGCGCGACGTTTCGGGACGTCGTCCCAGTGCGCGATCCCCACGCATCGACTCTATGCGACCGGTTGCGCGAGGGCCGAGTCGCACCGTTCGACTGCGGCCGCCGCCCGCTCGTCGCGCTCGAGCCGGGCCCATGCCTCCGCGTCACGGACGAGCCCGCGCAGCTCCTCGAGCAGGACAGCGGGGGGTGCACCGTCCCGATCGAGCACGTCGATCCGCTCGAGCCGATCGATCACTGCGCGGGCTTCGTCCACTCCGACGACCGTAGCGGCGCAATCCGCACATGTCTGTGCCGGATTCTTGTCGGAACCTGCTCGCCGGGGCGGGTGTACTCTGTTCACCGAGCAGGAGGAGCGGGATGAAACGGCGGCTGGCTGCGGTAGTGCTCGCAGGATCGCTCTTCGCCGTCACCGGCGCAGAGGCGAAGGCGCCCCCGAACGGACTTCAGCTTTGCGGCGCGAGCGCCTGCGTTGCGATCACCACCGACGCCGAGCTGGTGGCGATCAATCTCTTCTACGGCGACGCGAGACTCGTCGCGCCCCCGAGCGCGGAACCGTCAGACTTTTACCTTCTGCGCTGGCAATACCCGGACGAGGCGCCGGGATCCGCGTACTTCATCGACGCGTCGGGCGTCGTGAGGCTCGGGCGGGGCGCTCCCGGCCCGTTTTCCGCCGGCGGATATTGGCTGCAGCCGAATGCTCCCACGCTCGCGGCGTTGCGCCGTCTCAGCGGCGGATTGGAACCCGTTCACGCACCGGCGCCGCTGCGCGTGACTGTCGGCGGGCGTCCCGCCCGCGATCCGGCGAGTTACTCCCGGCTATGGCAAGTTGGCGCGGCCGCGATCCCAGTGCACCCGGGCGGCTGGATTCGAGTGCGAATCACGACGGTGACACCGACCCCGTGGAGCGACGCGTCGACAGATGTCGAGGTCGCGCGTCGCGGCGGCTGGCTCGCACGCGACGGGACATTCTTCCGCGTCCCTGCAAGGTTCGCGGCGCGCATTCGCGCACGCAAGTCGCTCCGTTAGCTCGCGAGCGCGCGCGCGACGGACGGCGGGCGCGCCGCCGGTGCAGGACGCAGGCCCAGGATCGTCTCGTCGAGCATGCGAACGAGCGTCGCACGGTCTCCGCGCACGAGCGTCTCGACGAGCGCGCGCCGCACGAGATCCGCGTCCGGATCTCCCGCAAGCCGTTCCTGCACGTTCACCCGTTCCTTCCCGTCCTCGCCGAGCAGGATCGCGCCGCGCACGACGGCCGCCCACAGCCCGTCCGTGCCGCCGAGCAGTGCGACGAGCGACTCTCGTAACTGCTCCGCCCGAAACGGCCCGTCCTGGAACAGCGACAGCTCCCAGCGGTCGAGCGCCTCCCCGAGATCGGGATCCTCGTCCGCCGCGCCGAGCCGCCCCAGCAGATCGGCCGCGAGCGCACCACGGAACGAGTCGAGCCGTGTCGGCTCGCCCACGGGCTGCGTCGCCGCAATCGGTAGAACAGGTCGCACACCGTAGGGACGCCAGTCGAGCCGCTCGAACAACACCGGCCCCGCGGCGACGGGTGCGGCGGCGGCCAGCCGGATCGCCGTCACCGCGTCCGCAACCTCGCCGGGCGCATCGGGCGGCTCGGTGTCGCCGCGCGCGAGGGGACGCTCGAGCTCCAGCACGCAGATGCGATCCGGCTCGCGGCCGAAGTCTGCGGGAAGCAGCCCGCCCGCCTCCGGCCAGAGCTTCGCCACCTCCCCGGTCGCAGCCGTGCGCACGCGCATCCCGCCGCCGAGGGCGACCGCCTGGCCGCCGAGCGTGATCCCGATCAGCGGCGCAACCGCGCCGTACGAGTGGCCGCGGCCGAACATCGACGCCTCGAGCTCCGCGTACGCCTTGTCGAACGCCGCGTCGTCCCAGTCGAACCCTCCGCACAGCTCGGCCGTCCGAACGAGCAGCGGCTGCATCACGCTCGCGAACAATCCGTCGTCGTCGGACGCACGCGGGCTCGCGTGCGCACGCGCGAAGATCGCCGCGGCGTGCTCGCGCTTCAGCTCCTCGATGGCGATTCGCGCGTCCTCGTGCCGCGCGAGCTTGTGCGAACGCGCCTCCACGAACGGGCGCACGAGCGGCCGGTACTCGTACAGCGCCGGACGGTCGAGCGAGGTGTGCTCCTCGAACGCGAACGGTAGGTCGGCGCCGCCGTCGAGGTCCGCGAGGAGAAGACGGAACGCGCCGAGACAGAACGCGCGAAGCGAGCGATAGAGGTGCGGAGCGCGGACCGACACGCGTTCCTCTACTTCGCGGGCGGCTCCTCTCCTCTCTGACACTCCGTGCACCAGTACGCCATGCGTGCAGCCTCGCCCTGCGGCCACGATCGGATCGCGGTGCCGCAGCGCGGGCACGGACGACCCTTGCGTCGGTAGACGTTCGCGCGCTCCTGCGTGCCGGCGAGACGATTCCGCATCAGCCGGTTCGCCTCCTCGAGGACTCGACGCAGGCCGTCGTCGGAGACGTCCGCGAGCCCGTTCCACGGTGAAACGCGTGCCGCCCACAGACTCTCGACTTTCCAGACGTTCCCGATTCCGGCGACGAGCCTCTGGTCGAGCAGCGCGTCGCCGACCTCGCGCGACTGATCGGCTGCGCGCAGGTTGCGCAGCATCGCCTCGAAGTCGGGCGGCTCAGCGAGGATGTCCGGCCCCACCCGCCGCGCAACGCCGCGGTCGAGCTGGAGCACACCGCCTCCCGACAGTACGCCGACGTGGTCGCGCCCTCGGAGCACGAGCCACGGCGTGCCGAAGATCTCCGCGTGGCGCGGCAGCACGCGCCAGCGTCCTTTCATCCGCAGGTGGCTGCGCACGACGATGCCGCCGTCGAACCGCAGCAGGAGGTTCTTGCCGATCGCGTCGACCGCCTCGAGCCGCCGCCCGTCGAGCACGGGCGCGAGCTGCGTCACGGCCGCGCGCGGATGCGGCGTCTCGACCTCGAGCTCCTCGCCGACGAGCACCTGCAGGCGGCGCGCCGCGCGATGGACCGCATCGCCTTCGGGCACGACCGCACTGTAGTCAGCGACGCGCAGCGAGCAGTGCCACGGGAACGGCGAGCGCAGCTCCCCGCGCGAGACGGCGACCGGCGCCTGCTCGAGGACGCGCGGCAGTCGGGACGAGTGCCTGCGTGAGGTGCAGCGCACGGCGCTGTGTCAGCTGTTCGACCTGCGTCCGGCAAGAGAAGCCGTTCGCGACGACCGTCGTCTCCGGCAGCGCAGCGCGAACCGCGGGAAGGAGCGCGTGCTCACCGCACGCCACCGACACGTCGTAGTGGTCCGCCTCGAACCCCCACGACCCCGCGAGCCCGCAGCAACCGCCGCGGACGACGTCCACGTCGACTCCCGCGGCGGCGAGCAGCTCTTCGTCTGCGTCGATGCCGCCGGTCGCCTTCTGATGGCAGTGCCCCCAGAGCAGCGCCCGTCCGCCTCGTCGCGGCGGCACCACGTCCTCGCGGAGGAGGAACTCAGCGAGGTGGTACGTCGATGCTGCGACACGCGCGGCCCGCACGTCGTCAGGCATCAGCTTCGTCAGCTCGTCCTTGAACACCGCGACGCAGCTCGGTTCGAGGCCGACGATCGGCGTCGCGGACGCGAGCTCCACCGACAGCGCATCGAGACAGCCCGACGCGTATCGCCGTGCGAGGTCGAGCAGGCCGTAGTCGTAGAGCGGGCGGCCACAGCAGAGGCGCCCTTCCGGGAGGACGACCTCGAAGCCCGCGCCCTCGAGGAGCTCGACCGCGGCGACGCCGGCCTCAGGATGGAAGGCGTTCGTGAAGGTGTCCGGCCACAACACGACGCGACGCTTCCCGCGCGACCGCGGCCGTCCTGCGAACCACGACCGGAACGTGACGGGCGCGAACTTCGGCAGAGCGCGGTGCTGCGTCATGCCGGCGGCGAGCCTGAGCGCCGGCGCAAACGGCGGGACGGCACCGAGCACATTCACGAGCTCCGGCTCGAGCGACGCCACGCGCGCGACCCTGTCGACCAAGCCGAACGCGTACGCGTGCCGGGGCCGCAGGCGCCGTCGATATCGCTGGTGCAGGAACTCCGCCTTGAGCGTGGGCATGTCGACGCCGGCCGGACAGTCGCGCGTGCAGCCTTTGCACGCGAGGCACAGGTCCAGCGCCTCCTCGACCTCGCGCGAGCGCCAGCGATCCTCGAGGAGCTCGCCCGCCATCAGCTCGAAGAGGAGGCGCGCACGGCCGCGCGTCGTGTGCTCTTCCTCGCGCGTGGCGATGTAGCTCGGACACATGACGTCCTGGCCGCCGGGCTTCCGGCAGCGGCCGACGCCGACGCAGCGCGTGACCGCGTGACGCATGTCGCCGCCGTCGTGGGGATACGCGAACGCTGTCCGCGGATGCTCCAGCGGCAGCGCGAGCTTGAGGTCGGAGTCGAGCGCGTTCGGCCGCACGACCTTTCCGGGGTTCATCTTCCAGTCCGGATCCCAGATCGACTTGAACTCGCGAAACGCCTGAACGAGCTCGTCGCCGTACATCCTCGGCAGCAACTCGGCGAGCGCCTGCCCGTCGCCGTGCTCGCCGGAGAGCGAACCGCCGAGGGACGACACGAGGTCGGCCGCACTCTCGAGGAACGAGCGGAAGGTGCGACGCCCGTCGGCCGTGGTCAGCTCGAAGTCGATGCGCGTGTGGACGCAGCCCTGGCCGAAGTGGCCGTACAGCGACGTCGTGTAGCCGTGCCGTCGCAGCAGTTCGTCGAGTGCGCGCAGGTACTCGCCGAGCCGCGCCGGTGGCACGGCCCCGTCCTCCCAGCCGGTCTGGCGGTCGCGCCCGCCCGGTGGAAAGGAAGCCGACGCCAGTCCGACCTCGCGCACCTCGGCAAGCTCGTGCTGCGCGCGCTCGCCGTCGTGGATGCGGAACGCGACCGGCGCCGCGCCGTTCGTCAGCGACGCGAACGCTTCCTCCGCGCGCGCGTGCGCCTCGTCCTGCGTCGCGGCACCGAACTCCGCCAGCAGCCAGCCGCCGCCGCGCGGGAGCAGCGACAGCGCGCCGCGGTTCAGACCCTCCCCCTGTTGCTCCTCGACGAAGTGCCGATCGAACCCTTCGAGCCCGGTGAGCGGACCGGCTGCGAGGACCGCCGGAACCGCGTCGGCCGCGGCGAAGTGATCCTTGTACCCGAGGACGAGCAGCGAGTGCGCCGCGTGCTTCGGGATCAGTTGGAGCGTCGCCTCGAGCACCGTCACGCACGTGCCCTCCGTCCCGACGAGCGCTCGCGCGACGTTGAATCCCTTCTCGGGGAGCAGCTCGTCGAGGTTGTAGCCGGACACGCGACGCGGGATATCGGCGAACCGCTCGCGGATGAGCGGCGCGTAGCGGTCGCGCAACGCCTCGAGCTTTCGCGTCAGCTCGTCTGCGCCCGGCCCTCGATCGCCCCGCGGGAGACGCGCAGGCGCTGCCCGCGGTACGTCAGCACCTCGAGCGCGTGGACGTTGTCGGAGGTCCGCGCGCCGTCGCCCTCGAACGCCGCCTGCACCGAGTGCATCCCGCACGAGTTGTTGCCGACGTTGCCGCCGATCGTGCAGTAGCCGTGCGTGGACGGATCGGGGCCGAAGACGAGACCCGCACGCCCGGCGTGCTCGCTCACCTTCTCGTTGATCGCGCCCGGCTCCGCGCGGATGAGACGCGCGCGCTCGTCGGGCGCGTCGATCCGCGTCAGGTGGCGCGAGCAGTCGACGACCACCGCCTCGTTGACGGTCTCGCCCGAGAGGCTCGTCCCCGCTCCTCGCGGGAGGATCGGCGCGTCGTGCTCGCGGCACACACCCTGCACGGCGACAACGTCCTCTACGGTCTTCGGAATGACGACGCCGATCGGAACCTGGCGGTAGTTCGACGAATCGTGCGCGTACAGGGCGCAATGCTTGACGTCGAAGCGAACGTCGCCTTCGACCTCCCGTTCGAGGTCGCGCTTCAGGCGGCGGCGGTCGATCGCTTTCCTTTCAGCAGGTCGGCGCAGCGGTCGGCGAGCGCCATGATCACGAGCGCCGGGTTCGCTGCGCCCTGCGTCGCGAACACGCTGCCGTCGACGACGAACAGGTTGTCGACGCCCCAGGCCTTGTGCGACGAGTCGACGACGCTGTCCTCCGGGGTGAAACCCATCCGGCAGCCGCCGACCAGATGCGCGTACCGGTCGATCTTCAGCGTCTCCTGCGCGTCGGCGCCCTCCCAGATCTCCTCGAGGATGCGCGTCCCGAACGCGATGTTCTTCTTGTCGTTCTCGCCGAGCGAGTAGTCGAAGCGCGCGACAGGCATGCCGTACCGGTCGCGCTCGCCGGCGAGCGTCACGCGATTGTCGGGCGCGGGCAGCAGCTCACAGAGGACGCCGAGCACCGTCCAGTGGTTGTAGTCCCGCATGTACTCGCGCAGCGCCGCGCCCCAGTGGCCGTCGGCGAGGACGTGCGCCGCCCACTCGATCGGCAGCGGTCCGATCGTCTGGATCGAGAACCCACGCGCGAACCCGCGTGACTCGTCCGTCTCGTAGAAGTCCTCCGAGGAAACCTCGGGCGGCGGCGCCTTGTACATCTTCAGCTCCGTCGGGAAGCGCGCCGCAACCTGGGTCGCGCCCTGCACCATCACGTAGCGGCCGACCTGGTCATGGTCGTTCGCGAGGCCGTTCGGCCAGCGGCGCGACGTGGAGTACAGCAGCAGGCGGGGTGACTCGATCGCGTAGCCGCACACGGCGACGGCGTCCGCCGGCTGGAATTCCTCGCGCCCCTCGTGCACGTACGTCACGCCGGTGACGCGATCGCCGGCGTCGTTCACCTCGACGCGCACGACCATCGAGTCCGCGCGCACCTCGACGCCGTGCTCGATCCCGTCCGGAAGATGCGTGATCAGCGGCGATGCCTTCGCGTTCACCTTGCAGCCCTCGAGGCAGAAGCCGCGATAGATGCAGTGCGGCCGGTTGCCGAACGAGCCGTTCGTGATCGCGACCGGGCCGGCGCGCATCTCGACCCCGTGGGCGAGCGCGCCCCTCCATGCGACCGACGCGGCGCCCGCGATCGGGTGCGGCCCGTGCGGATATGTGTGCGGATCGCCCCACGGCCAGTCCTGCCCCGCGACGGGCAGCTCGCGCTCGACGCGTTCGAAGTACGCCTTCAGGTCCCAGTACGAGATCGGCCAGTCGACCGCGACGCCGTCACGCGTGCGCACCTCGAAGTCCGACGGATGGAAGCGCGGTGTGTATCCGGCGAAGTGCGTCATCGAGCCGCCGACGCCCTGGCCGGAGTTGTTCTTGCCCATCTCGACCGGATCGCTGCCGCCGATGATCCGCTTGTCCGTCCAGTAGAGCGGGTGCGAGCCGGCCTCGTCGCTCACCCAGTCGCGGTCGGGATCCCAGAACGGCCCTTTCTCGAAGACCACGATCTTCCAACCGGCGCGGGCGAGCCGTTGCGCGAGGACGAGTCCGCCGGCGCCGGCGCCGACGATCGCGAGGTCGACGGGCGCAGTCTTCGGATACCGCGCCATCCTGTCGAGGTTTTGCAGCCCGCGCTTGTGCTGGTCGAGCAGGAACGGCGAATCGTTGTCCTTCGGCATGGCCAGCGAGCCGCGCCGCACGAGGCGATGCACTAATCGATCCCCCGCGCCTTCGTGTCCTGGACCGGGTCGAGCACGAACTCCTCCTTCGGCTCCCAGCGCTCGCGGTCGAGGAGGTGGTCGGCGCCGAACGCCGCGTAGCCGCGCGGATACGAAGGCCCGCCGAAGCCGATCTCGTTCCATGCCCACGGGTGCGCGTAGAACGCCTGGCAGATGTGCTTCGTCGTCAGCTTGAACGCGCGCTTCACGTTCAACTGCTCCCACGGCCCGCCGCGCAGCAGTCCGTCCGCGAACGCCGCGACGATGTCCTCGCGCAACGCCTCGGGCGCGCGCGCAAACGACTCCGCCGCCCATTCGGCGCGAGCCGAGTACTCGAGCCCCGCAGCGACGAGCCGCCACGCGTCCCGGTCGTCAGGCATGTCCTCGTACTGGTAGCCGTCGAGGCGCCCCTCGAGGAGCTTCTCGTCGATGAACGAGAGGACGGGAATGCGCGGCTCCGTGTACTGGTACGTGATCGTGTCGCAGTACGCCTTCAGCGTCTCGGCTTCGTCCTCGGTGAAGAACAGGATGTGCGGGGGCGACTCGACGCGCTTCATCACCACCTCGCGCGTCTTGTCGTCCCAGTGGCGCGACTGCTCGAGCACGTTCCAGTCGGGATAGCGGCCGAGCATCTGCGGCGCGATCCCTCGACGCTGGCGCGGGAGGCCTTCGGGGACGCTCATCGCTACTTCTCGCGGCGCATCAGCGCGGCGACGATGCCCATCCCGCCCACGAGGCAGAGCGAGCCCGGCGCCAGCAGCGGCGGACCCATGACGAGGTTGTACGTCGCCTCGCGGAAGCCGCCGGGGCGTTTTTGCACGCCGCGGAAGTGCGTCAACACGCCGATCGCGCCGTCGAGGGCGAACAGCGCGGAGACCGCCGGCAGCCACGTCTTCGCTGCGCGCTCCGAGTAGAACCCCGCGATTCCGGCGATGGTGAGCGGCGGCGCGAGCACGATCGGCGTCCACATCCACTTGTCGCCGAACGAACCCTTGTAGTGCTCGAGGTAGATCTCGAACGCGAGCGGCGGCGCGCTGGCGGCGGTGGAGAGCGCAAGCGTCCGTTGCAGCCGGCCTTTGCGGATGTTCTCGAACAGGCGCGCGATCACTTGAGCTCCAGACCGTTGCCCAGGCGTGAGCGGTCAGGACGGAGGACGTCACCGTCGGGCACGAGCACGCCGTCGAAGAGCATGTGCTCGACCCGCACGTGGTCGTGGAAGTACTCGAGGTGTCGCAACCGCGGGACGGCGCTGAACGCGTGCGCCGAGATCGCGGGCGCGCAGTGACCAGAGAGGTCGACGCCTTGCGCCTCGGCAACGCGAGCGACGGCGAGCAGCCCCGTGATCCCGCCGCAGCGCGTGACGTCGGCCTGGAGACAGTCGACGACGGGCGCCATCCGTTCGAAGTACGGCAAGAGGTCGCCGTACTCGCCGGCCGCGATGTCGAGGCGGTCGGGTGACTCGTCGCGCACGATTCGGAGCCCCTCGAGATCGTCCGAGGTCACCGGCTCCTCGAACCACTTGACGTCGAAGCCGTCGGCGTAGACGTGCGCCCAGGCGACTGCCTCCTGCCGCGAGAACGCTCCGTTCGCGTCGACGAACAAGTCGGTGTCGTCGCCGATCGCCTCGCGCGCGACCGTGACGCGGTCGCGGTCGCGCTCCGGCTCGCGGCCGACCTTCATCTTCACGCGCGGGATTCCCTGTGCAGCCCAGCCGCCGAGTTGGTCGCGCAGTCGCTCGTCCGAGTAGGAGCAGAACCCGCCGCTGCCGTAGATCGGCACCGCGTCGTGGACCGTGTCGAGGACACCGACGAGCGGCTGCTCCATCAGGCGCGCCTTCAGATCCCAGAGCGCGAGGTCGACCGCGGAGATCGCCATGAACCCGAGCCCCGGCCGGCCGATGTTTCGCAACGCCGCGGACATGGCGTGCCACGCGCCCTCTACGTCCAGCGGATCCCGCCCTCTGACTACGTCCTGCAGCTTGTCCTCGATGAGCTTCGCCGCGACTTCGTGCGTGTACGTGTAGCCGAGCCCGACCGCGCTTTCGGCGTGCGCCTGCACGACGACGATCGTCGTCGAGTCCCACGCGAGCGTCCCGTCCGACTCCGGCTCGTCCGTCGGAATGGTGCGCGCGAAGACGTCGAGCTTCTCGATCTGCGTTTGCGTCGCCGTGGTCATTCAGCGACCGGGCAGGAATTCCAGGACCTTCTCCTTGAACGACTGCGTGATCACGTCGCGCGCGTGCGGATCGCC
The DNA here is from genome assembly GCA_005884945.1 of Actinomycetota bacterium. Taxonomy (GTDB): domain Bacteria; phylum Actinomycetota; class Thermoleophilia; order Gaiellales; family Gaiellaceae; genus 3-1-20CM-4-69-9. The sequence continues at coordinate 7,323 of VAYM01000119.1, read as the reverse complement.
GCCCCGCAGCGCGGACACGAACGACCGCGCCTGCTTGACGGTGATGTGCGGCGGCAGGGGCGGAACGCTCGGATCGCACAGCGCGTCGACGACCACCGGGCGGTCGGACGAGAACGCCTCGTCCCAGGCGCCCTCGATCTCGTCCGGCGTCTCGACGCGGATGCCTTTCAGGCCGATGAGGTCCGCGTAGGCGGCGTAGTTCACCTCCGGGATCGTCTGCGTCATCGGGTTCTCCGGGTCGCCCTGCAGCGCCCGCTGCTCCCACGTCACCTGGTTCAGATCGTGGTTCGCGAGCACGAGCACGACGAGGCGCGGGTCCTCCCACTGGTGGAAGTACTTCGCGGCCGTGATCAGCTCCGCCATGCCGTTCATCTGCATGGCGCCGTCGCCCACGAGCGCGACGGCAGGGCGGCGCGGGTGACAGAACTTCGCGGCGATCGCGTACGGAACGCCCGGACCCATCGTCGCGAGCGTTCCCGACAGCGACGCCATGTGGCCGCGGCCGAGCTTGAGGTCGCGCGCGTACCAGTTCGCCGACGAGCCCGAGTCGGTCGAGATGATCGCGTCGGGCGGCAGGTACTTGTTCAGCTCCCAGAACAGCCGCTGCGGATTGATCGGATCTGCGTCCCGCATCGCCCGTTCCTCCAGGAGCCGCCACCACTCCTTGATCTCGCTCTCGAGCTGTTCGCGCCACGAGCGGTCGCTCTTCCTGCTCAGCAACGGCAGCAGCTCCTGCAGCGTCAACTTCGCGTCGCCGACGAGCCCGAGCTCCATCGGGTAGCGGATGTTCAGCATCTTCGGGTCGATGTCGATCTGGACGCCGCGCGCCTTGCCAGGCTTCGGCAGCCACTCCGAGTACGGGAACGACGAGCCGACCATGAGCAGCGTGTCGCACTCGTCCATCAGCGTCCACGAGGGCTTCGTCCCGAGCAGTCCGATCGAGCCGGTGACGAACGGGAGGTCGTCCGGGACGACGGCCTTTCCGAGCAACGCCTTCGCGACGCCCGCGCCGAGCTTCTCCGCGACCTCGACGACCTCGTCCTTCGCGTGCAGCGCCCCCTGCCCGACGAGCATCGCGACCTTCTCGCCCGCGTTGAGGATCTCGGCAGCCGCCTTGACCTGCTCCTGCGTCGGCACGATCCTCGGAGGTGCGAAGCCGGGCGACGAATGGACAGAACCGTGCTCGCGCGGCGGCTCCTCCTCGGCCGGCGCCTCCGCGACGTCGTTCGGGATGATGAGGCAGGTCACGTCGCGCTCCGCGAGCGCGATGCGGTGCGCGCGGTCGACGAGGTGGCGGATCTGCGTCGCCTCATATGCCATCTGCACGTACTGCGACGCGACGTCCTTGAACAGCGTCACGAGGTCGACCTCTTGCTGGTAGTTGCCGCCGAGGCCCATGCGCGCCTGCTGGCCGACGATCGCCATCACCGGCTGGTGGTCGAGCTTCGCGTCGTAGAGCCCGTTCAGCAGGTGGATCGCGCCCGGGCCGGAGGTCGCGAGGCAGACGCCGACCTCCCCCGTCCACTTCGCGTGCGCGCATGCCATGAACGCCGCCATCTCCTCGTGGCGGACCTGGACGAACTCGAGCTTGTCCTTGTGGCGCTCCAGCGCTCCGATGATCGCGTTGATCCCGTCGCCGGGGTAGCCGTAGATCCGGCGGACGCCGTTCTGCGCCAGCCGTTCGAGCAGGAAATCGGCCGTCAGCTTGCCCATCTCATCGCACTCCGATCTTTATATCGTTCTACGATGGAGTTGCTTGCCGCGCGGCCTGGACTCGAAACCCGGCGGATGTCACGATCGAGCGGTGAGCGAGATGGCGGCCGCAGCGGCATCGGGCACGCACCCGATTCGCCTGCGCATAACGGACGACCTCGAGCGGACGCGGCTGACCGTCTTCTTCCGCGTGCTACTCGCCGTCCCCCACTTCGTCTGGGAGGCGCTGCTCGCGATCGTCGCGGTCATCGCCGTGATCGCGAACTGGTTCGCGACGCTGATCACGGGCCGCTCGCCGGACGCCTTGCACTCGTTCCTCGCCGGCTACCTCCGCTACGCGACGCACGTGTCGGCGTACCTGTTCCTCCTCGCCGATCCGTATCCCGGCTTCTTCCTGGTCAACCTGAAGCAGGACTACCCGATCGACGTCGAGATCGCGGGGCCCGAGCCGCAAGGGCGCGCGGCGGTCTTCTTCCGGATCATCCTCGCGATTCCGGCGATGATCGTCACGAACATCTTGCGGAACCTGTCCGGGATCCTCGCGTTCTTCAGCTGGTGGGTCGCGCTGTTCACGGGACGCGTGCCCGAAGGGATCCGCAACTTCGGCGCCTTCGCACTGCGGTACGAGACGCCTCCGATCTAGGCTGCTGAATCCGGTGGTGCCGTCGCGGCGAACGTTGCTCGCACCCGCGAGCGGCTTCCGACTTCTGCGCCCGTTGCGCGAGCGCCGGTTCGCGCTGCTCTGGTCCGGGCTGACGATCTCCCTGCTCGGCGACGGCCTCTATACGGTCGCGATCGCGTGGACGGCGTACGAGCTGTCGGGCGTGCCGACCGCGTTGACGCTCGTCGGGCTCGCCGCGGCGATCCCGCAGCTCGTCGTCGTTCTGTTCGGCGGCGTGCTCTCGGACCGCTTCGAGCGCCGGCGAGTGATGCTCGCTGCCGATTCGCTGCGCGCGCTCGTCGTCGCGCTCATCGGAGCGCTCGCGGTCGCGCACGTCCTCCGACTGTGGGAGCTCGTCGCGCTCGTCGGCCTCTACGGGATCGGCACGGCGCTGTTCGCTCCCGCGATCACCGCGCTCGTGCCGGAGCTCGTGCCGCAGGAGCACCTGCTGGAGGCGAACGCGCTGAATCAGGTGTCTCGTCCGGTGATGCTCCGTTTCGTCGGGCCTGCGATCGGCGGAGTGCTCATCGCGAAGACGGGCGTCGGCTGGGCGTTCGTCGCGGACGCCGCGTCGTTCCTCGCGTCGCTGGCCGCGCTCGTCGCGATCGGCCGGCACGGCGCGTCGGCGCTCACGCGTCGCGTCCGCTCGTCCGTGCTTCGGGACGTCGGCGAAGGTCTCGCCTTCGCGCGCTCACAGCCGTGGCTGCTCGGGACGCTCGTCGGAACGTCGGTCGCGATGTTCTTCTTCTACGGGCCCGTGTACGTCTTGCTGCCGTTCGTCGTGAAGCACGTCCTCGGCGGATCTGCGCGCGACCTCGGGCTCGTGTTCGCGGCGGGCGGAATCGGCGCGATCGTCGTCTCGCTGACGCTCGGCGGCCGAGGGCTCCCGCGCCGCCCCCTGACGGTGATGTACCTCGCGTGGATGGTGATGGCGTTGCAGCTCGTCGGCTACGCGACCGCCGGCTCGATCTGGGAAGTCGTCGTCGCGAGCTTCGGGGGCACGGCGTTGCTCGTCTGCGGGCAGATCCTGTGGTCGACGATGCTGCAGCGGCGCGTGCCGCTTCGGCTGCTCGGGCGTGTCGCCTCGCTCGATTCGCTTCTGTCGTACGCGCTCGTGCCGCTGTCGTACGCGGTCACGGCCCCGGTCGAAGCGGCGATCGGCGTGCGCGCGACACTGATCGGCGCGGGGCTCGCAAGCTCGGCCACGCTCGCGCTGACGCTCGCGTTCTTCCCGCGCATCCGCGACGTCGAGGAGAGCGCCGAGGCGCTAGGGGCGCAGCACGGCGCGGCGGGGGCCGGCTAAGAAGCCGACCTCCAGCAGGAGCGGCATGATCTCCGACTCCCCGACCGGCTCGCCGTCGAACCGCTCGACCGCGAGCCGCTTCGCACCGCCGCGCTTCACGTGGTCGACGAGCGCCGTGAGCGCGACGCGCAGCCACTTCTCCCCGGGCTCTCGCAGCGGGACGAGCGAGCGGCCGCCTCGCTCGACGAACAGCGCGGGCTCGCCGCCGAGCAGGACGACGTGCGCCCCGGCGACGCGGGCCGCCCGCGCACCCGCACGCTTCGGCCAAGGCAGCGCCGCGCCGTAGGGCTGCGCCGGGTCGGCCGCTGCGAGAACGAGCGGCTCCGGTTCGTCCCCTTCGCGCGGTCGCAACTCGCGCAGCCGCTCGACTGCGCCGGGCAGCGCGAACTGCGCCCCACCGAGCCCTTCCACGAAGTAACCGCGTCGGCAGACGCCGAGCGTCTCGAGCGCGCGCAGCTGTGCGTACACCGCGCCGTAGCCGCCCGGAATCCCTTCGCCGCGCACTCCGTCGCGCGTGACGATGCCCTGTCGCTCGAGGAGGAGCTCGGCGAGCGCGCGCGGGTCAGCCTTGCCGGCAAACAATCGGTCAGTCAGCGACCAGCGTCCCTGCGTCGCGGTCACCTGCGCGGCCCGCTGGCGCGAGAAGCGGCGCGGCCGCGTCTTCGGCGGCATCGTCTGGTAGCGACGGCCCGCGCGCAGCGGTGTCCACGCGTCGTTCGTCACCTCGCCCGCCCACACGAGATCCCAGAGCGCCGGGAGTGCTTCGGCCGCTTCGAGGCCGGTCTCAACGACGAGGTCGTGCCAGAACTCCGCGCCCTGCTCGAGGACCTTGCGAATGCGATCGTGCGCCTCGCCTTCGACCGGCGGCGCCGCGCCCGGCCGACCGAGCACCGGCGCGTCCTCGCGGAAGAAGATCGCGACGCGGTCGAGCCCTGCGCCGACCCACACGATCTCGCCCGACGCGCACAGCTGGTCAAGCTGGCCGGCGTTGTACCCCGGCACGCGCCGCGGCAGCACCTCGGATTCCCAGAGCGTCACCGGCAGTGCGAGCCCTTGCAGCGGCACGAGCGCCTCGCGCAGCGTCGCGCGGCGGTCGACGCCGTGCCAGTTCGGCAGGAAGCGTCCGAACGCGGCCTGCTCGGCGGGCTCGACCTCCTTGCGCAGCGCCGCGAGCGACGCGCGCCGCAACCGTCGCAGGACGTCCGGGTCGCACCATTCGCGGGTCGTCCCGCCCGGACGAAGCTCACCGAGCAGGAGCTTGTCCCGCCGCTCGAGCGACACGAGCACGGGCTCCACGTCGATGCCGAAGCGCGCGTTCGCCTCCGCCGTCGTAAATGGCCCGCGCCCGCGCGCGTACCTGAGCACGAGCTGCTCGAGCGACTCGGGCCCGCCCTCGAGGAAGACCTCCGGGAGTCCGCCCGGCGGCATCGCCCCGAGCGCGTCGCGGTAACGGCCAGCGTCCTCCGCCGCGATCAGCCTCTCCTCGCGTGCAAAGCGAACGAACAGCGCGCGCCGCTCTGCGACCAGCGGCTCCGCCAGCCTCGGTTCGTACTCGCCCTGTCGGAGATCGCCGCGCAGACGGAGCTTGTCGTGCAGCTGGTCGGCTGTCCGTGGATCGCCGCGCAGCTGCGCCTCGACGTCCTCGAGCGCACCCGGGTCGATGAGATCCCGCAGCTCCTCCTGGCCGAGCAGCTCACGTAGGAGGTCGCGGTCGAGCGACAACGCCTGCGCACGGCGTTCCGCAGGCGGCGTGTCGTCTTCGTACATGTACGTCGCGATGTAGTCGAAGAGGAGCGAGGCCGAATACGGCGAGGCGGACGGCGTCTCGACGTCGACGACGTCCAACTCGCGGGTCCTCAGTCCCTGGAGCAGTCGCTTCAGGGACGGCAGGTCGAAGACGTCCTGCAGGCACTCGCGGTACGTCTCGAGGATGACGGGAAACGAGCCGTACTTGCGCGCGACCTGGAGCAGGCCCTGTGCCTTGAGTCGCTGCTGCCAGAGCGGCGTCCGCTGATCCGGACGACGGCGCGGGATCAGCAGCGCGCGCGCGGCGTTCTCGCGGAAGCGTGCGCCGAAGAGGGCGCTCTGTCCCACCTCCTGCACGACGAGCTCCTCGAGCTCGTCCGGCGGGATCAGCACGTCGTCGGTCGGCGGCGGCGCGTCGGCGTCGGGGAGATGGATCGCGATTCCGTCGTCCGACCAGATCGACTGCACCTCGAGGGCGAGGCTCTCACGCAGGCGCGCCGAAAGCGCGAGGGCCCACGGGGCGTGCACACGCGCGCCGAACGGCGTCAGGATGCAGAGCCGCCAATCGCCGATCTCATCGCGGAAGCGCTCGATCACGACCGTGCGGTCCGAGGGAACGGCACCGGTGGCCGCGGCCTGCTCGTCGAGGAACGTCATCAGGTTCTTCGCGGCGCGCTCGTCGAGAAGGTGGTCCTCCTGCAGGCGCTCGACCGCAGCCTCGTGGCTCAGAGCCACCAGCTCACGTGACGCTCGCCCGATCGCCTCGCCGAGCTCGTACGGCCGGCCCACGCCCTCTCCCTTCCAGAACGGCACGGCACCAGGAACGCCGGGTGCCGGCGACACGAGCACGCGGTCGCGCGTGATCTCCTCGATCCGCCACGTCGACGCGCCGAGCAGGAACGTCTGCCCCGCGCGCGCCTCGTAGACCATCTCCTCGTCGAGCTCGCCGACGCGTCCGCCGCCGTCGATGAGGTATACGCCGAAGAGACCGCGGTCGGGAATCGTCCCCGCGTTCGTCACCGCGAGGCGACGCACGCCGCTGCGGCCACGGATGACGCCGCCCGTGCGGTCCCAGATGACGCGCGGCCGCAGCTCCGCGAACTCGTCCGACGGATAGCGGCCCGCGAGCATGTCGAGCACGTTCTCGAGCTGGGTGCGCGACAGGTCCGCGAACGGGTACGCCCCGCGCACGAGCTCGTGCAGGTCGTCGACGGAGATCTCTTCGTCGGCGGCGATCGCAACGATCTGCTGCGCGAGCACGTCGAGCGGATTGCGCGGGATGACCGTCTCCTCGATCGCGCCTTCGAGCATCCGCTTCGCGACGACCGCCGACTCGAGCAGGTCGGCGCGAAACTTCGGGAAGATGCGTCCCTTCGACGTCGCGTGCAGCTCGTGGCCGGCGCGGCCGATCCGCTGCAAGCCGCGCGCGACCGACTTCGGCGACTCGACCTGGATGACGAGATCGACGGCGCCCATGTCGATGCCGAGCTCGAGCGACGACGTCGCGACGAGGCAGGGGATCTCGCCTGCCTTCAGCAGCTCCTCGATCTCGACCCGCTGCTCGCGCGCGAGCGAGCCGTGATGCGCACGCGCGATCTCTACGGGAGGCGAAGCCGCCGCCTCCTTTGATGCGGCGTCGCAAGCGCCGCCGCGCGCCAGCTCGTTGAGGCGCAACGCAAGCCGCTCGGCGAGCCGGCGGTTGTTGACGAAGACGATCGTCGAGCGGTGCTCCTCGACGAGACGCAGGATCTCGGGGTAGATCGACGGCCAGATCGATTGCTGCGAGCCCTCGCTGCCGGTCCCGAGCAGGTCGCTCGGCTGCGAATCGCTGCCCGGCTCTCGCATGTCTTCCACAGGAACCACGACGCGCAGGTCGAGCTCCTTCGCCACCCCTGCATCG
>VAYM01000182.1 GCA_005884945.1 Actinomycetota bacterium | reverse complement strand
CCGGTCTTCGCCGACGTGCGCGACTCCGACCTGAACATCGATCCGGCTCGGGTCGCCGAAGCCGTCACCGAGCGGACGAAGGCGATCCTCCCGGTCCACCTCGCCGGGCAGCCGTGCGACATGGATCCGGTGCTCGCGCTCGGCCTCCCCGTCGTGGAGGACGCGGCGCACGCGGCGGAGAGCGTCTACCGCGGGCGCAAGATCGGCACGCTCTCCGACGCGACGTGCTTCTCGCTCTACGCGACGAAGAACGTCGCGGCCGGCGAGGGCGGGCTCGTCTCCACCGACCGCGACGACGTGGCCGAGGCGGTCCGCAACCTGCGCCTGACGCGGCGCGGCGACGGGTCGGTCTACGACGTGGTCGTGCCGGGCTACAAGGCGAACCTCTCGGACGTGCTCGCTTCGATCGCACTCGTCCAGCTCGGAAAGGTCGACCGGCACCGCGCGATCCGCGAGCGACAGTTCGCGCTCTACGACGAGGGGCTCGCCGATCTCGACGGAATCGAGCCGCTCGCCCGCGACCCGCGCGACGTCCATGCGCTCCACCTCTACGTCGTCCGCGTCGACGCCGAGCGTGCAGGCGCGACCCGCGACGAGTACCAGCGCGCGCTCGCCGAGGAGCGGATCGGGACGAGCATCCACTTCCTGCCCGTCCACCGGCTGTCGTGGTACCGCGAGCGCTTCCCGGATCAGCCGCCGCTCCCAGCGGCCGAGCGCGCGGGCGACGAGGTGCTCTCGCTGCCGCTCTCGCCGGCGCACTCGGAAGACGACATTGCCGACGTGATCGCCGCGCTCCACCGTCTCCACGACCGGTTCCGCGCATGAAACGGGGGCTCCGCGTCGCCGGCACGCTCGTCGTGACGGGCCTCGCCATCTGGTACCTCGTCTCGAAGATCAACTTCCACCGCACCGGGCACGAGCTGGCCAACGCGAGCCTCGGCTACCTCGTGGCCTCGCTCGGGCTCATGGTCGTGACGGTGTGGCCGATGGCCTGGCGCTGGCAGCGGCTGCTGCGGGCGCAGGGCGTCGAGGACCGACTTTCGTGGCTCGTCCGCGCGTACTTCGTCTCGTACATGGTCGGCCAGGTGCTCCCGACGTCGATCGGCGGCGACGCGTCGCGCATCTACGAGACCGCACGCAGACATCCCGGACGCGGCGGACCCGCGGCGGGAACCGTCTTGCTCGAGCGCGCACTCGGCGGCGCCGCGACGCTCACCCTCGCGGCCGTCGGCTTCGCCCTCGCCGTCGGCCGCTACGACGTCGGCGCGTATCTCTGGATCGAGCTCGCGTTCGTCGCCTGCACGATCGTCGCCGGCGTCGTCCTCTTCTCGCGCGCGGCGCGCCGTCCGCTTCGCCGCTTCGTCCCGCTCCTCCGTGCCGTCAAGCTGGAGCGTCCCGTGCGCGCCGTGTACGAGGCGATCCACGGTTTCCGGTCACGCCCGTCGCTGCTCACCGGAGTTTCCCTCTTGACGTTGTGCGTGCAGGCGGTGCGCGTGCTCGCCATCTGGAGCGCCGGCAAGGCGGTCGGCGTCGACCTCTCGCCCCGCCCGTACTACGTCATGGGACCCCTGCTCTTCCTCGTCATGCTCGTGCCGTTCACCATCAACGGGCTCGCCGTGCGTGAAGCGTTCTTCGTCAGCTTCCTCGGGCAGCTGCACGTGAGCAGCGACCGCGCGTTCGCGACCGGATTCCTGTTCTTCCTCGTCACGATCGCGCTCGCGTTGCCCGGCGCGGGCATTCTCGGCTGGGAAGGCCTTCGCCGCGGGACCGCTCAGGGAAGCGCCGTCGACGGGACGAATGCAACGCGCCCAGTCCGCGATCCGTCGTCCACGTTGTAGGTGTAGAACAGCCCGGGAGCTTCCAGCTCCGCGTGGAGCGGGCCGTGTCCTACTGCTGCAAGGGCCGCCGCGTCCCGACCCATGCCGCGAGCCGACGCCCGGCTTGTTGCGAAGGGATCAAGGCCCAGCGCGCTGGTAGCCTCACGCGCGGCCATGAAGGTGCTGATCACAGGCGGCGCGGGCTTCATCGGCTCGCATCTCGCGGACCGGCTCCTAGCCGAAGGAGCGAACGTCCGCGCGCTCGACAACCTCGATCCGCAGGTTCACGGAGACTCGGGCCGGCCCGACTACCTCGACGAGAGCGTCGAGCTCGTGCGCGGCGACGTCCGCGACCGCGACGTCCTCGGGCGCGCCCTCGACGGCGTCGACACCGTCGTCCATTTCGCCGCGGCGGTCGGCGTCGGCCAGTCGATGTACGAGATCGAGCGCTACACGTCGATCAACTCGATCGGCGCGGCCGTGCTGCTCGAGGAGGTGCTCGAACGCCGCGACCACCTTCGCAAGCTGCTGGTCGCGTCGTCGATGTCGATCTACGGCGAGGGCCAGTACCGCAACCCGCGCACGGGCGAGGGCGGCATCGCGCCGGGCGTCCGCCCGGAGCCGCAGCTCGCTGCGCGTCGGTGGGACGTCCTCGACGACGACGGGCTCCCCCTCGAGCCCGAGCCGACCGCGGAGACGAAGCCGCTCCGGCCGACGTCGATCTACGCGATCAACAAGCGCGACCACGAGGAGATGGTGCTCGCGGTCGGGGCGGCCTACGGGATCCCGGCGGTCGCGCTGCGCTTCTTCAACGTCTTCGGGGAGCGGCAGGCGCTCTCGAACCCGTACACCGGTGTCGCTGCGATCTTCGCGTCGCGCCTGCTGAACGACCGTGCTCCGTTGATCTTCGAAGACGGAAACCAGACGCGCGACTTCATCGACGTCCGCGACATCGCGCGTGCGTGTCTGCTCGCGGTCACGCGCGACGGAGCCGACGGACGGACGCTCAACGTCGGCACCGGCATTCCGACTTCGGTTCGCGATGTCGCGCGCGTGATCGCCGACGGTCTCGGCAAGTCGATCGAGCCGGAGGTTGCGAACCAGTACCGCGCGGGCGACATCCGCCACTGCTTCGCGGACACGCGGCTCGCGGAAGAGTTGCTCGGCTTCCGCGCCGAGATTCCGTTCGAGCATGGCATGGACGATTTGCTCGCGTGGCTCGAAGGCCAGGAGGCCTCCGACACCGTGGATGCAGCGCGCGAGGCGTTGGTCGCGCGCGGGCTCGCTCGTTGACAGACGTCTCCGTCTCGATCGTCAACACGAACAGCAGGGACCTGCTGCTCGGTTGCCTCGAGTCCCTCCGCGGCGAGAAGGCGGAGATCGTCGTGCTCGACAACGCGTCCGAGGACGGGTCGGCCGACGCCGTTCGCGAGCGCTCTCCGGACGTCCGTCTGATCGCGCAGGACTTCCGTGCCGGATTCGGCGCGAACCACAACACGGTCATCCGCGCGACGACGGGGCGCTACGTCTACGTGCTGAACGAGGACACGAGCTCCGACGACTGGGGCTTCGCGCACCTCGTCGCGCACCTCGACGCGAATCCGCGGGTCGCGGCGCTCGGCCCGCGCATCGTCTACCCGGACGGCCGGCACCAGGACTCTGCGTGGCGGTTTCCGAGCCCGTCGGTCGCGGCGCTCGGGCTCGCCTCGCTCGGAAAGCTCGGCGTCGCACAGTCGCGCGGGACCAGACCGCGCCGCGTCGACTGGGTCATGGGCGCGGCGCTACTCCTTCGCCGCGAGGCACTCGACGAGGTGGGCCTCTTCGACGAGGCGTTCTTCCTCTACTCCGAGGAGGTCGATCTCCAGCTGCGGCTCCGGCGGGCGGGCTGGGCCGTCGAGTACTTCCCCGAGGTCACGATCGTCCACCACGAGTCGCAGTTCAGCGCCGAGATCCCGGAGCGCCGCATCAACGAGATGTGGCGAAGCAGGCACCGCTATTGGCGCAAGCACCACTCCCCGGCCGGCGCGCGGGTCGCCGCGCTCGCGACGGGCACGCAGTACGCCGCGCGGGCGCTCCTCGGCCGCGACGCGGCCTTCCGGGCGCGCATGCGACTCCACGCGCGAGACTCTCTGCATGTCGACGGCCCAGGCCTCCGTGAGCTCGCCGAGGAATGGAACGGCCGTGCGCGTATTTCCCCGTACTAGCCTCCTCGTCCTCTCGCTGCCGCTGCTCGGGATCGCGCGGCTGTTGCCCGCGGAAGGGGTGGGGCTGTGGTTGCGGCTCCTCGCGGCGTCGCTCGTGCTGCTGCTGCCGGGCGCGCTCGTCGCGCGAGTCCTGCGGCTTCGCGGCGCCGCCGTGACCGTCGCGTGGGCGCTCGCAGCGCTGACGCTTGCGTTACTCGTCGTCTTCCTGGTGCACACGTCGATCTGGATCGCGCTGGCCGTGCTCGGGGGTGTCGCGCTCGCCGCGCTTCCGTTCTCGCTGCAGGCGGCGCCGGGCGGCCGCGCCTGGGCGAGCGTCGCGGCGGCGCTGGCAGGGCTCGTGTTCGGCGCCGTGCTCTGGCACGTCGCGGGCGTCGTGCACGGCGACGCGCTCTTCCACCTCGGCCGCGTCCGGAAGCTGGACGCGTTCGGCTCGCTGCACGTCCGGTCGGTCGACGAGTTCGCGAACGGCGGGCTGCACCCCGGCTACGCGTTCCCGCTCTGGCACGGGTTCCTCGCGCTCGTCGCGAAGCTCGCCGGCGTCGATCCGACGCAGGTGATGCTGCACGAGCCGAGCGCGGTCGCGCCGATCGCCTTCGCCGCCGTCTACGAGGCGGGCGTTGCGCTCTTCCGCAGCGCCTGGCTCGGGTTCGCCGTACTCGTCGCGACGGTGGCGTCCGCGGCCCTCGCGCCCGGACACGGCGGGTCGTACGCGCTGCTCGGACAGCCGGGAACGATCGACCGGCTCGTGCTCGTCCCCGCCGCGCTGACCGTGTTCTTCCTCGCGGTGCGCAAGCCTGGGTGGCGGCTCCTGCTCACGCTCGCGGGGCTCGGCGGCGGGCTCTTCCTCGTGCACGCGAGCACGGCCGTGTTCCTCGCGCTCGTGCTCGCGGGCTATGCGGTGGCGCGCTGGCTCCTGACCCGGAGCGAGATCCGATCGACCGCCCTCGCCTACGCGTCGCTCGTCGTTCCTGCCGGCATCGCGCTCGTGTGGATCGCGCCGATCGTCGGCGAGACCGCGTCGCACTCGCCGGGCTCGTCGGAGCTCGAGCGGTCGCTCGCGAAGTACGCGCCGGAGCTCCACGTGCATTCGCTGAACACGTACTCGCTGCGACCCGAGGTCTTCGCCCGCGGCGGCGCGATCGCCGTTGCCGCGCTCGCGGTCGTCCCGCTCGCGTTCTTCGCGACTCGCCGGCGCTGGGCCGCGTTCGTGCTCGGCGGCTCGCTCCTCATCCTCGCGCTCGAGCTCGTCCCGTGGCTGTTTCCGCACTTCGCCGATGCGGTGTCGCTCTCGCAGGCGCGCCGCGCCGCCGGCTTCGTGCCGTTCGCGTTCGCGCTCACGGGCGGCGCTGCGGTGCTCGCATGCGTGCTCCGCTTCCTCGTGCTGCCGGTCGCGCTCGCCGCGGGCATCGCGCTCCAGCAGGCCTATCCCGGGGGTTTCGGCGGTCTCGCGGGCGGAGGCCCGGCGGCGGTCACGTGGATCGCGGCGATCGGCGGCGCGGTCGCGCTCGTGGCCGGCGTCTTCCTCGGGCTGCACAAGGAAGCGCGCGGCCCGTTGCCCGGCCTGGCCGCGCTGCTGTTCGCGCTGCCGGTGATCGTCCACGGGTTCCAACACTGGAGTCCCGCGTACACGCGCGATCCGAGCGCGCCGACGCCCGGTCTTCTCGCGGCGCTGCGACACGAGGTGCCGAAGCGCGCCGTCGTCTTCTCCGACCTCGAGACCAGCTACCGCATCTCCGCGTACGCGCCGGTGTACGTCTCCTCCGCACCGCCGGCGCACGTCGCGGACACGAGAGCGAACTATCCGTACGGACGGCGCAAGGCGACGATCCGCTACTTCGGGACCGGCGACATCAAGATCCCCGAGCAGTTGCTCGCCACCTGGATCGTCGTCGACAAGTCGCGCTTCCACGTCCGCGTGCCGTGGCGACTCGTGTACGCCGACCGACGGTACGCGCTCTACCATCGCACCGCGTGAAGGTGCTGCTCGTGACGATGTACTTCCCGCCCGCGGGTGGAGGCGGGGTGCAGCGGCCGTTGAAGTTCGCGACGCACCTGCCCGCGCACGGGATCGAGACGCACGTGCTCGCGCCCGACGACCCGAAGTGGATCCACGTCGACTCCGAGCTGCAACCGCCGACGCAGGCGTGGATCCATCGCGCGCGCTACCTGGGCCCCCGCTCGCGCAAGCTCGCCGAGGAGCTGCACGGACGGCGCGGCCTCGACCGCGTCACGCGGCAGGCGCGGTCGCTGTCGCGCCGGCTGCTCGTCCCCGACGAGAACGTCGGCTGGAACCTGACGGCGATCCCCGCGGCGGTCCGCATCGCGCGCACCGAGGGAATCGACGTCGTCCTCACGACCTCGCCGCCGAACTCCGTCCATCCATGCGGCGGTGCGCGCGAAGGAGAAGATCAGCGACCAGGTCGCGCGGCTCGTCGCGCGGCAGGCGGATGTGATCGTCGCGGCGTCGGATGCGATCGCCGACGAAGCGCGCGCGCTCGACCCTAGGGGCGTCGTGACGACGATCCTCAACGGCGCCGACTTCGACGACTTCGCCGGGCTCGAGTACCGCCGCGACACTCGCTTCCGCATCACGCATACGGGCTCGTTCTTCGGCAAGCGCGACCCTCGCCCGTTCCTGCAGGCGCTCGCCGACTCGGGGCTGGAGGACGTCGTCGCGCGGTTCGTCGGCGACTTCCGGTCCTCCGATCGGGAGTGGGCGGCGCGCCTCGACCTCGGCGACCGGCTCGAGCTCCACCCATACGTCCCGCGCCGTCAGTCGCTCGCGCTCCAGCGGGACTCCGACGCGCTCCTGCTGCTGATTCCCGAGGCGGGCGGGCGCGGGAGAGGCGTGCTCTCCGGCAAGGTCTTCGAGTATCTCGCCGCCGAGCGGCCCATCCTCGCCGCCGTTCCGCCCGAGGGTGCCGCCGCCGAGCTGATCCAGGAGACGAGCGCCGGCGTCGTCGCACCGCCGGACGACGTCCCGGCTCTCGTCGCCGCGCTGCGCGCGCTCCACGACGCCTGGGCGGCCGGCGCGCTCGACGGGACGCCGCTCTCGCCTGCCGACCGCGAGCGGCTCGGCCGCGCCGCGCGGATCGAAGAGCTCGCGGACCTCTTGCGAGGCCTCGCGGCGTGAAAGTCACGGGCTTCCTGTTCCTCGCGACGCTCTTCTGCGTC
>VAYM01000181.1 GCA_005884945.1 Actinomycetota bacterium | reverse complement strand
TCGCGTCGGTGACGCGGGCGACGATCGTCGGCCGTCCGGCGTTGACGCGCGCCGTCAGGACGCGTGCGACCGGCGGCTTCAGGTCGTTCTCCCAGAAGCGCAGGCGGTAGCGGCCGGGGAACCCTCTCTGCGTGAACGGATCGCTGCCCGAGTCGACGGCGACGTAGTACTGCTTCTGGCGCGGGAAGGCCGCGCCGGACGCGCCGATGTCGAGCCCGAAGTCGAGCATGAGGTCGTTCTGGTTCACGGGATTTCCCGCGTAGCCCTGGACGTCGCGCTCGTCCTTCGAGCCGAGGAACCACGGATCGATCAACGCGTTCGCTGAAGAATCGACGACCGCGACGCCGATATTCACGAGCGGACGGTCGACGGTCGTCCCGTACAGCGTCTCCGACCCGGACTCGTACATCGGCGCGCCGACGTAGTCGGGCGGAGGGCCGAACGGCTCGCTCGGACAGCAGTACGCGGAGACGCCGCTCGTTCCGCCGACGGTCGTGCCGTGCACGAACTTCGTCAACTTCTTCGCGGCGACGTCGGCGAGGGCGGGCCGCGAGATGTCGAACCCGTAGGGAATGCGCCGGGTGACGCTCCCGCGCCGGAGGACGACGAACCCGTAGTTCCAGCCGGGAGCTGCGCCGCTCGGAGCGTGCGCCGTCGCAACGAGCTGCGCGTCGCCGCCGGGTGGGACGGTGACGAGGGGCGGGAGATCCAGGGCGGCACCGGCCGTCGTCGTCTGCGGCACGAGGTCCACGGACCACGTCCCCGCGCCGTCGTTCGCGTCGGTGACGGTGACGAGAAGCGCTCGTTCGGCAGCCGCGTGCGTCACGTCCAGCCTCTGGAACGACAACGACGCGGGGTTGGCGAACACCTGCGGGTCGTCCGCGCGCGCGACGTTGATCAGCCCGCCGCCCTCGAGGATCACGGGTGCCTCGGCCGTGCGCGCGGTGTCCGCCCACGCCGGCCCCGCGGTTCCGATCAGCGCGGACTTCACCTGTTGCGGCGTCCAGCCTCGATGCCGCTCGATCAGCAGGGCGGCCGCGCCCGTCACGTGCGGCGCAGCCATGCTCGTCCCGTCGAAGACCGCGAACGGCGAGCCGCCGGTGAACGACGGCAGCGTGGAGGAGAGGATCTGGCCGCCCGGCGCCGCGACGTCCGGCTTCAACAGGTCGTCGAAGTTCGTCAGGCCCGCCGAGGAGAAGTCCGTGACGATGCCGCTGCGGCCGGTCTCGTCGTCTTCGATCGTGTTGCCGACGCGGACCGGCGCCGAGCCGCCGTTCGCGTCGAGGTACGCGCGCAGGCGTGCACCGTCGAGATCGGAGATCTTGCCGGCGGGGAGCTGCAGCCGGATCGGGATCGGATCCGCCTCGCCCGAGCGGTTGTCGACGACGACGATCGCGGCGGCGCCGGCGTTCGCCGCGCGTGTCGCCTTCGAGGCGAACGTGCAGTGACCGCGCGAGACGAGCGCGATTGCGCCGCGGAGACTGCCCGGTGCGAGCGGTGTCTTCGCCTCGTTGTTCGGATCGTCGTCGGGACCGCACAGCCGGCGGTCGGCTCCGAGCGTCCCGATGTCCACGAGCGAGTGCGGACTGCGCCCGAAGACCGGCGGGAAGAACTCGCCGCCTCCCGTTGCGATCGGGATGTTCTCCACCGTCGACGGCGCTCCGTCTGCGCTCACGCTCATCGTCGGGTCGAAGACGTGCGTGTTCGAGACGGCGGCGACGGTGATCGCGTCCGGCGCGGTCCCTGGCGAGCCGACCGTGCCGAGGCCGTACGAGTCGCGGTCGTTGCCGGCAGCGATCACCGGCACGACGCCGGCCGCGGCGACGTTGTGCACGGCGTCGAGGAGCGCGTCGTTCGCAGGCTCCGTCGCGGCGCCGCCGCCGGAGAAGTTGATCACGTCCATTCCGTCGCGCACCGCTGACTCGAACGCGGCGACGATCTCGGGTGTGTCCGCGACGTATCCGGCCGGCGTCGGAATCGTGAAGACGCGGTAGTTGCCGATGTACGCCCGCGGCGCGACGCCGGAGAGGCCGCACGTCGGGGGGTGATCCGAACCGCCGGGTGAGCACGTCCCGGTGTTACCGGCGGCGATGCCCGCCACGTGCGTGCCGTGGAAGGACGCGGCAGGGTCGACGGCCAGCCGGCCGCCGGCGCCGGATGTCGGGCCGGGGAAGACGCGCGCGACGATCACCTTCGGCGACACCCATCTCGACAGGCCCTTTGGAAAACCGGCCGGGTACGAGAACGACGTCGCGTCGAAGTACGGATTCGTCGGGTCGACGCCGTCGTCGACGACGCCGATCTTCATTCCCTGTCCATTCGCGCCGGTTTCGCGATGGAAGACGTCGGCGCCGATCACGCCCGGGCTGCGATTCGTGTCGAGCGTATAGCGAAGGCTCGGAAAGACGCGCGGCGCGACGTCGAGATCGACGAGCTTCGCAAGCTTCGACACAGGGAGGTCGACGGTGAAACCGTCGAGCACGACCTGGTAGCGCTCCTCGATCCGCCCCTGCGGAATCGCACCCCGGACCGCCCTGACAGCACGCGCCTGCGCGGCGGCGACACGCGCGAGGTAACGGCGTGACCATGCGGTTGCGACGTTCAGCTTCCGGCTTGCGCCTGCGGCGGCGAGCGTCCGGCCGTAGGCGGCGGCCAGCGGCGGCGGGCGTAGCCCCACGATCACGCGAATCCGACCGGAGCGGTGCGCTGCGGGGATCCGAATCGTCCCGGGGCGGACGCGCGGCACAGTCGTCTCGCCGATCGTGCGCCTGATCGGCTGGAGCCCCGCCGCGGCCGGAAGGGCCGACGCGAGCGCCGCCAGGACCACGATCAGAACCGCTGGACGGCGCAAGAGACGCAATGTAGCGGACGGGAATTTATGCTCGGGCAGTGACCGGGTCCTACGAAGGAAAGCGCGGTTTGGTTCTCGGCGTCGCGAACCGGCGCTCGATCGCGTGGGCGATCGCGAAGCGGCTCGCGGACGCCGGCGCCGAGCTCGCGTTCACGTTCCAGGGCGATCGCATCGAGAAGAACGTGCGCGACCTCGCCGAGACCGTGTCGAGCCCGCTCGTCACGGAGTGCGACGTGCGTTCCGACGCGGACATCGAGCGCGTCTTCCGCGAGGTGGGGGAGACATTCGACGGCGGTCTCGATCTACTCGTCCATTCCGTCGCGTACGCGGCTGCCGAGGATCTCGAAGGACGTTTCACCGACACGCCGCGCGACCGGTTCTGGCTCGCGCTCGACATCAGCGCGTACTCGCTCGTTGCGTGCGCACGCGCGGCGGAGCCGATGATGGAGTCGCGCGGCGGCGGCGCGATCCTGACGATGACGTACCTCGGCGGCGAGCGTGCGGTCCCGCACTACAACGTCATGGGTGTCGCGAAGGCGACGCTCGACGCGTCGGTTCGCTACCTCGCCTGGGACCTCGGGCAGAAGTCGATCCGCGTCAACGCGATCTCGGCCGGTCCTGTCCGCACGCTCGCCGCGCGCTCGATCGCGGGCTTCCCGACGATGGAGGCGATCGTCGAGGAGCGTTCACCGTTGCACCGGCGCATCGAGGCCGACGACGTCGGCGCCGCGGCCGCGTACCTGCTCTCGGACGACGCGCGCAACGTGACCGGCACGACCCTGTACGTCGACTCCGGCTATCACGCGATGGGCATGTAGAGCACCCTCTTGCCAAGCCGGTCGTAGACAACGTCGGCGCAACGCTGTCGCTGCGGGCGACCGCCGGGGTTCGACGGTCGCTGTGGTTCTTCGTCCACGCTTCACGGGCAGCCGCACTAAGGTCCGAGCCAACGCCAGGGATGCGCCAGGTAGATCGCTTGGTCGCCACCCTCGACACCGGAGACCATCTTGAACCTGACGCGCCGGCGACTGTACGTCCACCTGAGCGTCTCCCGAGTTCCCACAGCGCTTGCCGGGTACTTGATTACGAACATGATCAGGCTGCCGCGAAGCACGTAGCGGCCACCGTAAACAGGATGCTCGTTCGTGCGCCAACGCCCTCGTCTCATGGTGATGATCCACGGATGAGGGAAGTTCGGATCCATCTGGCCGCCGTAGCGCGTGAAGTCCGCCGCCACCAGCGGACTCGAGTACCGCCCTTGGGGGAAGCGCTGCTGTCCCGCGGCGGCGGCGGCAGTCGTCGCGAGCGTCGTCACAACCGCGAGTGGCGCGGCGGCTGCTGCTACCGCACGTCGTCGCATGTCGTCCTCCTTGATCGGCGTTGTCCCGTACCGTGCGCGCCGACGCACGGCGGAGCAGGCTCTCAGCAGCCGAAGCACTGATCGGGCGAATTGTTCGCGACCAAGCTGTTGGTGGACGTCAGAGGCTGGTTCTCGAGGTACAGCCCAGCACCCTGTAGCAAGACGCCCGCGCTCCCGGTCAGGGAATTGCCGCTCACGCTGCTGTTCACCAGCGCCAGCGGGCTGCCCGGGATGTCGAAGAACGGACCGTCGTAGACGCCGCCGCCGCGGGCGAAGCCGGCGCGGCCGTTCGCGGCGCCCGTGTTCCCGCTCACAGTCGTGTTCCGAAGCGTCAGCGGGTGCTCGGCCACCACTACGCCCGCGCCCATCACCCTGGCTGTCCCGCGTGGGCTCGAAGCACGAAGGTGGTTGTCGCTCACGACGCTGTTCGTCAGCGCGCCGAACTGAAGTAGGCCGCCGATGCCGGCGAGCGCGTCGCCGCCGGCCGAGCTCACGGTGACCGCGTTGCCCGTGATTCGCGTGTTGGTGATCGTGCCGAGCAGAGCGCCCCCACCGGTGTCACCTTCGGCGTTCCCGCGCGATCCTCTCAGCGTCGTGGAGGTGACCGTGTTGTCGGCGACGACCGAGTTCGCCATCTGGAAGTCGACGTCTGGCCCGACGTTGATGCCGCCGGCGAATGCGGTCGAGTCCCCGACCGAGTTCGTCATCGTGGCCGAGTTGCCGGCGATCGTCGTGTTGGTGATGCTCGCGCGGGCGACGTTGTCCGAGATGAAGATGCCTCCCGGCTGTGCGGCGAGCTCGACGCTCGCGGGCAGGGCGGCGTTCAGCAGCGCGCTGTTGTTCGTCACCGAGCTGTCGCCCACCGTCACCACCGTTCCACCCTCGACCCAGATTCCGCCGCCCTCGGCGAAGCGGCCGTTGGGAGCCGTCGCGCCGGCGACGTTGCCGGCGATGACGCTGTGCCTGATCGTCAGCACGTCGAGCCAGCTCATGATCGCGCCGCCTTGCGCGTCGCTGGCGAGCGTGGAGAGCCCCGACGCCGATCCAACGCGATTGTCGCTGACCGTCGTGTGGTCGAGCGTCAGCGTCCCCCAGCTGTCGATGCCGCCGCCCTTGGCCCAGGCGAAGGGACATGGTCCGCCGGGACAGGATGGGCCGAACGGCAGCGTGCTGGTCGGCGCGACTCGGTTGCCGGTGATGGCGCTGTTCGTGATCGTGACCGTCGCGCCCCCGCTGAAGTCCGCGTTCGGCGGGATCTCGACGCCGCCGCCCAGCGCGATCACGCCTTCCTCGCCTACGAACGGGATGGACTCCGGGCTGGAGCGCGTGACGCCGCCGGTGATCGTGACACCGTCGAGCGAGACTGCCGGCTCGCTCGAAGCGCCGAAGGCTCCGATCGTCAGCACCGGTCCGCCGCCGCTGATGATGGTCGAACCGGCGCCCGCTCCGACGATGTCGAGGCTGACGTCGATCGTAACGCCGCCGGCGTACGTGCCCGGGCCGATCCGGATCGTGTCGCCGCTGTGCGCGGCGGCGAGCGCCGGCGCGAGCTCGCTGTACGGACAGCCGCTGTGACAGACGGCGAGGGTCGCCGCCGACGCCTGTCCCGCCGCGAGTAGCAGCAGCCCTGCCATGCCGGAGATCGAGAGCACCAGCCGCCCCGCGCGGTGCGGGTGAGTGAGACGACCCATCAGTCCTCCTTCGCGTCAGTTCTGTCTTCTCGCCAAGGGTCTCCCACTTGCCTTGCAAGAACCTGGAAAAAGGCTTGCGGGAATGCTTTTGTAGCCGTATGGAGTGCGGCATCCTCGGCCCCCTCGAGGTGCGCCTGAACGGCGCAACCGCTGCCCTCGGAGGACGCAAGCAGCGCGCGCTGCTCGCGTTCTTTCTCCTTCATGCCAACGAAGTCGTCTCGCGCGACCGGCTGATCGACGCGCTGTGGGGCGAACGGCCGCCGCCGAGTGTGCACCAGTCGCTCGACAGCTACGTCTCGCGGCTGCGGCGGGTGCTCGGTCAGGAGCGGCTGCTCCGCCGTCCGCCGGGCTACGCACTCGTGCTCGAGCCTAGCGAGCTCGACCTCACGCGCTTCGATGGCGTGGTCCGGCCCTGGCGGACGTCCTGTACGAGCCTTTCGCGGCGACTGAGGCCGAGCGGCTCGAGGAACGGCGGCTGGTCGCGCTCGAGGAGCGGATCGACGCTGACTTGGCGGCTGGACGTGGGCCCGAGCTCGCGCCCGAGCTGGAGGCGCTGGTCCGCGAGCACCCGCTACGGGAGCGCCTGCTCGGACAGCTCATGGTCGCCCTCTACCGAGCCGGTCGCCACGGCGATGCGCTCGGAGCTCTGCAGGCGGCGCGCCACCGCCTCGCCGCCGAGCTCGGGCTCGAGCCAGGCCTCCAGCTCCGGGAGCTCGAGCGGCTGATCCTGCGTCACGACCCGGAGCTGGAGCCGGTCAAGCGACGGCCCCTCCCCACCAGACGTCTGCGTCGACGCGGTGCGCTCGCGGCGGCCGCCGCAATCGTCATCGGTGGTGTTGGGGCGGGAGCGATCCTCGCGTTCGGATCGTCGACGCGTTCGAGGCCGCTGGACGTAGGCAGCAGCCGGCTCGCCGCCATCGAGATACGTTCCGGCGACGTCACGAGCACGACAGCGCTGCCCCGCACGCCGGGGGCGCTAACGAGCGGAATGGGCTCGCTCTGGGTCGCTGACGCCAGCGGGGACACGGTCTCGCGGATCGACCCTCACGGCGGCAGCGTCATCGACCGCATCCACGTCGCTGGTGAGCCCGGGAGCATCGTCGCCGGAGGCAGGGCGATCTGGGTGGCGAGCACCGTCGGCGGAACGATCTCGAGGATCGATCCCGGCACGGATACCGTGACGCAGACGGTGAGGCTTGGCGGAGCCGGCGCCGCTGCGGTCGCGTTCGGCGGCGGGAGGCTGTGGGTCGCCGATCCGACAGACCAGAGGCTGATCGAGGTCGAGCCGCAGACGGGCTCGATCCGCAGGACGTTGACGCTCGACCTCCGTCCGACGACGCTGGCCTTCGGAGACGGGGTGATCTGGGTCGGGGACTACACGGCGAACCTCGTCGCGCAGATCGCGGCGAACTCGGGCGAGACGTTGTCGACAACGCACGTCGGCAACGGTCCCGCCGCCCTCGCGTTGGGAGCCGCCAGCGTCTGGGTGGCGAATGCGCTCGACGGAACTGTCTCCAGGATCCAACCCGAGACCGCGGCAGTTGTCGCCACGATTCCGATCGGGAGTGGCCCATCATCGCTGGTCGCCACGGGCCGTTCGGTTTGGGCGGCCAATCAGTATTCCGGCACCGTCGCCCAGATCAATCCGCAGCGGAACCGCGTCGCGGTCACCCTGCACGTCGGGGGGACACCCGCGTCGCTGACCGCCGACGGGCGGCACGTATGGGTGGCCGGCGGTCCGGGCCCCGGCAGGCACCGTGGCGGCACTCTGCGCCTCGTCGCGACGCAAACCTTCGACACGATCGACCCCGCGTTCCAACTGACGCAGACGCTCGTCTTCACGAGACCGGCGTACGACACGCTGGTCACCTTCGAGCAAGCTCCCGGGCCGGCAGGTCTCCGACTTGTCCCGGATCTCGCTATCGCGATCCCCTCGCCGACCCGCGCGGGCACCACGTATGCATTCCGGCTGCGGCGAGGGATCCGCTACTCGGATGGGCGACGACTCAAGGCGCAGGACTTCCGCCGCGCAATCGAGCGCCTCTTCCGCGTCCACTCACCCGGGACGACGTACTACACCGGCATCGCCGGTGCGGCGGCGTGCGTGCGACGGCCGCGTACCTGCGATCTCTCCCGCGGGATCGAGACGGACGACATGGCCGGCACCGTCGTCTTCCACCTTCGCGCGCCGGATCCCGACTTCCTCTTCAAGCTCACGGTCATCGGCTTCTCAGTGCCCGTGCCTGGGGGGACGCCGGACCATGCTCTCCGCTCGACGCCGCTTCCCGGAACCGGGCCGTATGCAATCGTCCGTGCGAGCGAACGCCACCTGCGCTTCGCCCGCAACCGCTTCTTCCGCGAGTGGTCGCACGCTGCTCAGCCGGACGGCAACCCGGACGCGATCGAATGGCACGTCGTCTCGTCGCTCGACGAAGCGGTCGACTCGGTCGAGCGAGGCGGCGCCGATTGGATGCTCGGCCTGATTCCGCCCGCCAGGCTGCACCGGCTGCAGCTCTCGCGCCCGGCGCAGCTCCACACGAATCCGTCATTCATCGTCGAGTTCGCACCGCTCAACGCCCACCGGCCTCCATTCGACGACGTGCGCGTCAGGCGCGCGCTCAACTACGCGATCGACCGGGCGAAGATCGTCCGCATGTACGGCGGCCCTGCGGTCGCGACGCCTCTCTGCCAGCCACTGCCGCCGGCATTTCCCGGCTACCGCCGCTATTGCCCCTACACGGCGCATCCGGGCGCGGGCGGGGCTTGGACGGCGCCCAGCCTCGCCGCCGCACGACGCCTCGTCGCCGATTCCGGGACGAGCGGCGCTCGTATCGACGTGTGGGGCACGACCGACTCGATCGGAGTGCCGCGCGCGTTGCCGGCGTATTTCGCGGGCGTCCTCCGGTCACTCGGCTACCGTGCTCGGCTTCACCTCGTCCCCTTCCCGACGTTGTCCGCATTCCGCGAGCAGGTTCAGCTGTCGGTCGACGGCGATTGGGCACCCGACTACCCCGCACCTTCTGCATACCTGCCGGGGTTCTTCAGCTGCCACGGCGGATACAGCAACGGCTACGTCTGCGATTCGACGCTCGACGATGAGATGCGCCGCGCGACAGCGCTCCAGGAACGGGATCCCCGCCGCGCCGCCGTCGTGTGGTCGCGCATCGACCACGAGATCGCCGACGGTGCGTACTGGGTGCCCACGGTGAGCCTTCGGTCTCCCGAAATCGTGTCGAAGCGCGTGCGGAACTACCAGTACAGCCCCCTATGGGGGTTCATCGCGAGCCAGGTGTGGCTTCGCTAAGGGAAGAGCGGTCGTTGAGCGTGCCCGAGTCACGTCGGGGCTGGCGTACCCGCGACAGTTACGTCAGACGCGCGGATAGCCCCACAACATGTGGTAGAGGACGCCGGGACGGCCGTCCGCGTCGAAGGTGCCGAACGTCACCGTGGGAATGTCGGGGTCGTTCGCGTCGACGAGGAACGTGCGCTCGTCGATCGGCAGCGCCTCGAGCACACTGCCGTCGCGTTCGATGCGGAGTCGGTCTTCGGTCGCCGATACATTCCAGCGCCGGTCCGGCCACGCATACAGCCCGGCGTAGCGCGACAGGTCGCCCGCAGCGCCCGGGCGAGGCTCGAGGTCGAGCGGCGGGACGTCCAGCAACTCGGGGAGCAGCGATCGGTACAGCGCGCGTCCGTTGTCGTCGTTCGTGAGGAGGACGACGGCGCGGCGGCGGTCCGGGTCGAGACGCAGGACCGAGCGCTGCCCCGGCAAGACTCCGTCCCAGCCGTAGAGCCCGCCGATGCGCGCCAAGCCGAGGCACCACGCGTCGAACCAGGCGTGGATCGCGACGTCCGTTTGCGGAACGCGCAGCCCGGCGAGCGAGCCGTCCTCGAGGTGGGCGCGCGCGAAGCGCAGCAGGTCGCGCGCCGTCGAGAGCACCGTGCTCCCCGCCGGCCGGAGGGCGAGCGGGGTCCACGGCTCCACCGGCGCATGCGCCGCGTCGTGACCCGACGCGCGCGGCTCCGCCGCAGGCGCCGTCGCAAACGTCGTCTCGGTCAGGTCGAGCGGAGCGAAGAGGTGCTCGCGCATCGCGTCCTCCCAACTCTCCCCGCTCACCGACTCGAGCGCGCGCCCGAGGATGCCCCAGCCCGTGTTCGAGTACGACCAGAACTCGCCCGCCGGTTCAGCCGTTGCGACTGTCGTCGCGAGCCGTGACAGCACGACGTCTGCATCGCCGTCCACGCCCGCGAACTCCCACTCGGCGCGCAGAGGAACGCGTGAGCGGTTGCCGAGCAGGCCGCGGAGCGTCGCCTGTTCCCCCCAGCGCGTGCCTCGCACTTCCGGGACGTGCGCCGCGACGACGTCGTCGAGCGTCAGCCGCCCCGCGTCGGCGAGACGCGCAAAGACGGTGGCCATCATCGACTTCGTCAGCGAGCCGAGGGCGAACCGCGTCTCGGCCGTCACCGGCTCTCCGGTCGCCGCGTCCGCGACGCCGGCAGTCGCGATCGCCAGATCGCCGTCGTCGAAGACGCCGAGCGCCGCGCCGGCGACGCCGTGCCGCGCAATCCCCTCGCGCAGGAGC
>VAYM01000118.1:6010-36337 GCA_005884945.1 Actinomycetota bacterium | reverse complement strand
CCTTCGACACCGACGACGGCAGCGCGTCGCTGGCGGATCTGTTCCGCGGACGCTCGCAGCTGCTCGTCTACCACTTCATGCTCGGCCCCGAGTACAAGGCCGGCTGCCCGTCGTGCTCGGCAATCGCCGACGGCTTCGACGGCTTCGCCGTCCATCTCGCGAATCACGACGTGATGCTGACGGCGGTCTCGCGCGCGCCGCTCGCGAACATCCAGGCGTACAAGCGCCGCATGGGCTGGAGCTTCCCGTGGGCGTCCTCGTACGACAGCGACTTCAACTACGACTTCGGCGTGTCGTACACCGAGGAGCAGCAGCGCGAAGGCGCCGTCGTCGAGTACAACTTCGAGCCGCGCGACCTGGGGGAGCGCGCCAACATTCCGGAAGACAGCACGGTCGCGCAGGTCGCGCGGAGCACCGGCACCGACCTCGACTCGTTCCTCCGCCAGGCGCCGGGCATGAGCGCGTTCGCGCTCGAGGACGGCGCCGTCTACCACACGTACTCCGCGTATGCGCGCGGCCTCGACGGCCTGTGGGGGATGTACCAGTGGCTCGACCGCGCACCGAAGGGGCGCAACGAGACGGGCTTCTGGTTGCGCCGTCACGACGAGTACGACGCGTAAACGCGCGAATCAGCTCGGAGAGCCGGGCGCGACGCGGCTGCTCGCGAAGCGCTCGCGTGCGGTCGCCGTCTGAGCCTCGTTCGACGAACACCCTTTTTTCGTTTAGGCGACCGGGATCTCGACTGCGACGTCTCGCTTCGGGTAGTACCGCTCGACGTCGGCGTCGCCGTACTTCGCTCGGAACTTCTGCTCGACCTCCATCACGCGCGCCGGATCGGTGACCGGCGTCGCGTCGGTGCTCAGCTCGGCACCGTCCGCGGCGACGCGGATCGCCGGGTTCTTCAGGACGTTCCTGTACCACTGCGTGTCCGAGCCTCGGACGGGGAGGAGGTAGAGCGTGTCCCGTTCCTCTACGAACCAGACCGGATTGGAGATCGCGCGCCCGGACCGCCGCCCGGTGACGGTGATCTCGATCTCGCGTGCGCGCTGCAGCGCTTGGGTCAGGTCAGCGGCTGCCATTTCGCGCAGGCTACCGCCAGCCCTTGTGTGAATCCGAAAGCCCGCGGTCGGGAGGTACGACTCGGCCTCGAGCGCTCGCTTAAAGTTTCCACATCTTCACCTGCGAAGCTGAGCGCGTTCCACAAGACCGAGAAAGGGGTCATCTTTGAGCAAACGTCACATCCTCGGCGCCGCCGCCCTCGCCTCTGCGGTAGCAGCTTCGGGTGCATTCGCCGCCGGCGATCCCGTCGCGGCGGTCAAGGCCGACCTCGCGAAGCTCCAGACGGACGTCGCGGGCGCACGCGCAACGATCGTGCCGGACGCGCAGAAGCTCGCGGCCGATGCCGCCGCGGCCAAGGGGTCCACGCGTGCGCAGGCGCGCGCGGCGATCAAGCCGGATCTCGTGCAGCTTCGGAGTGACGTGCATGCTGCCGGCACGCTCCTCCGCGCCGACCGCACGCAGCTGAAGGCCGATCTCGCCGCGGCGAAAGGCGTCAACGGCGCGCGGAAGCAGCTGCGGCCGGTGGTCAAGTCGACGCAGACCGCGATCAAGGCGGACCGGACGGCGATCAAGGACGCGCTCGAGCAGGCGCGGCAGGCCGTCAAGGATCTTCGCAGCTCGTTCACCAAGTAGGGAGCGGAAGGAAGGGCGCGTCGTTCGCGACGCGGCCTACGCCCGGGAGGCGCAGCCGGGACGATGAGGGCTGCCGTCGAGGACGATCCCGCAGTCGGGACAAAGGAGCTGTGCCAGGCATGCCGCCTCCCCGCCGGTCTCGCACAGCGGGCATTCGAGCGGCGTTCCGAGTCGGTCGCGCCGTCCGTCCGCCTCGACGACCCACGGGCGTAGCTGGAACGGTGGCCGGTGGCGCACATGCTGGTGATGGCCGCAGTCGAGCTCGGCAACCCAGTCGCCGAGCTCGTCCTGGTGGAAACCGACGATCGCGCGCTGCACCCCGCCAGGGTACGTCGAGCGCGGCTCAGGGGAACGCGCCCACGCTTCCAGCTTTGACGCCCGTCGACGACGGCTTATGCTCGACGGGTGGGCGAGCCGCTCCGTACGTTCGAAACTGCTGATGGCCGCACGCTTGCGTTCGCGGTCTGGGGCGATCCGGAAGGGTTCCCGGTCCTGGGCCTGCACGGCACTCCCGGGTGCCGTCTAGGACGGTGGCCACGGGAGGAGTTGTACGCCGAGCTGGGCGCTTGCTTCGTGACGCACGATCGCGCCGGCTATGGGAGGGCGGACCGCAACCGCGGCCGGCGTGTGGTCGACGAGGTCGGCGACGTGCGCGCGCTTGCCGACGAGCTCGGCTTCGATCGCTTCGGGATCAGCGGCGGGTCGGGCGGGGGCCCGCATGTCCTCGCCTGCGCGGCGCTCTTGCCCGATCGTGTCGTACGTGCGGTTTGCGATGTCGGTGTCGCGCCGTTCGGCACGCCCGGCCTCGAACAGGATGCGTGGCTTGCCGGGATGGACGCGCAGAACGTCAAGGAGTTCGGCTGGGCGCTCGCCGGTGAGGACGTCTACACACGCGAGCTGCAAGCGTTGCAGCAGCAACTCGAGGAACGTGTCCGGGTCGACCCGTCAACCATGCTGCAGGACTTCGACATGAGCGAGTCGGATCGCGCGGAGATGGCCCGTCCCGAGATGATGCAGATCATTCGGGAGTCCACGTTCGAGTGGGCGGTGAACGGTGTCGGCGGGTGGGTCGACGATGGCCTCGCGTTCCTGCAGCCGTGGGGGTTCGACGTCGGAGACATCTCGGTATCCGTCCTCATCCGCTACGGCATGACCGATGTGTTCGTGCCGCCCGCGCACGGCGAGTGGCTCTCCGCGAACGTCCCCGGCTGCGTCGTCAAGATCAACGACGTCGCCGGCCATCTGGGCGCAAATCCCGAGGCGGAGATCGTCGAGAACTTCCGCTGGCTGAGTGCCGGCGTCGAGCCCGAGGGGAGCGTCGCGCAAGCCGGCGAGGCCTTGCTCCCGTAGGGGCATGGCAGGGGGGTTATGGCGCGCGCAGGTCGCGCAACGCTTGAGGCACTTGGAGAAACCCAACGTACGCCGAGGTCGCTCCGATGATCACTGCGCCCTCGGGACGAGATCCGGCTACCCGCGGCCGAGATCGGCGACGGCCTGCTCCGTCAGCGTCTGCGTCGCCTCGGCCGCGGTCGTCGGCCTGCCGAAATGGAAGCCCTGCGCGCCGTCGCAGCCGAGGTCGTGCACGATTCCTTGCTGCGCGACTCGCTCGATTCCCTCCGCGACGAGCTGCAGGCCGAGCGCTTTGCCGAGGCCGACGATTCCGCGCAGGAGCGCCAGGTCGTCCTCGCCCGAGTCGATCTTGGCCGTGAAGCTCCGGTCGATCTTCACGACGTCGACCGGCAGGCGCTGCAGGTACGCGAGCGACGCATAGCCCGTACCGAAGTCGTCCAGCGCGAGCTTCACGCCGCGCTGCTTCAGTGCGTCGAGCCGCAGCTCGACCCGTTCCCCCGCTGCGACGAGCACGCTCTCCGTCAGCTCCAGCGTCAAGAGGTGCGCCGGCAGCTCGGCGAATGCGAGCGCGGCGTCGACGTGCTCGACGAACTCGGGATGCTGCAGCTGTCGCGCCGATACGTTCACCGCGATCTCCAGGTCGCGCCCGAGCGACGAGCGCAGCCGCGACGCGTACAGGCACGCCTCGCGCAGGACCCAGCGTCCGATGGGGACGATCAGGCCGGACTCCTCCGCGAGCGGAATGAAGTCCAGCGGCGCCACCTCGCCGTGCTCGGGATGCTGCCAGCGGAGCAGCGCCTCGAGCCCGACGACCTCGAGCGGCTCGAGCGACACGACCGGCTGGTACGCGAGCGTGAACTGCTTCTCCTGGATCGCCCGGCGCAGCTGCGCGATCCGCTTGAACCGGTCGAGCGCCTCGCGGTCGAGCGCGTCGTCGTAGAACGCATAGTCGGAGTCGTGTTGCGACTTCGCGCGGTACATCGCGGCGTCCGCTTGCTTCAGGAGGTCGATGCCATTGTCGCCGAGCGAGATGCCGATGCTCGCGCGCAACGCGAACTCGTGTCCCGACGCGGTGATCGGCGCTGTGATCTGCTCGAGGAGCCGTTCGGCCACGACGGCGGCTTCTGCCGGCTCCGAGACGACCTCGAGCAGCACGGCGAACTCGTCCCCGCCGATCCGCGCGACCGAGTCGCCGGCGCGGATCAGCGACTTCAGTCGCCGTCCTAGGATCGCGAGCACCTCGTCGCCGACGGTGTGGCCGTGCTGGTCGTTGATCTCCTTGAACTCGTTCAGGTCGACGTAGACGAGTGCGGACTGCTGTCCCGCCTCCTTCCGCAGCGACACCGCGTGCTCGAGTTGCTCGTGGAAGAACGCGCGGTTCGCGAGCCCGGTCAGCGCGTCGTAGAGCGCCTGCATGCGGAGTTGCGCCTGCGCTTCGCGCTCCGCGGTGATGTCGAGCAGGTAGCCCTGGAGGTACAGCGGCTCGCCGTCGTCTCCGAGGACGACTACGCCGTCGTCTCGGATCCAGACGACGCTGCCGTCGCGGCCGATCAGCCGGTACTCGACGCTGAGCGGCTCGTGGGTGCGATGCGTGCGCGCGTGCGCCTCGATGACGCGGTCGCGATCCTCGGGATGGAGCAGGCGAACGAAGAGAGCCGGGTCGGTCTGCCACTCATCGACGGTGTAGCCGAGCATCGGCTCGACCTGGTGGCTCGTGAAGATGTTGGAGCTCGTCGCGTCGAGCGCGTCGACGTAGACGACGAGCGGAAGCTGCTCGACGAGCGTGCGGTAGCGTCGTTCGACCTCGGAGAGGTGCGCAGGGTCGGACGAAGGTTGGGAGCCGCAGGCCACCAAGGAGGAATCGGGGCTTTGCGCGAGCCGGCGGTCACTCGTTCGAGGGATCCGGAGGGTTCAGGGTTGACCCATGGGTTGTCGGGCTTGCTTCCACCGGCGGTACGCGTCCGGCATGCACACGGCGCACGGGCGGTAGCCGGCGGCGACTGCCGTCGCCTCGTCGGCGAAGAACACGCGGTGCTTGACGATGTGGCCCTTCGCCAGCCAGCGCAGCGCGCACGGGCAGTCGAGGCGGCCGTAGAGCTTGTTCTTGCGATGGCCGCCGAGGGTTCCGGGCGTCGGGGAGAGGAACTCTTTGCCGTCGGGGCCGATCAGCCGATAGAGCTTCGCCCGGCTCACGCGAGGAGTGAAAACGTGCCGCAATCCCGGGCTGTGAGATGCGGTCCTGAGCCGAGACTAGACTGGCCCTTCCCGTGCCCGAAGCGCCGTTCGTCCACCTTCACGTCCACTCCGAGTACTCCATTCTCGACGGCGCCTGCCGGATTCCCGCGCTCGCCGCTCGTGCCGCCGAGTTCGGCATGCCCGCCGTCGCGCTCACCGACCACGGTTCGCTCGCCGGCGCTGTCCAGCTCACCAAGGAAGCCGCCAAGCACGGCGTCCGGCCCGTCATCGGCTGCGAGGTCTACGTCGCCGACGACCGGCGTGCGCAGACGAAGGGCTACGCGCACCTGACGCTCCTCGCGGCCGACAACTCCGGCTACTCGAACCTGATCAAGCTCTCGTCGCTGGGCTACCTCGAGGGCTACTACTACAAGCCGCGCGTCGACTGGGAGCTGCTCGACCGGCATTCCGCCGGGCTGATCGCGCTCTCCGGCTGCCTCTCCGGGCGCGTCTCCAAGGCGCTCGAGGAGAACCGGCCCGGCGACGCGGCCAACGACCTCGACAAGCTCGTCACGATCTTCGGTCGCGACCACACGTACGTCGAGATCCAGAACGCCGGGCTCGAGCCGCAGGCCCGCATCAACCCGCTGCTTGCGAAGCTCGCACACGGCACCGGGCTCCCGCTCGTCGCGACCGGCGACGTGCACTACCTCGAGCACGAGGACGCACGCGCGCACGAGGCGCTGCTCTGCATCCAGTCCGGGGACTCGCTCAAGAACCCGAAGCGCTGGCGCTTCGACACGGACCAGTTCTACTTCAAGTCGCCGCAGGAGATGGCGGCCGACTTCGCGGAGTACCCGGACGCGCTGCGCACGACGCTCGAGATCGCCGAGCGCTGCAGCGTCGAGCTCGAGCTCGGGCGCATTTTGCTCCCCGAGTACCCGACGCCCGACGGGCGGGACTCGTTCGAGTACCTCCTCGAGCTGACCGAGCGCGGCCTCGAGAAGCGCTACGGCCACGCGACGCCGGAGCTGACCGACCGTCTCAAGTTCGAGCTGAAGACGATCAAGGAGATGGGCTTCGTCGACTACTTCCTGATCGTCTGGGACTTCGTCAACTTCGCGAAGCGGAACGGCATCAGCGTGGGGCCGGGCCGCGGCTCGACGGCGGGCTCGCTCGTCGCGTACTGCCTCGAGATCACGGACGTCGACCCGATCAAGTACGACCTCCTGTTCGAGCGGTTCCTGAACCCCGGCCGCAAGTCACTTCCGGACGCGGACATCGACTTCGCAGTCGACGGCCGCGACCGCGTCATCAACTACGTCGCCGAGAAGTACGGCCGCGATCGCGTCGCCCAGATCATCACGTTCGGAACGATGGCCGCGCGAGCAGCGGTGCGGGACGCCGGCCGCGTGCTCGAGATCCCCTACGGCGTCGTCGACAAGGTGGCGAAGCTCATCCCGGAAGGGCCGGGCCAGACGCTCGACGCGTGCCTCAAGCCGGGCCAGCCGCTCAAGCAGGAGTACGACGCCGATCCGGTCGCGCGCGAGATCGTCGACCTCGCGAAGCCGCTCGAAGGGCTGACTCGGCAGGACTCGATCCACGCCGCCGCGGTCGTGATCGGCGCGAAGCCGCTGATCGAGACGGTCCCGTTGCAGCAGAAGGGGTCGGACCAGGAAGTCGTCACTCAGTTTGCCGGCGGCGACGTCGAAGCGCTCGGCCTGCTGAAGATGGACTTCCTCGGCCTGCGGAACCTCGACGTGCTCGAGAAGGCGCGCGAGCTTGCGGGCGAGCCGTCGGAGTGGGCGACACTCCCGCTCGACGACAAGAAGGTGTACGAGATGCTCTCGCGCGCCGATTCGGTCGGCGTCTTCCAGTTCGAGTCGTCGGGCATGCGCGACGCGTTGCGTCAGGTGAGGCCGACGGTGTTCGAGGACCTGATCGCGCTCGTCGCGCTGTACCGACCCGGGCCGATGGCGTACATCCCGGTGTACGCGCGGCGGAAGAACGGCCAGGAGCCCGTGACGTTCATCGACGAGCGGCTGAAGCCGATCACGGGCGTGACGCACGGGACCTGCCTCTACCAGGAGCAATATCTCGAGATTGCGAAGCAGATCGCCGGCTTCACTCCCGCCGAGGCGGACGATCTCCGCAAGGCGATCGGCAAGAAGATCCACTCGCTGATGGCGTCGCTGAAGGAGAAGTTCCTCGAGGGCTGCGCGTCGACGGGCACCACGCCTGCGGTGGCGCAGCAGCTCTGGAAGGACATGGAGGCGTCACAGGACTATTCCTTCAACAAGGCGCACGCCGCGGCGTACGCATTGATCGCGTACCGCACCGCGTGGCTGAAGGCGAACCATCCGCGCGAGTACATGGCCGCGCTGATCTCCTCCGTGATGAACACGAAGGACCGCGTCCCGTTCTACGTCAACGCGTGCGACGAGATGGGGATCGAGGTGCTGCCGCCGGACGTGAACCAGTCCCAGCTCGACTTCGCGGTCGTCGAGGGGAAGATTCGTTTCGGGCTTTCCGCGGTAAAGAACGTCGGGGAGCCTGCGGCGCGCGCGATCATTCGCGCGCGGTCCGAGGGCCCGCCCTTCACGTCGATCTGGGACTTCACGGAGCGCGTCGACCCGCAGTGCGCGAACAAGCGGGCGCTGGAGTCGCTCGTGAAGTGCGGCGCGCTCGACTCCACCGGCGACTCGCGCATGGGCATGCTCGAGTGCCTCGAGCAGGCGTTGGCGTGGGGGGCGCGGCAACAGGCGGACCGGCTGGCCGGCCAGGCCTCGATCTTCGACCTCGGGGAGCCGTCGGAGACGAAGGCGCGGAACCATCCGTCCGTCCCTGTCCGCGAGGTCGACAAAAACGAGCTCTTGCGGATGGAGAAAGAGACGCTCGGCGTCTACGTGTCCGAGCACCCGCTGCACGCGGTGCGCGACCAGCTGCGGCTGAAGACGGACTGCGGGCTCGCGGAGATGGAGCGCCGGCGCGACGGCGAGGTGGTGACGGTCGGCGGCATCGTCTCTGCTGTCAAGAGCCTGACCACGAAGAAGGGCGAGCCGATGGTGTTCCTGCGGCTCGACGACGTCACGGGCGGCGCGGAGGTCGTGGTCTTCAACTCGGTGTATGCCGCGGCGCGCGAGCTGCTGACGACGGACCGGATCCTGATCGTGAAAGGCCGCGTCGACCACAAGCAGGAGGGCGAGACGAAGCTGATCGCGATGGAGGTGTCCGCGTTCGAGGCGGTCGCCGCGCGCAAGGACGTGACGCTGAAGATCGACGCGCGCGTGGCGAGGTCGGGGATCGTGCGCGAGCTGGCGGCGCTGGTGCGCGACTTCCCGGGCGATTCGCGCGTGCATCTCCTGCTGCAGATGACGGAGGGGACGATGGAGCTCGTTCTCGGGCCGCAGTTCAAGGTAAAGCCGGTGCCGGACTTCTTCGCCGAGGCAAAGGCTTTGCTCGGCGAAGCCGCCGTACTCGTCTGACGACTTCGGCGATATGCGGCCGTACGTCCCCGCCGACATCCTGAATGTGTCGTTTCCGGCCGCCGTGCGCGGCTATGACCGCCGTGCGGTCGACGCCTATGTGAAGCGTGTCAACCGCGTCATCGCCGAGCTCAAGGTGAGCGCGTCGCCGCCGGCGGCTGTCAGGCACGCCCTCGAGCAGGCTGGACAGCAGGTGCACGGCCTCCTTCAATCGGCGCGCGAGACCGCGGAGGGGATCACCACGAGCGCACGCCAAGAGGCGGACGAGGCCACAGGGAGGGCGAAGGCCGAGGCTGCCGAGCTCGTCGTGAACACGAATGCCGACGTCGAGCGGATGCGCGCCGAGGCGGATCAGCTCCGCGGCGACACGAGGAAAGAGACGGACGCGACGATCGCCAGGGGCAAGGCCGAGGCTGAGCAGATCTTGGCCGACGCGAGAAACGAGTCGCAGAACATCGTCCTGCGTGCGCAGGACGAAGCAGACGACCGGCTTCTCCAGCTCCGAGAGGAGGTCGACGCGCTCCGCGCCGCTGCAGAGGCGCGAATGCAGGCGATTCAGGCCGACACCGAGACGGTCTGGAACGAGCGCAACGAGCTCTTCGACGATATTCGGTCGATCGCGAACGGGCTCATCGACCTCGTCGACGGGGCGAACGCGCGCGTTCCGGTGACTGAACCTGCCGAACCTCTCGGAGAGCCTGGCGAACCCGTCGCAGCCGCGAACGACGGCGACAGTCAGTAGGCAGCGTTCCTCTACGCCCTGGCGCGGGCGGCCCAGGCGACTGAGTCGACCGTGAACGGCGGCTCCGGGAGCAGCCGGCGCGCACGTTCGCGGAGCTCCGCCCGTCCCTCCTCGTCGAGCTTCTGCACAAACGCGCCCGCCGGTCCAACGCCGTGCATGTACGGCTCCCACCAGTCTTCGAACCGCTCGTACCTGACGCTTGCGGTGAGCTCGCCTTCCTCGACGTGGCGCAAGCCGGCGGACCTGAAGAGATCTGCGAGATGGCCGGCCCGCGCTCCGGGCCGCCCGGACTCGTCTTCGACGTCGTCGCGGAGCTGCTTCGCCGCCCTCCAGAACGGATCGATCGGCGCGCGCCCGCCCGCGAGATCCCACACGTTCGCGGCCACGGTGCCGCCTTCGCGCGTCACGCGTCCCATCTCTCGCAGGCCGGCGACGGGGTCTGTCATGAAGTGGACGACGAGCTGCGCGAGCGCGGCGTCGAAGCTTCCGTCCGCAAACGGCAGCGCCTCTGCTGGTGCGGACCGGACGTCGACGCCGGGATACCGCTGCCGCGCAGCGGCGACGAACGCATCGGACGGATCGGCTGCGACGACGTTCTCCGCACCGAGTCGGGCGACGAGCTCGGCCGTCAGCGTCCCCGGCCCGCAGCCGACGTCGATCACACGCTGACCGGACCGGACGCCGGCGAAATCCGCGAGCTGCGGCGCCAGCTGCGCGGAGTACACGCCCATGAAACGGTCGTACGCGTCTGCGGCAACCTCGAACATCGCGGAAAATCTACGGGAGCCGAGTTACTTCGCCGACGTGAGCTGCACGGCGCCGCTGACGGTGGCCGTCTTGCTCGGCGGGTCGTTCCCGGTCGCGCTCGCAGCGACCGTGCCGGCACCCGCAACGAAGGGATTTCCCGAATAGGAGCTCCCGATCGCCGACCAGGGTGCCGTGCTCGTCGTGCAATTCACAGTGGTGCCGAAGAGCCCGCTCGTCGTCCCGTAGCGCTTCGTCTGCTGCGTGATCGTCCCGCTCACGAAGACCGTTGCGGTCCGGCTGCAGCTGATGGTGCCGCTCACCGTGCCCGAGTTGCTCTTGATCGACCCCTTCGGGTCGAGCGTGAGCGTGATCTCGAGCGGCGGAATGCTCCTCAACTGCACCTCTCCGCGCAGTGCCGCCGCGGCGCCTTCACAGTGCTGCTCGAACGTGGCGTGGAACGTTTGCACCGAGCCGTCGGGCGCGTAAGTCGCGTCCAGCACGGTGAAGCTGCCGGTGAGCGTGTTGCACCCCCGGCCGACGCCCGAGACCGAGAGGCCGGGTTGGCTTGGATCCTGGAATGGCCAGCGCGCCGCGCTCGTGTACGTCCCCGGCGTCAGAACTGCGCCGAACGGGGCGCCGAAGTCGAGGTACCACCAATCGCCGTTGGCGGCGTTGACGATCGCCTCGACGCCGTTGTTATACGGGATCTGCGACGAGAAGCTGTCGGGCGGGAGCGAGTACGACCAGTTCTGGCCCTGGCCGATGTAATCGCCCGCGTCGCTCGTCATCGTCAGCGAGCCGCTGAGAGCCGGAACGACGGACGCCTGTGCGTGTCCGGCGAACAACGCTGCTGCGGCGGAAAGAGAAGCGGCGATGGCGAGCGGCTTCATTGGTGGACCCATCGTGGTGCGGCTTTCGCGGCCTTGCAATCCCTCGACCAGGGGTAGGTACCGAAATCTCAAAAAACCTGTGATTTACAGGACTTTTACGTGGGGCATCGGGTGTTTCTAACGCCGGTGGGATCTACTTTCCAGACCCACTGAGAGGGGGGTTCCAACCATGCGAAAAACACTGATGCTGATCATGGCCGGCCTCGCCGCGCTGCTCGTTGCGGCATCGGTGGCGACGTCTGATCCGAACAAGTCGGTGACGATCTCGGCATCGAAGCCGGTCGTGGTCTACGGCCACACGGTGACGCTGTCGGGGAAGATCACCCCGCCGGCGACCAACCAGAAGGTCGACATCTTCGCTCAGCCGTCCGGTCTGAGCACGATGAGCGCGTTCTCGTCCACTGAGACGACGAACGGCGGTCAGTGGTCGCTCGACGTCAAGCCGACGATCGAGACGCTGTACCAGGCTCGCGTGAACACCGAGACGAGCTCGACCGTCGACGTGAAGGTGCGTCCCGCGATCACGCTGACGCTCGTGCGCATGCGCCATCGCGTCGGGACGTTCGCGACGACGGCGATCGCCGCGCGTGCGTTCGCAGGGAAGTTCGTGAACGTGCAGCGCGTCACGTCGTTTGGCTCGGTGAACCTGAAGCGCGTCACGCTCGACACGACGTCGAAGGCGACGTTCAGGGTGCGTCTGAGTCACAAGCGGACGCGTCTGCGTGTCGTGCTGCCGACCTCGCAGGCCGCGCCGGGCTACATCGCCGGCTTCAGCAATGTGCTGACAGTCAGGCGATAGCCACGAGAGACACAAGGGTCTGGCCCCGAAAGGGTCAGACCCTTGTCAGCCGGCTCACGTACTCCAGGGGTTTTGGCCCCGGCGGCGTCGGGGTAGGCGTCTTCCGAAGGGAGGTCTATGGGGAACTATCGAAAGCGCGTGGTGTGGGGCGTCGCATTCGTTGCCCTGCTGGCACTCGGCATGGGTGCGGCGGTCCTCGAGGCCGGCGCGGAGCCGACGAGCTCACAGGCGACGACGACGATCACCAGCACGATCACGACCGGCACGACGACCACGGTCACGACGATCACGACCACGACGCCTGACACGACGACGACCGGCACGACCGGAACGAGCACGACCGCGTCGACCGAGACCACCGGCACCGAGGGCACGACGACGGAGGAGTCGTCGGGCTCCGGCGGCGGCGGAACGGCTCCTGCGGCGACGCCGAAGAGCGCTAAGCCCAGCTTCACCGGCTAGACGAGACAGGCAGTGAGTCGGACGCGGCGAATCCTGCTGCGCGGGACGGCGACGCTCGTCGTCGCCGCAGCTGCGTCCGCGCTCGCTGCGTGCTCGTCGGGCCGGAAGTCCTCCGCGCCACCGCACACGCACGCGACGACGACTGCGTCTCCGGCGACGACTGCCGTCGAGACGGCAAGGGCGACTGCGCCACCGAAGGCGAAACCGCATCGCAGACCGAAACCCGCGCAGACGGCACGTCCGAAGCGTCAGCGCCGCGCGGCGCGCTACCAGGTTCCGTGGCGCGCGAACGGCGTCAGCCTCGTCGCGCAGGCGCGCAACCGCCACCTTGCGGTGTACGCGCGGCCGCACGCGAGGCACGCGGTTGTCGTACTCCGCAATCCGGACGGGAACGGCACGCCGCGGGTCGTGCTCGTTCGCTCGCGGCGCGGCGACTGGGTGCACGTCTACCTCCCGACGCGACCCAACGGACGCACGGGGTGGGTGCGCGCACACGCGGTGCGGATCCTGCGCAACCCGTACCGGCTCGTCGTTCGCCTGCGCGCCCACAGGATCGTCCTCTGGAAAGGGCAGCACGTCGTGCTCGCCGCGAAGACCGTGGTCGGCGCCGCCGCCACGCCGACGCCGCTCGGGATGTACTACGTCGTCGAGCTGCTACGGCCGCCGGACCCGAACGGCTCGTACGGCCCGTACTCGTTCGGGATCTCCGCGCACTCGAACGTCCTCAAGCGCTTCGCGGGCGGTGACGGACGCGTCGGCATCCACGGGACGAACGCGCCGTGGCTGCTCGGCGAGAGCGTGAGCCACGGCTGCGTCCGCGTCCGGAACGACACGATCCGTCGCCTCGCGCGCGTGCTTCCACTCGGCACGCCCGTCCTGATTCGGACGTAGTTGTAGGCTCCGCGCGTGGGGTCACGGCTGCTTGTCGCGTTCGCGATTGCGCTCGCCGCGCCGGCATCCGCGCAGGCGGCGGGCGTCAAGCTCTTCCACGACACGTTCAGTGCGGCGTACCGCTCGCCGTTCGGCGCGGTTCCCGCCGGATCGAGGGTGACGCTGCGACTCCGTGTGACGGGCGGGAAACCACGGAGCGTCGCCGTCCACGTCGGCAAGCGGTTCGTGCCGATGCGAAGGCGCGGCTCGCTCTGGGCGGCGACGGTCGCCACGCCGACGACGCCGTCGATCGTCGACTACGACTTCCGCGTCCGGATCGGGAAGCGCACGCTTTGGTACGGCGACGACGGCAGCGCCGACGTCGTGCGCGGCGGTACCGGCGTGACGACGGCGCAGGAGCAGCTCCCGTTCACGATCACCGCGTACGCGCCGTCGTTCACGACGCCGGCGTGGGAGCGCGGCGCGGTCGTCTACTCGCTCTTCCCGGACCGGTTCCGGAACGGCGACCCGTCCAACGACTACTGCCGGCCCGGCTCGACGACCGGCTGTCCCGTGTTCTACGGCGACACGCCCGCGAAGGCGCACCTGACGTGGAACGAGCCGGTCGAGTCGCCGCCGCCGTTCAACCGGGACTTCTTCGGCGGCGACCTCGGAGGCGTGCAGGACAAGCTTCCGTACCTGAAGTCGCTCGGCGTGGACGCGATCTGGCT
This sequence comes from Actinomycetota bacterium, assembly GCA_005884945.1. Lineage (GTDB taxonomy): Bacteria > Actinomycetota > Thermoleophilia > Gaiellales > Gaiellaceae > 3-1-20CM-4-69-9. The sequence goes on along the minus strand of VAYM01000118.1, from coordinate 22,394 downwards.
GAACCCCATCTTCCAGGCGCGCTCGTACCACCGCTACGACACGGACAACTACATGCACGTCGATCCCGCCCTCGGCGGCGACGCTGCGTTTGCCTCGCTCGTCGCGGCTGCGCGTGCGCCGGGAATCCGGCTCATCCTCGACGGCGTCTTCAACCACGCGTCGTCGGACTCGCTCTACTTCGACCGGTACCACCGCTACCCGGCGGACGGCGCGTGCGAGTCGACGTCGTCGCCGTACCGCAACTGGTTCCAGATCCAGGGCTCGACGCCCTGCACCGACTCGGACTACGCGAGCTTCGCGGGCGTCTCGTCCCTGCCCGTGTTCAAGCACGACGACCCGGGTCTCGAGGACTTCCTGTTCCGTGGGAACGACGCCGTCGCGAAGCACTGGCTCGGGCTCGGCGCGTCGGGCTGGCGGCTCGACGCCGCGCAGGAGATCGACCACTCGTGGTGGCGCGACTTCCGAACGGCCGTGAAGGCCGCGTTCCCGGACGCCCCGCTGATCGGCGAGAACACCGCGGGGCCGGCCGACTCGACCGAGTTCCTGCTCGGGAACGAGCTCGACGGTGTCATGAACTACAACTTCCGCGAGGACGCGCTCGGCTTCGTCCACGACTACACGCCGAGCAAGCTCGCGCACGCGCTCATGGCCTTGTGGGAGGGGTGGCCGAAGGAAGCGGTCGCAGCGTCGTTCGACCTCATCGACTCGCACGACACCGAGCGCGCGCTGAGCTCCTTCACGGAAGCCGGGGACACCGGGCTGACGGAGGCGCGGCAGCGCCTGAAGCTCGCTGCGCTGCTGCAGTACACGTGGGTCGGCGCGCCGATGCTCTTGTACGGCGACGAGGTCGCGATCAACGCGCCGGGGTCGGATCCGTTCAACCGTGCGCCGTATCCGTGGAGCGACGCATCGGGGAACCTTGCTTTGTACGGGCCGCCGGATCTCGGCGTGCTCGACTTCTACACGCGGCTCGGTCGCGCGCGGGCTGAGTTGTCGGGGCTCCGCGACGGCGGATTCTCGACGCTGCTCACGGGCGACACGACGAAGCCTCCCGGGGACAACGACGTCTTCGCCTTCCTGCGCTCGGGCGCGGGTGCGAAGCCGGTGATCGTCGTGCTGAACAAGGGCGCTATGCAGGAGCAGGCATCCATCCCGGTCCGCGGCGCATATGCGAACGGCACGACGCTCGAGGACGCGCTCGGCGGCGGGAGCTTCACGGTCTCGGCCGGCTCGGTGTCGGTGACCGTCGCTCCGCGGAACGGGCTCGTGCTCGTCGGCTCGTGACCGGCGTCGAGGCGCAGATCGATCGCCTGCTGAACGAGGGGCAGGCCGAACAGGCACAGCAGCTCGCCGGCGCGCAGTACACGGAGTGGTTGAGCTCCGGCCGTCTCGTCGAGGGCCGCGCGTACCTCCGGCGCACGTTGGACGCCTCGGCGGCGGCGACGCCGGCCCGCGCGAGTGCGCTGCTCGGCGCCGGCATGCTCGACTTCCGCCAGGGCAAGGACGACGACGCGCGCACGGCATTCGAAGAAGCGCTGGCCGTCGCGCAGGAGATCGGTGACACCGCACAGCGAGCGCGCTCGCTCGCGTGCCTGGCGCGCGTCGCGTTGCGCGCCCATGACGCCGAACGCGTGCTCGCGCTCGCGCGCGAAGCCCGGGACGCGTACGAGCAGGTCGGCGATCGCGCCGGTGTGGCGACCGCGCGTCACCTGACGGCAGCCGGAACGCGCATGACCGGCAACTACGCGGGTGCGGCGGAGATCTACGCCGAGAGCCTGCGCGACGCGCGCGAGCGCGGTGACGAGGTCCTCGTCGGCGCCGAGACGCTCAACCTCGGATACATGAAGTTGCATCTCGGCGACGTCGCCGGGGCGCGCCCCTTGTTCGAGGAGAGCCTGCGCGTATCGCGTGGGAACGCGTACGTGCTGCCGTACTCGCTGATGGGCATGGGCAGTCTCGCGCTCGCCGAGGGCGAAGCTGAGCGTGGCACCCGGTTGCTCGCGGCGGCGAAGGCGGCGTTCGACGCAGGTGGGTTCGCGATCGACCCCGGGTCTGACGAGGAGTACGACAAAGGCGTGGCGGACGCGCGCGCCGCGCTACACGACCGCTTCGACGAAGTCTGGGCGGCCGGTTACCACGACCAAGGGTCGGACCTCCCGGTCTGACCCTTCTACGCGAGTCCTTTCGCGCGCAACTCCTCGATCGCCGCCTCCGACTTCTCCGAGTCGAAACCCATCCGCGCCGCGATCTGCGGCGCCTTCGTGAACTGCACGTCGCGGTAGTCCACGACCTCGATCACGTTGCTCCACGGGTCGCGGATGCGCAGCTTCCCGCCCGGCGAGCCGGCCGGGAGTCCCGCCCGCTGCGCGCGTTCGCGCACCGCCTCCTTGTCGTCGACGACGAGACCGAAGTGGCGCCCCTCGTCCGGCCCCTGCGTGCGGCCCTGCGCGAGAGCGACGAACTGGTCGCCCAGGTCGATGAACGCCATCCCGCCGCCGCGGCCGCGCAGCTCGAGGTCGCCGAAGATCCGCTGCCAGAATGCGAGCGCCTCGTCGAGGTCGGCGACCTCGAGCGCCACGTGGTTGATGCCGACCGCTCTGGCCACGTCTTCACCGTACTCCGCCGGGGCTACGCTGCGCACCTGTGGCGAGCGTGCCGCTGCGTCGAAACCGCGATTTCATGCTGCTGCAGTCCGGGCAGCTGCTGTCGAGCCTCGGATCGCAGGCGACCACGATCGCCTATCCGCTGCTGACGCTTGCAGAGACGCACTCGCCGGCGAAGACGGGATTCGTCGCGTTCGCGCGTGTTGCGCCGCAGGCGTTGCTGAACCTCTTCGCCGGCGTCGCCGCCGACCGGTGGAACCGCAAGTGGCTGATGATCGGCGCCGACGCCGTTCGCGCGGCGGCGGTCGCGACGCTCGGGATCGCGCTCGTCGCCGGTGCGCTGCCGTTTTGGCTCATTCCCGTCGTCGCCTTCGTGGAAGGCTCCGGTTCGCTCGCCTTTCGCGCCGCGCAGGCCGGGGCGGTCCGGTCGGTCGTGCCGCGCCCTCAGTTGCCCGCGGCGGCTGCCGCACAACAGGCGCGCGGCTCGGCGGTCGGGCTCGTCGGGCCTCCGCTCGGAGGTGCGCTGTTCGGCCTCGGCCGTGCCGTTCCGTTCCTGTTCGACGCCTGCTCGTACGTCTTTTCCACCGCGGCTCTGATCGCGATGCGGACGCCGTTCCAGGAACAGCGCGCACGCGACACCGCGCCGTTGCGGCTACAGGTCGCCGAGGGCTTTCGCTTTCTGTGGGGCCAGCCGTTCCTGCGGACGTGCGCGTTCCTCTGGGGCCTCGGCAACTTCGCGTTTCCCGGCGTGCTGCTCGTCATCGTCGTCGTCGGAAAGCGACAGCATCTGACGAGCGGCGAGATCGGCGCGCTCTTCGCAGTCTTCAGCGCATTCCTGCTGATCGGCTCGCTCGTCTCGCCGTTCTTCCGCCGTCGGTTCTCGATGCGGACGATCCTGTACATCGAGCTCGGAACCTGGCTCGTGAGCTCGGTGTTCCTGATCTGGCCGAACGTCTACATCTTGACGGCTGCGATCCTGCCGCAGGCGATCGCCATGCCGGTCACCGATTCCGCGGTGACCGGTTACCGCGTCGCCGTCACGCCCGATCGCCTCGTCGGCCGAGTGGAGAGCGTTCGCAGCAACATCGCGCTGCTGATCGCGCCGTTCGGCCCGCTGGTCGCGGGGCTGCTGCTCGACTCGGTTTCGGCGCGCGCGACGATCGGAGTCTTCGTTGCGTTCGCGCTCGTGCTCGCGCTGTGGGGATGGCTGAGCCCGTCGGTCCGGAAGGCACCGAGCCTCGCCGAGCTCGACGACGCCCCGGCGCAGCGGAACTTCGGCGTTGCCGCAGGTGTATGACCGGCAGTGGAGGGCCGTCCACTCGACGAATCGGAGCTGGTCGAGCGCGCCCGGCGCGGCGACCACCAGGCCTACGGAGAGCTCGTGCACGCATACCAGGCGATTGCATTTCGCACCGCATTCCTGATCGCAGGCGGAGCGACCGAGGCCGAGGACGCGGCGCAGGACGGGTTCGTCAAGGCGTGGCGCGCGCTCGGTCGGTTCCGCGCGGGTGCGCCGTTCAAGCCGTGGCTGCTCCGAATCGTCGCCAACGAGGCGCACAACCGCCGCCGCTCGGCGGGGCGCCGCGCGCACCTCGCAGTCCGAGCCGCCGCCGCAGAGCCCTCGGGGGGCGCGGCCCCGTCCCCCGAGGCGTCCGTGGTCGACGCAGAGCGGCGCGACGAGCTCCTCGCCGCAGTGAACGACCTGCCCGACGACCAGCGTGTCGTCGTCGCGCTCCGGTACTTCGCAGGGCTCAGCGAGGACGAGATCGCGGAGACGCTCGGGATCGCCCAGGGAACGGTCAAGTCGCGCACCTCGCGTGCGCTCGAGCGATTGCGGGAGTCGTATGGCTGAGCTGGAACGGGCACTGGCTGCCCTAGGTCGCGAGTTGGAGATCCCACCGACGCCGGACCTCACCGGCGCCGTCCGCGCGCGAATCACCCGTCGGCGCGCTGCCCGCCGGTGGCTCGTCGTTGCGCTCGCGGTCGTGGTCGTCGGGATCGGGATCGCGATGGCCGTGCCCGACGCGCGCTCGTCGATTCTCCGCTTCTTCGGCATCGGGTCGGTGAAGATCGAACGCGTCGAATCGCTGCCGGCCTCGCAGGAAGCCCCGCTCACGGCCGGCCTCGGGAAGGCGCACACGCGCGCGGACGCCGAGGCCATCGCCGGCTTCCGCATGGTGCTGCCGGCGTTCAAAGGCGCTCCGCCGTCGCGGTACTACGCGATCCGCGGCGCGCTGATCGCGACTGTCATCCGCAACGGGCCGACACCGCTTCTCCTGACGGAGCTGAAAGGCGAGCAGACGTTTCTCTCGAAGAAGTTCGTCGACCGGAACACGAGGGTCGAGCCGGCGCAGGTCGGCGCGCACGAGGGCCTCTTCCTCTCCGGCGGACGCCACGTCCTCCAATACCTCGTGTCGAACGGGTCGCAGGTCCACCAGCTCACGACGCGCTTCGCCGGGAACGTCCTCCTCTGGTTCGACGGCGTCCGCACGTACCGCCTCGAGGGACGCGTCTCGCTGGCCGAGGCGATCCGCCTCGCGCACCTCATCACCGGCTGACGATTTCCCCCGGCTAGGGGACATCCGGGTGGGCCCGCGGGCCGAATACGAGAGTGGAGACATTGTGATGACCACTGCGGAATCCGAGATCTACGAGGAGACCGAGCTGATCGAGGCCTGGCGGGCCGAGGCGCTCGAGCGGGCGGGGTACGGCGCTGCTGCGGCCGCCGAGATCGCCGCCCGTCACGACATCGATCTCCACGTGGCGACCGACCTGGTCGAGCGGGGTTGCCCCGCCGACCTGGCCCTGCAAATCCTGCTCTAAGAGCAGGCACCTGCGGCTGCGGGCAGAATTCCCTGCCCGGTGTCTTTGCTTGCTTCGATTCCCTCGCCGCACAGCGGCACGATCGACCTCGGCCCGGTCACGATCCACATGTACGGGCTCATGCTCCTGCTCGCGATTGCGGCGTCCATCGCGCTGACCGGCTACCGGTGGGTGAAGTGGGGCGGCGACTGGGATCTGGTGTTCCGCGTCGCCGTCTGGGGCGTCGGCTTCGGGATCGTCGGCGCGCGCGCCTACCACGACCTGACGAGCTGGAACGAGGTGCCGAAGACGTGGTGGGGCCCGTTCGCCGTCTGGCAGGGCGGGCTCGGCGTGTGGGGCGGGATCCTGTTCGGCGTCCTCGCGGGCGCGTGGATCGTGCGCCGCTCGGGGCAGAGCGTGCGGCTCTTCATGGACGCGGTCGCGCCCGGCCTCCTGCTCGCGCAGGGAATCGGACGCTGGGGCAACTGGTTCAACCAGGAGCTCTTCGGCAAGCCGACGCGGCTGCCGTGGAAGCTGCACATCGACGACCAGCACGTTCCCGCGGGGTACTTCGGGCATCACTACTTCCACCCGACGTTCCTCTACGAGTTCGTCTACGACCTGTTCGGCGTCGGGATCCTGCTCGCGGTCGACAGGTACTTCCGCATCAAGCGGCCGGCGCTGTTCGCGCTCTACGTCTCCTACTACTGCTTCGGCCGCTTCTTCGAGGAGCTCATCCGCATCGATCCGGCGCACAAGTTCGGGCCGCTGCGCGTGAACGCATATGTGTCGGCCGTGCTGTTCGTGCTGTCGACGGCGTTCTTCATCTGGTGGCAGTTCGTCCGCCGCGGCGAGGAGCGAAGGGACCGGCCGCGCGCGACGCCGGTCATCCCGAAGGGGCCGGCGATGGCGGTGCCGAAAGGCCGCATCCGCTCCTCGCGCTAGGGTCCGACCCGATGATCGTGCGCGAGCTCGAGCTGGATCTCGACGCCTTCGAGGGCCCGTTCGACCTGCTCCTGACGCTCGTGCTGAAAGAGGAGCTCGACCTCGCCGACGTCGACGTCGCCGGCATCGTGCTTCGCTTCGTCGAGCGGCTCGCCGAGCGGGACGAGCTCGACCTCGAAGCGTGCGGCGAGTTCCTCGTCCTGGTCGCGGCTCTGCTCGAGCTGAAGGCACGCGGACTGTTCCCCGAAGAGGAGGCGGAGCTCGCAGACCTCGAGCCGGAGGAAGCCGCGGAGGAGCTGGCGCGGAGACTCGCGGAGTATCGGCGGATGAAGGAGGCCGCACTGTGGTTGCGCGAACGGCTCGCCGACGAGCGAGACCGGTTCTTCCGCCTCGGGCCGGCGCCGCTCGCACCGCAGCCGGAGCGGAAGCTCGCGCCGCAGGATCCGGAAGGGCTTGCCCAGGTCTTGCGGCTGCTCGCGGTTGCGCCGCCGCAGGTGTCGCTCGCGCACATGACGCTGCACTTCCCGCCCGTTGCGCAGTTCCTGGAGCGCTTTCGCGCGCTGCTGCGACGGCGTTCGATCTTCGACTTCGACCAAGAGATCGACGGGCTGACGCGTCAGGAGCAGGCGGTCGCGTTTCTCGCGCTGCTGGAGTTGCGTCGCGCGAACCAGATTACGATCAGCCAGGCGGCGCCATTCGCTCCGATCCGCATCGCGCGGACGGAGGAAAGCGGCGCCTCGGACGAAAGGACCACCGCGTGGAAGCTCCGCTCCGCCTAGTCGTCGCGAACCCGCTCGACCGCCTCGCGCGGACGCTCGAGGCGCTCCTCGTCGTCACCTCGGCGCCCCTCTCGCTGGACGAGCTGTCCGCGGCGGCGGCGGAGGACAGCGAGCGTGTCGAGACGGCGTTGCGGCTGCTCGCCGAGCGGTACAGCGAGGGGCGTAGCGGGATCGTGCTCGAGCGCGTGGCGGGCGGGTGGGCGTTCCGCGCGTCGCGCGACGCGGCGGACGCGTGCGCGCGGCTGTTCGAGCGGCCGGTGCAGCGCGGGTTGTCGCAGGCGGGGATGGAGACGCTGGCGATCGTCGCGTACCTCGGGCCGTGTACTCGTCCGGAGATCGCGCGCATTCGCGGCGTAGCGGCGGACTCGGCCGTCGCCGGCTTGGTGGAGCGAGGGCTCATCACCGAGGCCGGTCGCGGCTCCGACGGCGCCGGCGGTGCGGTCCGGTACCGCGTGACGGCGCTCTTCGAGCGGGTGTTCGGGCTCGAGAGCCTGTCGCAGCTTCCGCGCCTCGACGATCTCGGCGAGGACGTCGACGCGATCCGCGAGCGGTTGCACGCGGTCGCGGCTCAGCGCACGGCGTAGGCCTGCGCAACCCGTCGCCCCGGTACGAATACCGCGCGCGCGGCCGTCACACTTTCGGCGCAGTCGCGTCACCCACGCGTGCGGGTTTCGACGTTACGCTGAAACGCGCGCGGAACCTCACGGGGGGACCCCGGGGCAAGGTTGGCGCGTGTACCTAAGACACGCGCTTCCGGCCCGCCCCTACCACCCAGCGGTACCCGGGGATCGGCTCCCCGATCGCGTGCCGCGCCTTCGCGAGCCACGGCGGGCCGTTCACGTAGACCTCGGGCAAGTCCTCCGCTGCGATCGCGCCGACGCGCGAGACGACCCGCAGCGCGAAGTCCGTGAGCGGAAACTTCAGCTGCGACGAGCGCACGACGTCGAACTCGAGCGCGGGGTGCGTGAGCGCCGCGCGAAACGCTTCCTCCGACGCGTACTCGCGCATATGCGTCGGGTCGAGCTGCCACCGTTCGGGCGCGGGCGGCTTCCCCTTGTAGAACCAGAACGCGCGCGGGCCGCGGATCACGCTCGCAACGTAGAACCAGCCGCCCGCGCGCAGAACCCGAGCGATCTCCCGCGCCAGCACGCCGTCGTCGGGCAGATGCTCGATCACCTGCGACGAAACGACGGCGTCGACGGACTCGTCCGCGAGCTCGTCCACGTGCGCGACGTCGGAGACGATCCCGCGCACCTTCGACGAGAGCCGCTCGCACAGCGCAACGTGCTTCGCCGAGATGTCGACCGCATAGATCGTCTCACCGACGAGGCCCGCGCGGTCGAGCGGCCACAGCGTCCCGCCGTCGCCCGCGCCGAGATCCGCGAGGACCCGCGGCGGCGCGGCCCCGGCCGTCCGCCGCAGCAACGGCGGCATCCACTCGCTCAGAAAGTACCGCGAGTGCTCGAGGTCTTCGGTGCTCGGTCCCGACGAGGTCATCCGGATGAGCCGAACGACCGACGCCGGGCGAGGTCGCGCTCCGGATCGACCAGGTGGCCGTCCCGCTCCACGTATCCGTCCTTACCGCCGACGACGAGCAGCACCAGCTCGTCCGTGTCGCTCGCATTCGAAACCTTCCGCGGCACCTTCGACTCCACGTGGACGAGACCGCCCTCACCGAGCTCGCGCGTCTCGCCGCCGACGTCGACGCGCGCGCGTCCGCGGTGCACGAAGTACAGCTCGTCCTGCCTGTCGTGAAAGTGGAGGAAGCCGTCGAACCCCGGCGCAAAGACGATCCCGTTCACACCGAAGGCCGTTACGCCGAGCGTCGTGCGCACCTTCCGAAAGCCGGGACCGTCGCCGAGCTCCTCCAGCGACGTAAAGGCATAGCCGCTCACAGCCTCTTGACGATCTCCTCGGCCTCTTCCCGCGTGAAGCCGCGGAGCGTCTCGGTGTGCTCGGCGCCGTATCGCTGGAGCTTCATCAGGATCTCGACGGCGATCTCGTCGTCGGGCGCCTCGAAGATCTCGACGACGTCGTACCGTCCCAGAGTCACGTAGACCCCGACGAGCTGACCGCCCGCCTCGCTGATCGTCCGCTCGCCCTCCTCGACCCGCTCTCGCCATCCCGGAAGGCCGGCCAGCCCCTGCGAAGTCCAGCGCATCAACGAGATGTAGTGCGGCATCGGACAATCTTAGGCGTGGTGCGGAGCGCGGAAGAAACGAGCCGGTGGACCGAACCCTCCTGGCGAGACGAGGCAGAGCGCTGGATCCGCGAGCGTCTCTCGGACCTCGGCCTTCATCCGGTCGCCGCGATCGAGCAGCCGCACGTGCGACCGTGGGGGACGGCGCTGCACGTCCGGACGAACGGCGGGACGCTGTGGTTCAAGGCGAACATCGCGCCGCTCGCGTACGAGGCACCGTTGCTGGACCTCGTCGGCGCGGGAAGCGCCTCCGTTCCGCGTCTGGTCGCAGGCGACCTCACGCGCGGGTGGATGCTGACGGAGGACGCCGGAACGAAGCTAAGCGACGTCTACCGGGAGGGGCTGCCGCGTGCGATCTGGTGCGAGCTCCTGGGCGCGTATGCGCAGCTCCAGGTCGACGCGGCACCCGCGGCCGGGCGGCTCGTCGCGGCCGGCGTGCCGGATCGCCGCCTCCCGACGCTCGTCGAGGGCCTTCGCCGGGTGCTCGGGAACGACCGCCTGGTGCGACCGGGCGGAGACGTCGCGCTCACGGACGACGAGCTCGAGCGGGCGCACGAGGTCGTTCCGGCAATCGAGAACGCCGTCGACGTCCTCGCGGGGCTCGAGCTACCGGACTCCCTCCAGCACGACGACCTGCATCCATGGAACGTCTGCATTCGCGACGGGACGTACAGCTTCATCGACTGGGGGGATGCGTGCATCTCGCAGCCGCTGCTCAGCTTCACGGTCCCGCTCGCACACATCGCGTCGGCCGACACCGACGCGGCACGGGACGCGTACCTCGAGCCCTGGACGCGATTCCGGCAGCGTGACGACCTCGTCGCCGCTGTCGGCGCGGCGCGGCTGCTCGGCCACGTAACGGGCATCCTCAAATGGGAGCTCATCTCCACCTCGTTGGGCGATGACGAACGCGCCGGTTACGAAGACGCGATCACGCGACGCGTACGCTCGCTGTTGGAGCTCGCATGCGGCTGAACGCGTACCTCGCGCGGGCGGGTGTCGCGTCACGACGAAAGGCGGACGAGCTGATCACTGCAGGACGCGTTCGGGTGAACGGGGAGCCCGGGCAGCTGAATACGTTCGTCGAGCGCGGCGACCGGGTCGAGGTCGACGGCGAGGAGGTGACGGCGCAGCGGCTCGCGTACGTGTTGCTGCACAAGCCGTCGGCAACGGTCACGACCGCGCACGACCCGCAGGGACGGCCGACCGTCGTCGACCTCGTCGACGTCCCGGAACGCGTCGTCCCGGTCGGCCGCCTCGACGCAGACACGACGGGGGCCCTCCTCCTCACCAACGACGGCCCGCTCGCGCACCGGCTCGCGCATCCCCGTTACGGCGTCGAGAAGGTCTACGAGGTCGAGGTCGAAGACGAGCCGGACGAACGGGTGCTCGCACGCTTACGCGCAGGCGTCGACCTGGACGACGGCCGCACGGCGCCGGCGAAGGCACGCCGCATCGGGCCGTCGGAGCTCGAGCTCGTTCTCCACGAAGGACGCAACCGGCAGGTGAAGCGGATGTGCGAGGCCGTCGGCCATCCGGTCAGGCGACTGCATCGCAGCTCGTACGCGGGACTGACGCTCGAAGGGCTCGAGCCAGGCCGATGGCGCGAGCTCGAGCCCTCCGAAATCGACGCGCTCAGGAACCTGCAGCGGCGGCAGCCTGGTCGCTAAGGCGGCGCTTGCGACGCCGTCGTCAGGAGGCGCGGGCTTGCCCGCGCCTCCGTCTGAAACGCGCTTGCGACGCCGTCATCAGGAGGCGCGGGCTCTGCCCGCGCCTCCGTCCGAAACAACAAAAACGATCGACGTCGTCCTAAACGACCTAGGACCCAGCTGCCAGAGCAGCAGCCTGGTCGATCAAGCTCTGCGCCTGGCTGATCCAGTCCTTTGCCTGCTGCTCGTTGAGCGGCTGGCCGTCGAACGCAGCCGCGTTCAACGCGCCCCGGATCTGCGCCGCGAGCGTGGCACGTTGCGTCGTCAGCGTGTCGATAGCGGTCTCGATCGAGTTGTACTTCGACTCGTCGGTCGACTTGAGCGCGGCGGTCGACGCCGTCAGGGTGTCCATCGCGAACTGCCCGAACGGCGCGTTCACCTGCTCGTAGACGTCTCCGAGCCGCCGGACCGTCTCGCGGTGCGCGATCAGCGTCTGCGGCGTCGCCTTCGTGTCGAGCGCCTCGATCAGGACACGCCCGTCCTGGACGTAGTCGTCCTTCAAGCCGAGCAGCGTCATCATCGTCGGCCGGACGTTCGTGTGATCCGTCCAGGTGGTCGAATCGATCCCGGCGTGTTGGACTCCCGGCCCTACCATGCCCATCCAAGTCGTCGCGATCACCGGCTGAATGTCGCCGTGGTTCCACGCGAAGTGGTAGTCGATGCACGGGTTGCTGCCGCACGACGGATTCCCGTTCGGGTTGCTCGGAGTCGGATTGGCCGCCGTGACGAAGAAGTCCGGATTCGCGAACGTCGTGAAGCTCGGCGTCCGTGCCGGATCCGTGTTCTCCATGTGCAGCGTGCGTTCCTCGACAGAATCGGCCGCGCGGACGAAGACCGGCGCCGCAGTGGAGCTCAGGTACGGGTCGATCGCCTGCAGCCCGAGCAGGTCCCGTTCGGTCTGACGCAGCGCGGAGTCGGTGCGGGTCGGGTTCCCATTGACGTAGACAGTCGGCGCGGAGTCGCTGTGCACGGAGAAGTTGCGCTCGCTCGCGGGCATCAGCGGCTTGACGTTCAGGTTGACCTCGCCGATCTGGTTCGACGGACATGCAGGCGTCGTCGTCCACGAGCAGTTCGTGTGCGAGTACGCGAGCGAACCGTCCGGCTGCGGGGTTCCGATGCTCCCCGCGTACTGGTCGCCCTCGTCGACGGTGACCATGAAGAGCGTGTTGCTCTGGTCGATGCCGTCCGCCTTCAGCCGGGCGAAGTACGCCGCGAAGGCGTCGTCGTACGACTTGAGCTGCGCCTTGTAGTCCGCCTCACCCGGGCCCGACGCGCGCGGGAAGCTCGGGTTGAACGGCGCCGGGAACGCAGACGTGTGGTTGTCGTGGGCGTCCGAGATGTACCCCCACGTCACGGGGATGCCCGCCTCCTGCATCTGAGCCAGGTAGCCGAGCGTGTTCTTCGCGAACGCGCCGTCGAATCCCGGGAAGCCGGGCTGGCCGAAGGGATCCGTCACCGGCTGACCCTCGGTGTTGTTGACGGCCTGCTCGCCCATGACGGTCTGGCACGACGCGCCGGAGACGGCGCAGATCGCCGGGTTCACGTACTTCGCGCCGTACAGCGCCTGGAAGCCGCTGTATCCATCCGGCTCGTCAAGGAGCTTGTCCGGCCGTGCGTTCGCGACGTTGGTCGCGTTCGACGCGCAGATCCCGCCGCCGCTCGCACAGTGGATCGCGATCCCGACGAAGTCGGTCAGCGCCTTCGCGCGGCCGGCGGTCCCTGAAGGTGCCGCGTTGGAGGCCACCGCTTCGCTCCACTCCGGCGAGCCGCTGCGGAAGGCCTCGGACATGTCTCCGAACGGGCCGGTGCCGGTGTTCTCGAGCTCGATGTTCGCCAGCGAGATCGAGCCGAAGTCACAATCCGCGCGCGTGAACGGAACCCACGGCGCCGGCGTGTTCTTCTGTCCGTCCGTGATCATGTTCGGGAATGGATCGAGCGTGCCCGCGTTGTCGTCGACCAGGTCGGTCCAGTACTTGAACGCGCTGCTGAACGCGGGAATGCCGCTCGGCGGGAAGTAGCCGTAGCTGTTCGACACGGTGATCCCGTGCCGGTCCGGATAGAGACCGGTCTGCGTCGAGAGGATCCCGCCCGCGGTGTGCGAGATGAGGATCGTGTGGTCGTTCGTGAAGAGCGTCCCGTTCGATTTCAGGAAGTTGAGCAGGTGCGGCATCTGCTCAAGGTCCGACGCGACGCTCGAGTTGTCGCGCATGAAGTGCGTGTTGTCGAACTGCAGGTAGGCGACGTGCTGGATCTGCGGATTCGCCGGGCTCAACTGACAGCTCGACGACGGTGCTGCTTTCGCGTTGGCGCCGCCGCCGTTCGAGCGCACCTGTGCGGCGGCGACTCCGGCGGCAACGAGGCACGCAAGCACAAGGACGCCCAGGGCGCCCGCCCTTCGCCTACGTCTCATGCTCTCCTCCCCCTTCGAATGACGGGGCGACCCTATACCCGTTCGGCTATTGCGGGGAAGGGGTCCGGAGACGAGGCGGTTACAGCCTGGCGAACCCCATGCGGTCGTACATCGCGGCCAGGGTGGGAGCCGATTCCGCGCGTGCCTTGTCCGCGCCAAGCTCGAGGAGTCGATGCAGCTCGCGCTCGTCGGCACGCAGTTCCCGATAGCGCTGTTGGATCGGCTGAAGTAACTCGATCACGGCCTCGCCGACGTCCTCCTTGAACCGTCCGTAGCCCTGGCCGTCGTACCGGGACTCGATCTTCGCGAACGTCTCGCCGGTCGCAACCGACATGATCTCGATCAGGTTCGAGACGCCGGGCTTGCCGTCACGGTCGTGGCGAACGTCGCGGCCCGAGTCCGTCACCGCCGACTTGAACTTCTTGCGGATGGCGTCGGGCTCGTCGAGCATCCGGACGACGCCCTGCGCGGCGATGGGCGCGCTCGTCGACATCTTGCTCTTCGGATCCTGCAGATCCATCACGCGCGCGCCGATCTCCGGGTACTGACCCTCGGGCAAGCCGAATGTCTCGCCGAATCGGGAGTTGAAGCGCTCGGCGGCGTCTCGGGCGAGCTCGAGATGCTGACGCTGGTCGTCGCCGATCGGGACCAGGTCGGTCTGGTAGAGCAGGATGTCGCCTGCCATCAGGACCGGATACGTGAAGAGACCGGCCGAGACGAACTCGTGCCGCTCGCCCTTCTCCTTGAACTGCGTCATCCGGCCCAGCTGGCCGTAGCTCGTCACGGCCGACAGCAGCCAAGCCGCCTCCGCGTGCGCGCTGACGTGGCTCTGGACGAAGATCGTCGAGCGGTCGGGGTCGAGCCCGGTTGCGATCAGCATCGCGTAGAGATCGAGCGTCGAACTCCGCAGCTCCTCGGGGTCGTACTCGACGGTGATCGAATGCAGGTCGACGATGCAGAAGAACGCGTCGCCGCGCTCCTGCGTCTCGGCGTACTGGCGGAAGCCGCCGGCGTAGTTGCCGATGGTCTTCGCTCCGGTGGGTTGGATGCCGCTGAAGATGCGCATGGTCGTGCTCCATTCTGTCGCGCGGACGGGAACGGTGAGGTCGAGCGGGCGGGCTGTCGGGCGCGCTAGAGCGCGCGCAGGCTCCCGCCGCGCTCGCTGCGCCACGCCCAGCTGCGAGTCTGCAGTGCGGAAGTCATCGCTCCGAGCGTAGCGGCAATCCGTTCGCGGCGAAAGGCGCTATCTACACTGACTCGATGGCAGTCACCGGCTCCACGTGGTCTCCCTCGTCCTGGCGGACGTATGCCGCGGCGCAGCAGCCCGAGTGGCCGAGCGCGGAGCGTGTCGAGGCCGTCCGCGCGCAGCTCGCCGCGATGCCGCCGCTCGTCTTCGCCGGCGAGGCGAGGGCGCTCAGCGAGGCGCTCGCGAAGGTCGGGGAAGGCGGAGCGTTTCTGCTGCAGGCCGGCGACTGCGTCGAGTCGTTCTACGAGTTCTCGGCGATCGCGATCCGGGAGAAGCTCAAGATCATGCTTCAGATGGCGGCCGTGCTGACGTACGGCGCCACGCTTCCGGTCGTCAAGGTCGGGCGGATCGCCGGCCAGTTCGTGAAACCGCGGTCGTCGCCGCTCGAGCGCGTGGGCGACGAGGAGATTCCCTCGTTCCGCGGGCACATGGTGAACGGCGACGCGCCCACACGTGAAGCGCGGCGTCCCGACCCGGACCGCATGCTCCAGGGCTACCACCAGTCGGCGGCGACGCTCAACCTCGTGCGGGCCTTCACCAAGGGCGGCTTCGCCGACCTGAACCAGGTGCACATGTGGAACCAGGAGTTCGTCGCATCGTCGCCGCAGGGGCGCCGCTACGAGCAGCTCGCGTCGGAGATCGAGCGCGCGCTGCGCTTCATGGCGGCGTGCGGGATCGATCTGCGCGACGAGCCGCAGCTGCACCAGGTCGACTACTGGACCAGCCACGAAGGGCTACTGCTCGAGTACGAGGAGGCGCTGACGCGGCGGGATTCGCTGACCGGCGACTGGTACGACTGCTCGGCGCACATGCTCTGGATCGGCGAGCGCACGCGCCAGCCCGACGGTGCGCACGTCGGGTTCTTCGCCGGCGTCAACAATCCGATCGGCGTCAAGCTCGGGCCGACCGCGACACCGGAAGAGGCGCTCGAGCTCTGCGAGCGGCTCAATCCGCAACGGCTGTCGGGACGGCTGACGTTGATCACGCGCATGGGGTCGGAGCGCGTGTTCGAGCTGCTCCCGCCGATCCTGCGCGCGGTGCGAGAGGCGGAGCAGCCGGTCGTCTGGGTGTGCGATCCGATGCATGCGAACGTGTTCACGAGCTCGAGTGGGCGCAAGACGCGTCACTTCGACCGCGTGCTCGGCGAGATCGAGGGGTTCTTCGCGGCGCATCGCCAGGCCGGCACGTGGCCCGGCGGCGTGCATCTCGAGTTCACCGGCGACGACGTGACCGAGTGCCTCGGCGGATCGGAGGACGTGCAGGAGGCGCAGCTCGATTCGCGCTACATGTCGCTCTGCGACCCGCGGTTGAACGCGCGGCAGTCGCTCGACCTCGCGTTTCGCATCGCCGAGCTGATGCGCTCTGCTTAGGACGTTTGCGATGAACTCGATTCGATCGACCGGTCAGTTCAGACGGATGCCCGGGCAAAGCCCGCGCATCCCGAGGGCGGCACCACAAGCGGCGCCTTAGCGTGGTTCGGCGGCTCGCAGTCGTCGGCACCGGGCTGATCGGCGCCTCGGTCGGTCTCGCCGCGCGCGCCGCAGGCGTCGGCGACGTCCGCGGCTGGGACGTCGACCCTGTCGCGCTGGCGACCGCCGGAGAGCGCGGCGCGGTCGAGCCCGCGTCGTCACTGCGCGAAGCCGTCGAGGAGGTCGAGCTCGCCGTCGTCGCCGCGCCGGTGGCGGTGCT
>VAYM01000118.1:0-5883 GCA_005884945.1 Actinomycetota bacterium | reverse complement strand
GCTCGGCGCGGTGCCGGTCGCGGTCGATCCCGAGGCGCACGACCGGCTCGTCGCGCTGACGAGCCACCTTCCGCATGCGCTTGCGAACCTGCTGCTGAACCAGGCGGGAACGAATCGCGTCGAGGGCCACGATCCGCTCGCGGCCGCGGGCGGATCGTTGCGCGACATGACGCGCGTCGCGGGTGCGAACCCGCGCATCTGGGTGGACATCTTCCTGGACAACGCCGAGGCGCTGTCGCTCGCGCTCGCCGAGCACCGTCGCCGCGTCGAGCAGGTGGAGCGTGCGCTCGCCACGGGCGATGCAGGCTTCCTCGCACGCTGGATCGCCGAGGCGTCGGGCAATCGGCGGCGCATGCTCACGCAGGCGTACGACCAACCCGGCGCGCTGCAGCGATTGCGCGTGCACGTTCCGGACCGCCCCGGCGTCCTCGCCGGGATCACGCAGGCGCTTGGCGCGGAGCGGATCAACATCGAGGACTTCGAGCTGCAGCATCTGTCGCGTGACCGGGGGGGGACGCTGACGGTGCTCGTCTCCGGCGAGGACGACGCGCGCCGCGCAGCCGATCTCCTCGAAGCGCAGGGCTATCACGTCGTAGTCGCGGCGGTACTCGACGAGTGAAGGTCGAGCCGGCCGGCGCGCTCGTCGGGCACATAGCCGTTCCCGGGGACAAGTCGATCTCCCACCGCGCGCTCCTCGTCGGCGCACTGACGGAGGGAGAGACGCGCGTGCGCGAGTTCGGGCGCTCGGGCGACACCGAGTCGACGCTCCACGCGGTCCGCGCGCTCGGTGTCACGGTTGACGAGGAAGCGGACGACGAGCTCGTCGTGCACGGAGTCGGCCTGCGGGGACTGCGCTCTCCCGGCGACCCGGTCGATTGCGGCAACGCGGGAACCCTCCTGCGCCTGCTGACCGGCATCCTCACAGGCCAGCACGGCACCTTCGTCCTCACCGGCGACGACTCGCTCCGCTCGCGACCGATGGACCGCATCGCCGAGCCGCTCACGCGAATGGGCGCGCGCATCACGACGGCGGACGGACGCGCGCCGCTCACGATCGACGGAACGGATGCGCTCCACGGGATCGAGTACGTGCTGCCGGTTCCGTCCGCGCAGGTGAAGTCCGCGATCCTGCTGGCGGGCCTCAACGCCGAGGGTGTGACGACGGTCGTCGAATCGGTGCCGACCCGCGACCACACGGAGCTCATGCTCGAGGCGGCCGGTGCGCGCGTTCGCCGCCGCCCCGCGTCCGTCACCGTCGAACCGGCAGCTCGGCTGCAGCTCGACGAGGTCGTCGTCCCCGGCGACGTCTCCGCCGCGGCGCCGTTCCTCGTCGGCGCGACGCTCCTCGCCGGCTCCGACCTGACGATCCACGACGTGGGACTGAACCCGCGTCGCACCGGTCTCCTCGACGTCCTCGAGCGAATGGGCGCGCGGATCAGCGTCTACAACCGCCGCAAGGTCGCCGGCGAGTGGCTCGGCGACATCGAGGTCCGCTCCGCGGAGCTGACGGGGACGGAGATCAAGCCCGAGGAAGTGCCGCTCCTCGTCGACGAGCTGCCGATCTTCGCGCTCGCCGCCGCGTTCGCGCGTGGCGAGAGCCGCGTCCGCGGCGCAGGTGAGCTCCGCGTGAAGGAAACAGATCGGATCGAAAGCGTCACGAATGCGCTGCGCGCACTGGGCATCCGCATCCGCGCGAGCGACGATGGTTTCGGCGTGCGCGGCGTTCCCTCACGACCGAACGGCGGCCGGATGAGCTCCGAAGGCGACCATCGCATCGCCATGCTCGGCGCGGTCGCAGGCCTCGTCTCACGCGAGGGAGTGGAGGTCGGGGGCGCCGATGCCGCGGCGATAAGCTTCCCCGGGTTTTTCGACATTCTGGAATCCGTTTCACGACGATGATCGTTGCCATCGACGGGCCCGCGGGGGCAGGGAAGAGCACGGTCGCGCGCCGGCTCGCCGAGCGACTCGACTTCCGGTACCTCGACACGGGGGCGATGTACCGCGCGCTCACGTGGCTCGCGATGAACCGTGGCTTTCCGCTCGACCGCGCGGACGAGCTGGCGCGGCTGGCAATGGAGTATCCGGTGACGTTCGACGACCGCGAGCGCGTCTGGATCGCCGGCACGGACGTCACCGCCTCGATTCGCCAAGCTCGCATCGACCGACTGGTCCCCGTGGTCGCAGCACATCCAGCCGTTCGCGAGGTCATGCGGGAACGGCAACGGCAACTCGGTGCCGACGGGAACGTCGTCATCGAGGGTCGGGACATCGGCACGGTCGTCGCGCCAAACGCGGAAGTGAAGGTCTATCTCAATGCCGACGCAGGAGTTCGCGCACGCCGGCGTCAGGCCGAACGTCCGGACATCGGCGGGGACGCGCTGGTCACGGATCTTCGCCGTCGCGACGAGCGCGACGCGCCGCGGCTGCGTGCCGCGGAAGACGCAGTGCAGATCGACACGACGAGCCTCCAGGTCGAAGACGTGGTCGATCGCATCGAGCACCTCGTCCGCGAGCGGCAACCGGCATGAAGCGCGTACAGGCCGCGTGGTTGGTCGGCCGTCCGATCTTCGCAGGTCTGGTCAAGACCTTCGCGCCGCTTCGCGTGTACGGCCACGAACGAATTCCTCGCGAGGGGCCGCTCGTCCTCTGCTTCAACCACTTCTCGTGGCTCGATCCGTGGGCGATCGGGTCGAAGATCCCGCGAACGGTCTACTACATCGCGAAACAGGAAGCGCACGACACGCCTCTGATGGGGCCGTTCATTCGGTTGTTCGGGACGTACCCGATCCGACGCGGCGAATCCGATCGCGAGGCGATCCGCGCGATGCGCGACGTCGTTCGCCGCGGGGACGCGCTCGGGATGTTCCCGGAGGGAACGCGTCAGGAGCGCGAGCCCGGGCCGGTGCGCTCCGGCGCTGCGATGATCGCCGTCCAGGAGAAAGTCCCTGTCATCTGCGGAGCGATCCACGGGACGCAGGACTGGCGCTTCGGCAACTTCCACCCGGTTTCCGTCGCGTTCGGCGAGCCCTTCACCGTCCACGGCCATCCGCGCAACTCGCAGGGCTACCGCGCCGCCGCGGAGGAGATCCGCGAAGAGCTCCGCCGACTCTGGACGTTCCTCGTGCACACGCACGAGCTCGGCCGGCCGCGCGTCGCGAAGCCCCCGCCGTGAACGAGGCCTTGCTCGGCACCGTCGCGATTATCGGTTTCCCGAACGTCGGCAAGTCGACGCTCGTCAACCGTCTGACGGAATCGCGCGCCGCGGTCGTGCACGAGACACCGGGGGTGACGCGCGACCGCAAGGAGCTCGTCGCCGAGTGGGCGGGAGGGCGATTCCTGCTCGTCGACACGGGCGGCGTCGACGTCGCGGACCGGTCGCCGATCACGCAGTCCGTTGGGAACCAGGCACGCGAGGCCGTCGCAGGCGCAGACCTCGTGCTCTTCATCGTGGATGCGCGGGCAGGCATCACGCCCGGCGACGAAGAGGTCGCCGACATCCTCCGCCGCGCGCGCAAGCCGGTCCTCCTCGTGGCGAACAAGATCGACGATCCGTCGCAGGAATCGGTCGCGCTCGAGTTCCACCGCCTCGGGCTCGGCGATCCGTTTCCGATCTCCGCGCTGCACGGCTACGGGACGGGCGACCTGCTCGACGAGGTGCTGGCGCGCCTGCCCGGCGAAGGCCCCGCGCAGATCGGAGAGGGCGCGATCCGAGTCGCGATCCTCGGACGCCCCAACGTCGGCAAGTCGTCGCTCCTCAACGCGATCATCGGCCGCGAGCGCGTGATCGTCTCGGACGTCCCGGGAACGACGCGCGACGCAATCGACACCGTGTTCCGGCGCGGCGACCGGACGTTCGTCTTCGTCGACACCGCCGGCCTGCGGCGCAAGCGAAAGCACCGGCAGGGAATCGAGTACTACTCCCAACTGCGGGCGCTCGAAGCGGCGGAGCGGGCGGACATCGCGCTCGTCCTCATCGACACATCGGAGGGCATCGTCGACCAGGACCTCGCGGTCGCGGACGTCGCGCGCAAGGCGCAGTGCTCGACGATCGTCGTGCTGTCGAAGTGGGACGCCTCCACCGTCACGATCGAGGATGTGCGCCCCGAGCTGGAGCGGCGTCTGCGCCAGCGGCCGCCGTGGGTCGCCGTGTCGGCGAAGACGGGCCGCGGGATCGAGCGGCTCCTCGACGCGATCGAGCGGCAGTTCGACAAGCACACGGCACGTGTCCCGACACCCGAGCTCAACCGATTCGTCGCGGAGCTGCGCGAGGCGCGGCAGCCGCCCTCGAGGAACGGACGGCGGCTGAACCTGCTCTACGCCGCGCAGGTCACGGCGCGACCGCCGCGCTTCCGCGTCTCCGTGAACGATCCGTCGCTCGTGACGCGCGACTACGGCTACTGGTTCGAGAACCGGCTGCGTGACCGGTTCGACCTCGAAGGCGTGCCGGTGTCGATCGACTTCGTCAGGCGTTCATGAGCGAGATGTGCAACACGTCCGAGATGGTTTCGAAGCCTGCTCGCGCGTAAATGCGTTCCTCTCGTTCGCTGTCCGCCATCAGGAAGACGCAATCGACGCCGCGAGCCGCCATCCGCGTAGCGAGCCAATGCGTCATCGCCTGCGCAATGCCGCGCCGCCGATACAGCTCGCGAACGCCGATCGAGGTCAACTCGCTCGCGCCGCCGCCCGGTGGAGTACAGGCGCCCGCGCCGGCCGGCTCGCACGTCGCCGCGTGCCGGGCAAGCACGACGATTCCGCCCGCGGCCACGGTTCGACGGAGGCTGTCGACGGCGCGCTGCGCGACGGGGCCTGCTTCCTCGTACGCCTCCCACTGCACCGTCGCCGCTCCCACGAACTCATCTTCGGACGCGGGCGCGACGAGCTCGATGCCAGCGACGGCCGGTGTCTCGCCGCCGCCGCTGTAGACCATCAGCGGCGTCCGCGCTTCCAGGCTGAAGCCTGCAGCGAGGAGCTCGGCCTCGACGGCGGGTGCAATCGACGGGATGTATTCGAGCCGCGGCAACCGGTTTCGTTCGCGATACGCCGCGACGAGCGCTGCGACGTCCGCACGCGAGGGCTGCGCGTCATCGTCGGGGATCGCGTAGTTCAGATAGCGGTTGTCCGTCTCGCGGGAAAACGTGGCGAGAAACGGGCCGATGCGCAGGTGATCGCGCCATCGCGGGGCGGCGATGCGCAGGTACGACTGAATGTGGTGCAAATCCGCGGCGTTCATCTACGTCCTCCTCAGATCGAGAGTGAGTTAGCTGCGCACGGTGAAGCGGCGGGCGGAACGCGACGTGATGACTGCCAAGGCCGCTCCTTCTCGATCCGTGGACGTGCGATGAGATCCTACTGCCGATGAGGATTGCAGTGATCGGAGGAGGCTCGTGGGGCACCGCATTCTCGGCACTCCTCCGGGACCGCGGCCACGACGTGACGCTGGTATGCCGCGACGCCGAGCAGGCGCGTACGATCACGGCCACCGGGCAGAACCCGCGGTATCTGCAGGCGGTGAACCTGCGCGGCATCCACGCAATGCCGCTGGACGGCGCGCCGCTCGACGAAGCGAAGCTGATCGTCCTCGCGGTGCCGAGCCACGCGTTCGCCGACGTGGCCGCGACGCTCCCGGGCACGTCGCCGGTTCTCAGCCTCACGAAGGGGCTCGACCCGGCCACGGGCGAACGGCTGTCGACGCGTGTCACGGGACGACCTGTCGCCGTCCTGTCCGGTCCGAACATGGCGGAGGAGATCGCAGAAGGGCTGCCGTCTGCGGCCGTCGTGGCGAGCGAGGACGGCGCGCTCGCCGAGCAGCTGCAGGACGCAGTCAACTCGACGGTGTTCCGCGTCTACGTGAACGACGATCTCGCCGGCGTCGAGCTCTGTGCG
>VAYM01000084.1 GCA_005884945.1 Actinomycetota bacterium | reverse complement strand
GTAGCAGCGCCGGCAGATTTCGCTCCGAGGATCCTGCGGCGGATGGAAGGTGAACCGCCCCTCGCCCAGACACACCGGGCACGGAAAGGCTTCGGGCTCCTCGGGGCGAGGCGGTTGCGCAGGCGCGGCCTCGGGCAGCCGCTCGGGCCTGTCCACGACCTGCCGCGAGCGGACTTCGGGTAGCTCCGGCTCGCCCGGAGCCGTCGAGCCGGGATCGCCGGCCGTCTGCGCAGGCTGTCGAGGACCCACGACCGTGGCGCCGACCTCCCGAGCGTCGCGTCTCCCGATGATCGGAATGGCAACAACCGAAGCCGCCGCACTGATGCCCGCGGCGACCCAGAGAGCTGCGTCGAGCCCATCCGGGAAGGCGCTGGCGGCCGAGTACGACCCGTACCTCGAGAAGATCGCCGTGAGCCCCGCGACGCCGAAGGCGCCACCGAGGGCGGCAAGAGCGCTGTTCGTCACGGACGCCTGGGTCGCTTCCTGTGGCCGCACAGAACGGGCGACGGCTCGGGCGACCGGAACGACCAGCAGTCCGACGCCGGCGCCGAGCAGCGTGAAGCCTGGAATGAGCCGGGCATACGACACGTCAGCTGTGGCCGCGTGTGCGAACCACCCAAGTGCACAGGCCTGGAGGAGCAACCCGAGCGGGACCAACGGCCTCGCGCCCACACGCTTCGACAGCACTGCGGCAACCGGGGTCAGCAGGAGTGCGGCACCGAGGGCCGGCGCCAGCTCGAGCCCTGCCCGTAGCGGAGAGTCTGCCCGAACGGCATGGAGAAACCCGATCACCAGGAAGAGCGAGCCGAAGAGCGCGAACGACGCGCAGAGGCAGGCAACTGCTGCGGCTGCGAACTCGCGTTCGCGGAAAAGTCGAAGCAGCAGGATCGGGTCCTTGGCCGCAGCCTCCCGGATGACGAAGCCCGCGACCAAGAGCGCTCCAGCACCGAGCGCAGGCAGGACCTGGTGCGACGTCCACCCGCTGTCGGGGCCGCGGGTCAGACCCCACAGGAGCCCGGTGAGCCCCGCGCCGGCAAGCAACGGGCCCACCGGGTCGATCCGTGCGTAGGCCCCGCGAAGCTCGTGCTGCCCGAGGGGCACGAGCGCGAGTGCGGCGATTCCGATCGGAACGTCGATCCAGAACATCCAGCGCCAGTCGGCTTCTCCGGCGAGGACGCCGCCGACGACGGGCCCGGCCAGAAGCGCCAGCCCTCCGAGACCCCACGCGGAGCCGAGCGCCAGCTCGCGCCGCGCATCCGAGAACGCGTTCCGGCCCACGGCGAACGTCAAGGGCACGAGGAGCGCGGCGCCCGTCCCCTGCAGCGCGCGAGCCGCATCGAAGAGCTCGACGTTCGGGGCGAGACCGCACGCAACCGCCGCCGCGACGAAGATGCTGAGCCCGACGACGAACATCCTCACGGCCCCGAAACGATCTGCCAGCACGCGTCCCGAGAGCAGGACGACGCCGAACGCGAGGGCGTATGCACTCACGGCCCACTCGAGGCTTTGCGTCGACGCGTGAAAATCGCCTGCGATCGCCGGAAGCGCCGGCACGACGACGAGCATGTCCAACCAGACGGCGACGAGTGCGATCGACGCAAACGCGACCGCGCACGCGATCAGGCCGGAGCGCTCGCGCATCGGCACACGGACCGTGACGTCGGTCCCACGAACCGGTCTGTCCCCCCCGCGATGCTGCGATCGGCCGGGCGATTCCGGGGGAGGGCCGTCCGTCGTAGGCGGTCCGGCGCCGGGACCTCCCGGACCAGGTCGACCACCTACAGGCGGCGCCCACAAGTCGCGCTTCCGCACGAGCACCGCGGCCGCAATCGCACCGGCGATCGCCAGGGCGGCAGCGATCAGGAAGATCCTCGTCAGCCCGGCGGTGAAGCTCACCGCTGCGACGTGCTCGATCTGCAGCTTGTTGCCGCGTGTGTGGTCAACGACGTCCTGCGCGCCCCCGGCCGCGATTCGCGACGCGATCGATGCCGCCTGGCTGATCGTCGGTGTGTTCGCGAGGCCGGCCTTGACGTGCGCGAGGATCGTGTGCGCGAAGATCGCACCGAGCGCGGCGATCCCCGTCGCCAGGCCGACCTGGCGAAATGTCGAGTTGATTCCCGACGCCATTCCCGCTTTCGCCGGCGCAACGATCGCGACCGAGGCCGCCGCCAACGGCGATTGCGTCAGCCCCATTCCTGCTCCGACGACG
Source organism: Actinomycetota bacterium (assembly GCA_005884945.1). GTDB lineage: Bacteria > Actinomycetota > Thermoleophilia > Gaiellales > Gaiellaceae > 3-1-20CM-4-69-9. Next base: position 3,910 of record VAYM01000084.1, on the reverse strand, counting down.
AGCAGACCCGGCAGCGCCGCCGTCCAGCGGGAGCCCGCATCGATCCTCGTCATGTAGGCAATGCCCGCACCGACCAGCAACAACCCCGCGCACAACAAGACGCTGGGCGGGATGCGCGCGCTGAGCCGGCCCGCGAGCGGCGCAAACGTCAACGCCGTCAAGGTCAGAGGCAACATCCGAAGACCGGCGGCCAACGGCGAGTAACCGAGGATGCTCTGCAGCCAGAGCGTAATGAAGATGACAAGCGTGATTGCGGACCCCGACACCGCGAACGCGGCAGCGGACACGCCCTGGAACGTTCGGTTGCGGAACAACGACAACTGCAGCATCGGGGCCGCGCTCAACAGTTCGATCGCGACGAAGCCCACCAGGCAAACGGCCGCCTCGACGAACAGTCCGATGATCAGCGGGCTCGACCACCCGTAGTCGTTCCCGCGAATCAGTGCGAACACGAACGCGAGGAGCGCCGCGCTGAACGTGACCGTCCCAGCTAGGTCGATCGCCGATTGCTCGCCCGGCACGTTCTTGAGCTTCGTCAGTGCCAACACGAGCGCGACAACCCCGATCGGGATGTTCACGTAGAAGATCGCCTGCCAGCCGAAGCCCTGCGTAAGGGCGCCGCCGATGATCGGACCGCTGGCGACGCCGCTCGCCGTCGTTGCTCCCCAGACGCCGAATGCCGTTCCGCGTTCGGCCGGAGAGAACTCCTGCGCGAGCAATGCGACAGCGGTTGCAAACATCATTGCGCCGCCCACTGCCTGCAGCCCACGCGCGACATCGAGCACGGTGGCAGACCACGCCAAGCCGCAGACGGCGGAGAACGTCGTGAACACGACGAGCCCGATAACGAACACGTGACGTCGTCCCAGAATGTCCGACAACGCACCGGCCGTGAGGAGCAGCACCGCCAGCCCCAGCGAGTACGCGTCGATCACCCACTGCAGATCGTCGAAGTTGGCATTCAGGTCGCGCGCGATCGAGGGCAGCGCGACCGCGACGATGTTCGTGTCCAGCAAGAGCATGAAAGTGCCGGCGCAGACGACGCCGAGCGTCCACCACTTGCGCGCGCTGTCCTCCGGCGCCATCACCGCGCCGCGGGGGAAGGTCGCGCTATGCGGTGCCGTCATCTGTGGGACTCGTCGGGCGGCCTACGCACGGCACGTGGGCGGCTTGGGCTTGAGCAGGAGACCGCGAGAAGCGCCGACCGGGGTGAACACAGTGGCGTATACGACGGCCGGCACCTTCCCCCTGTTCACGAGCGTATGGGGCGTCGAGCCCGCTTCGAACGCCGACTCACCCGCGTGAACGACCTGCAGCCGGCACCCGGATCCGTGCTGGACATAGTTGTAGAGCGTGCCGGAGGCGACGGTCGAGAGCGCCGAGCCCGGGTGCACATGCCACGGCTCCGCCGCGCCGGGCTCTACGACGACTCGCTGCGACTGAGCGACGATTGGGCCGGTCGCCGAGATCTTCAACGTCGCGCCGTTCGCCATCGTGCGCGACAGTTGGGTCGGTAGGAGGCGCCCCGCGGAGAGAGGCGCGATCTGGACCGGCGGGGCGGAGACCGCCGATTTCTGATGCGTCAAGCTCGACCCCGAGCTGATGCCGAGGGTGACTGCGGCCACGGCCGCCGCGGCGGCCGCAGTCCACGCTAGGGCTTCCCGAACGCCGAGCGGGGCCCTCGAGCCTCGGCTCGGCCCGTCAGGAAGACTCGTCGAGCCCGGCGCCGACGCGGCGCTCGGCACCCGTCTCCGTCCTGACGACGAACTTGTACGACCTCGCGTCGTCCCAGCACTCGCGCATCGGCTTGACGAGGTCGCGATGCTCCTCCGTCCGCTCCCACTCGAGGAATGCGTCGAGGCTCTCCCACTCGCTCGTGATCAGCCAGTCGCGGGGCTCGTCGACGGACTGGCACACCTGGTCGAGGATGTGGCCGGGTACGCCCTGTGCGACCTCGAGCCGGATCGACTCGTAGGCTTGCAGGAAATCCGCCTCGCGGTCCGGCTTGAGATGGATGTGGAAGACCACGCGTCCCTTCACGTTCTGCTCCTCTGCTCGCGGGTCGCCCGATCATACGGCGGTGCCGGAGCGGTGTCACGCGGACGGCCCGCAGCACACGCCCGCGCGCTGCTCCTAGACTCGCCCCGCCAAACCTCATAAGCTGGGCGGCCAATCCGATGACTGGACGGGGCGTCAAACGGGGACTGATCGTCGCGCGCATCAAGCCGGGCTCCGAAGACGAAGTCGCACGAATCTTCGCGGAGTCTGACGAGAGCGACCTGCCGACGCTTGCCGGCGTCAAGCACCGGAGCCTCTTCGTCCTCGACGACATCTACGTGCACTACGTCGAGACGGCCGAGGACTTCGAGATGGCGGTCGACGAGGTGCGCGACCATCCGCTGTTCAAGGACATCAGCAAGCGGCTCGACGACCACATCACGCCGTACAACCCGGAGACGTGGCGATCGCCGAAGGACGCGACGGCCCGGGAGTTCTACAGCTGGGATTCAGAGTCGACCTGAAGGCGAAAGAGTGATCGACGCCCCCGCTCACGAAGCGAAGGCGTTCTTCGACGCCGGCGACTTCGAGCGCTCGCGCGAGGCGGCGCTTCGCGGCCTCTCCGGGAATCCCGACGACGTCATCCTGCTTCGCCTCGCCGGGCGCGCGAGCTCGGAGCTCGGCCGCGACGACGCGGTCGAGTACCTCCAGCGGGCCGTGGAGCTCGAGCCCGACGACCCCGACGGGTTCCGCGACCTCGCCGAGGCGTTCCTGTTCCAGAACCGCTTGAACGACGCCATGGCCGCGATCCAGCAGGCGATCGAGCTTCGTCCGGACGACGTGTCCGGGCTCATCGACCTCGGGTACGGCGCACTCGCCGCGGGACGCACGGACGATGCGATCGCCCAGTTCACACAGGCGGTCGAGCGTGACCCCGGCAACGTCGCCGCGCGGCGCGCCCTGCTCGACGCCTACCGCCTGGCCGGACGGAACGACGACGCGCTCAAGGCAGCCGAGAACCTCCTGCAGCTCCAGCCGGACGATGTCCTGACCACGATCGACGCGGCCGATCTCAACCTCGCCCTCGGTCGCTCCGACGCCGCAGTGATGGAGTATCAGCGGCTCACGGCGGTCGACGACGAGCCGGAGCACGAGGTCTACGCGTACCACGGGATGATCCAGGCGGAGATCCAGCGCGACCAGTGGCGCCGCGCGCTCGACCTCGCGATCGAGGCCACCCGCGTCGACCGCTACGGACGCACGACCGATCTGCTCGCCTACGTCGTGTCGCAGGTCTTCGGCGCGGCGGACCGCCCCGCGCCGACGCGCGCGGAGGTCGATGCTGCGCTCGCCGCATCCCAGTCCGAACACCGTCGACTCCACACGGAGGGTCTTGGCTTCTAAAGTCGAAACGCCGGCGAAGACGACCGAGCAGGTCCAGTGGACCAAGTGTCCGTCCTGTGAGGCGTTCGTCTACCACAAGCGCCTCAAGCGCAACCTGGGCGTCTGTCCCGAGTGCAACTACCACTTCCGGCTGCCCGTGCAGGAGCGGCTCGCGACGCTGCTCGACGAGGGCAGCTTCGTGGACTTGAGCGGCGACATCGAGCCCGTCGACGCGTTGCAGTTCGCCGACTCGAAGCCGTACGCGCAGCGGCTCGCGGACGCAGAACGCAAGACCGGGAGGCGCGAGGGCGCCCTGTACGGCACGGCGACGATCGGCGGACATCCGCTCGTCGTCTCGATCATGGACTTCGCGTTCATCGGCGGCAGCATGGGCGGCGGTGTCGGCGAGGCGATCACGCGCGGTGCCGAGTTGGCCCGCGAGCGGAAGCTCCCGTTCCTCGCGATCTCGGCGTCGGGCGGCGCGCGCATGCAGGAGGGTTGCGTCTCGCTCATGCAGCTCGCGAAGACG
>VAYM01000083.1 GCA_005884945.1 Actinomycetota bacterium | reverse complement strand
CGACGCTACCCGACAACGGAAACGTCGAGATCGTCGGCATCATCAACGGAATCGAAGAGAGCTGGCGAACGCTGCAGGAAACGTCGCCGGATCTGCTCGTGGTGGCATGCAGCGGGTACTCCGACCGCGCGCTGTACTTCATCGACAGCGCCGTCAAGCAGCAGCCGGATCGGCCGATCGTCGTCCTGACGACCGGCTCGCCGAACGGCTTCGTTCGGCGTGTGTTCGAGACCGGAGCGGACGACATCTTGACGCTCCCCGAGGCACCGGAGCGCATCACCTTCGCGCTCGAGAAGGCGATCGCCCGTCGGCGCGGAGCGGCAATCGCCAGTGGGATCGCGCTGGGCTCGATGATCTGCATCCTCGGGCCGAAGGGCGGCACGGGGAAGACGCTCGTCGCAACGAACCTGGCCGCCGAGCTCGCGAAGGCAGGCGAGAAGGTCGCGCTCGTCGATCTCGACCTCCAGTTCGGGGACGTCGGGCTCGCGCTCGGGCTGCGACCGGACAAGACGATCTACGACCTTGCTCGATCGGCCGGATCGATCGACGAGGACAAGCTCGACGCCTATCTCGTCAAACACAGCTCCGGGGCGCACATCCTCCTCGCGCCCACGCGGCCGGACCATGCGAGCGCGGTGACAGTCGACTTCCTGCGTGACGTGTTCGCGAACCTCCGCGTCATGCACGACTACGTCATCATCGACACGCCTCCCGGCTTCACGCCGGAAGTGATCGCGGCGATCGACTCGTCGTCGAACGTCTGCATGGTCGGGATGCTCGACTCGCTGTCGCTCAAGAACACGAAGCTGGGTCTCGAGACGCTCGAGCTCATGGGCTACGACCCGACCCGGGTCTCGCTCGTGCTCAACCGGGCGGACACGCGCGTCGGGATCACGCACGAAGACGTCGCTGCGATCATCGGCCGCGTTCCCGACGTGCTCGTCCCGAGCGACCGGCAGGTCCCGATCTCAGTGAACGACGGCACGCCGATCGTGCTCGCCGAGGATCGGTCGGAGGTCGCACGGTCATTCCGGAAGCTCGCGGACGTCTACTCCCGCAACGGAGACGAGCGGCCGGCGGAGACGGCACCGGCGGAGGAGACCAAGCCGGATTCACCGGCGAAACGACGATTCGCCTGGAGGTCGTGATGGAACTTCACGAGCGGCTCTCGACATCACGGCCAGTCGCTGCAACGTTCGGTCCCGACCCGTTCGCCGAGGTCAAGAACAGGATCCACCTCGCCGTGATCGGAGAGCTCGGGCCCCAGCTCTTCACCGCGACGATGGATCCCGCCGCTCTTCGCGAGCGCGTGATCACCGACATCCGCGAGAAGCTGGATGTCGAGGCCGGCATCTCTCGCGACGACCGCGAGCGGCTCGTCCAGGAGATCTCGAACGACATCCTCGGCCACGGGCCGATCGAGCGGCTTCTCGCCGATGACAGCGTGACGGAGATCATGGTCAACGGACCGTTCGACGTGTGGGTGGAGCGTCAGGGTCGGCTCTACCAGACGACCGTGCGCTTCAACGACGACTCGCACCTTCGCCGCATCATCAACAAGATGGTCGCGCAGGTCGGGCGGCGCATCGACGAGTCGTCGCCGATGGTCGACGCGCGCCTGCCCGACGGCAGCCGCGTCAATGCCGTCATCCCACCGCTGTCGTTGAGCGGACCAATCGTCACGATCCGAAAGTTCGCGAACAAGCGTCTCGACCTCCAGGAGATGATCCGGATCAGCACGCTCTCGCAGGAGACGGTGGACTTCCTGCAGCGCTGCATCCAGGCGCAGCTGAACATCCTCATCTCGGGCGGAACCGGCTCGGGGAAGACGACGCTCCTCAACGCTCTGTCGCAGGCGATCTCGGACTCGGAGCGGATCGTCACGATCGAGGACGCAGCCGAGCTCCAGCTGAAGCAGGCGCACGTGCTCCGACTCGAGGGTCGCCCCAAGAACATCGAGGGTCAGGGCGAGGTCGCGATCCGCGACCTCGTGCGGAACTCGCTGCGTATGCGTCCGGATCGGATCATCGTCGGCGAGGTCCGCGGCGCGGAAGCGCTCGACATGTTGCAGGCGATGAACACCGGCCACGACGGCTCGCTGACGACGGTGCATGCCAACGCGCCCCGTGACGCGCTCGCACGCATCGAGACGATGGTGCTGATGGCCGGCTACGACCTGCCTGTGCGGGCGATCCGGCAGCAGGTCGCCTCGGCACTCGACCTGATCATCCACCTCGAGCGTATGGAGGACGGGACGCGCCGCGTCACCGCGATCACCGAGGTGCAGCGCATGGAGTCCGAGGTGATCACCTTGCAGGAGATCTTCGCGTTCAAGATCCAGCAGGTCCTGCCGGACCGCACGGTAGTCGGCAGCATGCAGCCGACCGGTCTACGCCCGACGTTCCTGTACAAGTTCGAGAAGCGCGGGATCTCGCTGCCGAACGACCTGTTCGCCGTCCCCGGCGCGCTCGAGAACGCCGAATTCCCGGTCAGAGCAGGAGTCTCGTGAGCCGGCTTCGCCTCCTCGGCGTCCTCGCGCTCACGACGCTGGCCGCGGCGGTGCCGGCCTCGGCCGCCGGCGGCCGCATCCACGTCACGGAGGCGGGCGGCTCGGGCTTTCCGGGACGTGCGTACGTGCTCACGCTGCCGAAAGGTATGCAGCTCAAGCCGGGCCAGGTGCACGTGACCGAGAACGGCAATTCCGTCGACGGCGTCACGGTGGTTCCCGTGGCTCAAGCTCATCCCGAGGACTTCGGCGTGATGCTCTTGGTCGACGCGAGCACGAGCATGGAAGGGCAGCCCGAACAGGCTGCGTATGCGGCCGCGCGCGCCTTCGCCGGACAGCGAGCCGGACACGAGCAGGTGGGGATCATGACGTACAACCTGACGCCGACGCTCACGCTTCCGTTCACGACTGAGCAGGCGCGCATCGACGAGGCGCTGGCGAAGCAACCGACGTTCGCCTACGGAACCCACATCTACGACGCCGTCATCGAGTCTCTCCGTCGATTCCACGCTGCGCACATCAAGGTCGGCACGGTGGTCGTTCTCTCGGACGGCCAGGAACAGCGCGGACACAACGACGTTGCGAAGCACGAAACGGAGGCGAGCGCAGCGGCTGCCGCCCGGGCCGCGCACGTGCGCGTCTTCGCGGTTGGGCTGCGATCCCGGCTCTCGCGACTGGACACGCTGAAGCAGCTGACGCGGGACACCGGCGGCGGCTATGTCGAGACGACCTCGATCAAGAAGCTGGCATCGATCTACAACGAGCTCGGATCACAGCTTGCAAGCGAGTACCTCGTGCGCTACCAGTCCCTGGCCGGACCCGGCAAGCAGATCACGGTTCGAGTTCGCGTCGACGGCGTGAACGGGCTCGCATCGACGGCATATGCCACGCCCAAGCTGACGGTGGCAACGGCAGGCCCGCGCGCGCCGTACCGCCCGGCGTTCTCGAACCGGCTCTGGAGCTCGGTGTTGACCATGACCCTCGTCGGGTTGGCTGCGGCGATCCTCGTCGGGACGGGAGCGGCCGCTGTCGTCTCTGGGCCCCGGCAAGGAACCGTTCGCCGCAGGATGGCCGAGTTCGTCTCGGTCCCGACGGTCGTTCGCGATGCCAACGCACGCCCGACGGCGCAGCTCACCGCGAGCATGCTCAAAGGGACGGACAAGCTGCTGCGCGGAAACACCCGCTGGCAGAAGTTCAAATGGGAGCTCGGAATCGCCGAGGTCTCGCTGCCAGCCGAGCAGATCGCTGTGCTGACGGCGCTGGGTTCGATCGTCGCACTGGTTTCGCTCAAGTACCTGTTCCACTCGCTCCTGGTCGCGCTGGCGGCCGCGTTCATCATTCCGCTCGTCGTCCGGTCTCAGCTCAGGCGTGGGCTCGTGAAGCGGCGCAACCTCTTCGCCGAGCAGCTTCCGGACAACCTGAACGTCCTCGCCTCGGCGCTCCGCGCCGGCCACAGCTTCATCGGCGCGCTGTCCGTCGTCGTCAACGATGCGGCCGAGCCCTCGAAGTCGGAGTTCCAGCGTGTGATCGCCGATGAGCAGCTCGGCGTTCCGATCGACGAGGCCCTGCACGTCGTCGTCGAGCGGATGGACAGCCGCGAGCTCGAGCAGGTTTCACTCGTCGCTGCCCTACAGCGCGAGACGGGCGGCAACACGGCCGAGGTGCTCGATCGTGTCACGGAGACGATCCGCGAGCGCTTCGAGCTTCGCCGGACGGTGAAGACGTTGACGGCCCAGGGACGGATGTCCCGTTGGGTGCTGACGGCGCTACCGATAGCGCTCTTCCTGGTCATCACTGCGGTCAATCCCGGCTACATGAAGATCCTCTACACCTCTTCGTACGGAAAGGTCTTGCTCGTGCTAGGAGCCATCTGCATCACGGCCGGATCGTTCGTCATCAAGCGCATCGTGAACATCAAGGTGTGACGCGATGATCATCCTGCCAATCGTCGGACTCATCCTTTGCGCCGTCGCGATCGCGGTCATCGGCACAACGCTCGGAGGCCCCCGTGTCCGCGAGCGGTCGTCGAGGCTGCTTCGCAGGGTCGGAAGTTACGGCTTCACGCAACGCGCGCAAGCAAAGAAGGACGGGGGCAGTGTCAAGGAACGCATGGACGATGTGGCGACCAAGGTCGGCACGGCGGTCGGCGAGCGGTCCGGGGCCAGGAGCATGGACATCATCCGCGCCGACCTCATGGCGGCCGGCCTCTACAACGTCACTGCTGGACGTTTCCTTGGTTACCGCGTCCTGTGCACACTCGGCTTTCCGATCCTCTGGCTCTGGCTGGGGACGACGATCGGTGTGAAGCCCACCTTGATCGTGATCCTCACGATCATGACGGGCGTGCTCGGCTGGATCCTGCCGACGCGCTTCCTGCGCGACCGTGCGACGCAGCGGCTGAACGAGATCGACTACCAGCTGCCCGAGCTCATCGACCTGCTCGTGGTCACCGTCGAGGCAGGTCTCGGCTTCGTCGGTTCCTTGCAGACCGCAGCAACGCGGATCAGCGGGCCACTCGGTCAGGAGATCCGGCTGACGCTGCAGGAACAGAACATGGGCCTCTCGATTCAGGAGGCCCTGTTGAAGATGCTCGACCGAGTCGACACGCCGTCGATGCGCTCGTTCGTCCGCTCGGTCGTGCAGGGCGAGACGCTGGGTGTCTCGATCGGACAGATCATGCGCGATCTCGCCAACGAGATGCGTCGTCGGCGTCGCGCAAACGCTCAGGAGCGTGCGCAGAAGGCGCCGATCAAGATCCTCTTCCCGCTCGTGTTCCTGATCTTCCCGCCGATGTTCGTCATCTTGCTCGGCCCGGCGTTGATTCTCTTCTTCAGGGCGTTCTCGGGTGGCTAGCCTCGCGCTCACCGAACGCTCCACGCCGACCGCGAAGGCAAAAGGCGTCGTCACGCTCGCGCGCGCGCGCGACGGCGCCGTCGTCTGCGAGCGCTGCACCGTCGCCCACACCACCCTCGCCCGCATGCGCGGACTGCTCGGTCGCCGCACGCTCCCCCAGGGCGAAGGAATGCTCATTCGGCCCGCGCCCTCCGTCATGACCTTCTTCATGCGGTTCCCCATCGACGTCGTCTTCCTCAACCGCGACGGCGACGTCTTGAAGGTTTGCGAGGACGTCAGGCCGTGGCGCGCGGCGGCCGCCCGCCGCGCGCACTCGACGCTCGAGCTCCCGGCCGGCGAAGCCAGGCGCCGCGGGGTCGCCGTCGGGGACAGGCTCGTCACACACGACCCTTCTCACGAGGAGTAACCACCTTGGCACTCGGCGGGCACACAAAGGTCACGCGCTTCCAGCCGCTCCGCGTCCTGCTCGCCGGCCGCGACCGACGCTACATCCGCGTGACGTCCTTCCTCCTCGAGCAGCGCGGCTTCGTCGTCCGCTCGGCCAAACCCGATGACGCCGCCGACGCCGCTCACCGTCACCGCGCGGACGTCGTGCTCCTCGAAGGCGACCGCCTCCGCACCGACGCCGCACGCCGCGCCGCCGCGATCGCCGCGCTGAACCCGAACACCCACGTGATCCTGATGGTCGACTCCACCCCGCCCGGCCCGACCGGCGTCACGATGCTGACGAAGTGGGCCGAATTCGACGAGCTCGTCGAGGAGATCGAGGCGTGCACGCAGACGGACGGCGCCGCGATCCTTCCCGCCGAGGACGGTGCCGCATGACGACCGAGACGCTGCCCGCGCCCGCCGCCGAGACGAAGCCTCCGCTCGAGGTCGCGCCGATCACGTGGGTCGGGGTGTTCGTCGCCGTCGTCGTCTGCACCTCGAGCGGCGGATCATCCCGAACCGCGTCGTCCTACCGGCTTCCGCGATCGTCCTGCTGCTGAACATCGCAGTCCATCCTTCCCACGCGCTCGAGTGGATCGTCGCCGCCGCCGCGTCCTTCGCGTTCTTCCTCGCCGTCGCGCTGATCAACCCGAAGGGACTCGGGATGGGAGACGTGAAGCTCGCGTTCCTCATCGGCGCCGGCCTCGGGTGGGACGTCGTCGCCGCGCTCATCCTCGGGACGTTCGCTGCCGCCGTCTACGCGGTGATCCTCGTGCTCACGCGTCCGGGCGCGAGCGGCAAGACGGCGTTCGCGCTGGGACCGTTCCTCGCCGGCGCGGCGGTCGTCGTGCTGCTGCTCGCGCACTAAAAGCGTTCAAACGCTTGAACTCAAAGATAGGCCTAAAGGCCCATTGTGCCGTTGAGCTTTCTCAACGACACTCCAACGCGTAAGACGGGGGCATCAAGTTGGGGGACAAAATTGAATTCTGCGGCGGAGGGGTCCTACGTAGAGGTTCTGTCCGGGCGACCGTCCGGACGGCTGACTGAGGTTCGATCGCTCGTCGTTCGCGAGTTCGAGCGCGTCCGCGCGCTCAGGCACGAGCCCGACGTCTCGCCGCTGGCGATCATCGGCGAGCACTTCGCGTCGCGCGTCGACGACGAGGACGCCGAGGCGGCGATCGAGGTCGCGCAGCGGCGCGCCGAGTCGCTCGCAGGCTCGCAGCGGCCGAGCAATCTCGCCGTGACGTCGTTCGCCGGCGAGGCGTTCGACATCTGCGCGCTCGACTGTGGGTGGGGTGCCTCCGAGGCGGCCGAACTCGTCCGCGAGCTCGCCGCCGTCCTCGGCGAGCCGGCTGCGGCGAGCGGAGCGGCGCTCTTCCTGGCAGCGAGTCGGAACCCGCAGCTGATGGAGCTGCCCCCACGCGTCGCGTTGCAGATGCAGCTCGAGATCCTCGTCGCCTTCGCGCCGGTCGAGGACGTTTCCGTCTGGGTCGGCGACACGGCGCGGCGCGTGCACTGCGTCGCGCAGGTCGGTAGTCCGACACGGACGATGCGGCGGATCGCGAACCGCGTCCTGCAAGGCGGATCGGGGGAAGCCGAGGGCCGGCAGACCATCGTCGGCGTGCCGGTCTATCGCTGGGGCGTGCCGTGGGGCGCGATCGTCGCGCGTCGACGCGTCGACGACCGCGACGCCGTCGACGGGTATCTCACGGAGGCAGCCTCGACGATCTCCCCCGTCATCGAGCGCGACATGCTGCTCGAGCGCTCGAACGCGCGCGAGCGCCTGCTCGTGGACGCGGCGGAGAAGCGGCTCCTGCGGCTCGGCTTCGACCTGCACGACGGCCCGCTCCAGGATCTCGCCGCGCTCGCGGACGACGTCAGGTACACGCGGCGGCGGATCGTTCCGCTGATCGACGCGGGCGTGCGCGGCATCGCAGCGGGACGTTTCGACGACTTCGAGGCGCGGCTTTCGGCGCTCGACCGGAGCCTGCGAGACCTGTCGCACTCGCTCGAATCGTCGAGCGTGACGGCCGGCCCGCTGCAGCGCGTGCTGGAACGCGAGGTGAACAGCTTCCAGTACGAGACGGGCATCTCCGTCGACCTGAAGCTGCGCGGGCACTTCGAGCCGATGACGCGCTCGCAGAAGATCGCGCTCTTCCGGATCGTTCAGGAGGCGCTGCACAACATCCGCGAGCACAGCAACGCGACCGCGGCGTCGATCGACGTCCACGGACGGCCCGACCGCATCGAGGCGCACGTGAAGGACGACGGGATCGGCTTCGACGTCTCGAGCACGCTCGTCGACGCGGCGCGCCGCGGCCGGCTGGGTCTCGTCGGAATGGGCGAGCGCGCGCGGTTGCTCGGCGGCAAGCTCGACGTCCGCAGCAGCAACGGCAGCGGGACGACGATCGAGATCATGCTGCCGCGCTGGCTTCCGGTGGAAACGCCGGCCGCGGAAGAGTCGGCAGTCGTCTAGGGAAAGCGCCAAGGGAAAAGCGCCAAGGGTCAGACCTTCCGGTCTGACCCTTTTTCGTGGCGCAGGTACTCCTCGGTTCCCGTGGAATTCCTCTACGCGGCGGTGGTGCTGGACCTAAGTTCGACGGCTGCGGTCGCATCGCCGCCGCGTTCAATCCCTTGAACGCAAGATGAGCCGCCCGGCCCATTGTGCGTTTACGCACCTCAGCACAGACTGTGCGAACCGGGCACAAGGGGCAGCCCGGACTGCGGCAACACAAGGGAGAGCAAGGAACCGAACTTTCCGACGGCATGACCGGACCCGCGGCTAGTACCACCCTGGCCGTCGGAGTCCGAGCATTCGAGGGGCCGCTCTGCGGCGGCGTGTTCACTGCGGCAACACGGGAGGGCTAGGGGAATGAGACCGGCGAGAGGGACGAGGGCATGCTCGTCGGTCTGGTCCCGAACGAGGGCAACGACAACGATCGACCGGCACGAGCTTGGCTCAGCCGCCTGGTGCGCGCAGGACGCCGGCGGCTGGGCGAGGCTCGGACGGTCGCTCTGATTCCGACTGCGGCTTAAGAGGGGAGCGACATGGCACCGCTGGCCAAGAACGGGGGACCACAGAAGAAGGCTTGGACAACAGTCGCGATCGCGGCTTTGTTGGTCATGGGGTTCCTCGCTGCCGTCGCGTTCGGCGGCACCAGCGGCGGAGCTACGTCTTCAGGCTCTACTGAGACCGCGTTCTCGAGCGGCCCGGCGAGCACGATCAGCACGTTGTCGTTGCTCTCGTTGAATCCGACGATCGAGAGCGATCAGGCCGATT
>VAYM01000082.1 GCA_005884945.1 Actinomycetota bacterium | reverse complement strand
GCGATTTGCGATGCACGCGCTGGAACAGGTCGAGCGGCTTCGCGCTGAGCGCGGGCGGGGCCGGTACTCGCTGTGGACGGGCGACGTCGGCGTCGCGCTCTACGCCGCCGACTGCCTCGACTGCCGCGCCGAGTACCCGTTCTTCGACTCGGCTTAGCCTGAGGACGAGGCTTTCGGCCGGCGCCCTCGCCGCGCGACCGACCGGCCGCCGAGCCTCTCCGCCTCCTCGTCCGTCACGTCGAGCTCGCGGACGCCTTTGCGCGCATCGCGAAACGTGATGCGAATCGTCGCGCCTTTTCCCTCCGGAATTTCGACGCCGGAGATGTCCGACACGAGCACGGTCTTCCGCGCCAAAACCAGCCTCCTTTTGTTCGTGGAAACCGGATCAGCTTATCGGCGTGCTATGCGGCCGCGCGCGATTGCCGAATTCGCCACGACCTGAGCAGGCTGAGGAGCGCCTGTTCTTCGTGGTCGAGACCGAGATCGCGCGCGCCGACGACGCGCAAATGCCGCGGCCGGAAATCCTCGATCGTGCGTCCGTCGAGGTACTGGTCGATCACGGCCGGGCTCACGTAGGACGCGCGTGCGACCGCCGGCGTATTGCCGAGCTCCTCGCTCACTCGCCGCATCACCGCTGCGACGACGCGCTTCTGTTCGCCCACGGCCTCCACAGGTCCGCGTTCGGCGAACGCGATCGCGGCGGTGAGCGTTCCGCCCCACGTGCGGAAGTCCTTCGCCGTGAACTCCTCGCCGAGGAAGTCGCGCACGTAGTCGTTCAGCCGCCGCCCGGTGAGGTTGACGAGCCCGCCCTCCCACTCGTACCGGAACAGTCTGCGACCGCCCGGAAGCTCCAGCAGCTCTTTCATCACTTCGGCGAGCTCGGAGTCGACGAGCGTCGTGCGAACGATGACGCCGTGCTTCGTGCGGAAGTGGAAGCCGACGCGATGCCCGCGCACTCGAACGTGCCGCTTCGTCAGCGTCGTGATGCCGAACGTCTTCGACCGCTTTGCGTAACGCTCGCTGCCGACGCGCAACCAGGCGCGGTTGATGAGACGGACGGCGACGGCGCTGACACGCTCGCGGTCGAGCCGGTCGTGGTCCATGTGCTCCGCCATCGCTGCGCGCAGGTCCGGTAGCCGTTCGGCGAACAGGATGAGCCTCGCGAACTTCGCCTCCTCCTGCTGCGCGCGGAAGGTCGGGTGGTACAGGTACTGCACGCGCCCCGCCTTGTCGACGCCCGTCGCCTGCAGCTTCGCGCTCGCGCGGGGCGAGATCCACACGTCGCGCCACGCGGGCGGAATCACGAGCGACTCGATCCGCGCGAGTTTCTCCTCGTCGGCGATGCGATTCCCGCGCGCGTCGTAATACCGGAAGCGCCCACGAGTTCCCTCGCGGCGCCAACCCCCCTTCCGTGTCATGAGGGGGGTACTCTCCGCGACCGTGGAGGTCAAAACGATCGTCGTCCTCGAGGGGGACGAAACCGGTCAGGAGCTCCTCGAGGAGGCGTTGCGGGTGCTGGCGCCGGAGGTCACGGGACTCGAGATCGAGTTCCGGCGGTACGACCTCTCACTGCACGCGCGGCGCGCAACGAAGAACGCCGTGGTCTACGACGCCGCGGCCGCGATTCGCGACCACGGGCTCGGGCTGAAGGCCGCGACGATCACGCCGGAAGGACGCGACGACGTCGGGTCGCCGAACCGGATCCTGCGCGAGGAGATCGGCGGCCGCGTGATCGTGCGCACGGGCCGGCGCATTCCGGGTGTCGTCCCGCTCGGCGGCGTGCACGCGCCGATCTCGATCGTCCGCATGGCGGTCGGCGACGCGTACGGCGCGAAGGAGTGGCGTGACGGCACCGGCGACGACGAGGTCGCGTACAGGACGGAACGAATCGAGCGCCGCATCTGCCGCGCGGTCGCGGAGTTCGCGTTTCGCCAGGCCGAGCGGACCGGCGCGAAGGTGTTCGGTGGGCCGAAGTACACCGTGAGCCCGACGTACGAAGGGCTGCTGAAGGAGGAGATGGACGCCGCCGCCGCGCGGCATCCGGACGTTCCGTACGAGCCGCAACTGATCGACGCGACGTTCGCGCTCCTCGTCGCCTCGGCCGGCGACCCGCTCGTCATCCCGGCGCTGAACCGCGACGGCGACATCCTCTCCGACCTCGTCCTACCGCTCTTCGGGTCGATCGCCGGTTCGGAATCGCTGCTCGTCGCCTTCGACGACGACTACGAGACCCGCGCCGTGATGTCCGAGGCCGCGCACGGAACTGCGCCGTCACTCCTCGGGAAGAACGTCGCGAACCCGATGGCGATGATCCTCGCCGGCGCTGCGCTGCTCGGGTACGGAGACGACGAGGCCGGGCAGGTCGGGCGTGCGATTCGCGAAGCCTGTCTCGAGGCGGTGGCCGCGGGCGTTCGCACGGCCGATCTCGGCGGTCACGCGGGAACGACCGAGTTCACCGACGAGACGATCAGGCGAGTGCGCGCGAAACTGGAAGTGTGGTCCACGCTCTAGGCGACTCGAGCGCGCCGGCGTCCCACGCTTCGAGAAACGCATGCGCCATCGCCGGGTCGAACTGCGTGCCGGCACAGCGCTCGACCTCGCGGAGCGCCCGCCCGATCGGCAGCGCACCGCGGTACGGGCGCGTCGACGTCATCGCGTCGAACGCATCGGCGACCGCGAGGATGCGCGCGCCCTCCGGGATCTCGGCTCCGGCCAGTCCGGTCGGATAGCCGCGCCCGTCCCAGCGCTCGTGGTGGTACATGACATAGGGAATCGCCTCGCGGGTCGGCGCGATCGGCGCGATCAGGCGGGCGCCGACGGTCGGGTGGGTCTGAATCTCCGCGAGCTCGTCCGCGTCGAGCGGCCCCGGCTTGCTGAGGATCGCCTCCGACACGGCGATCTTCCCGATGTCGTGGAGCGGCCCGCCGAGGTAGATCGCGTACAGCCGCGCGTCGTCCCATTCCAGCCAGGCCGCGAGCCGTGCGGCCAGGTCGGTCACCCGCACGGCATGCGCCGCCTCGACCGGGTCGCGGGCGGTCAGGGAGGAAGGGGCGGCGGCCACCATCGGACCGGAGACATTCCAGGCCGCGGCGGCTTGTCCTTCACCTCCAGATGCCAGTGATCACGGTCGCGCGTGCCGAGCGGCCGAGGAACGGCAGGCCCCACGCCTGCTCGACCGTGCGCAGCAGGCCGTAGTGGCTCGTCACGGCGGTGAACCGGGAGCCGTTGCGGACCGCCGTTCCCAACACGAGAGCAGCGACGTGACCGCCGCCGCGGACGTTGCTCGTGCCCTCGTCGAAGACGACGAAGACAGCGGTGTTCGGCAATGCAAGCAGTGGCGGCAGCACCGTTCGCAGCCACGCGTCGCCCGTGCGGACCGAGCAGTCGTGCATCGAGCTGCACATGTTCGGGACGACGAACGAGAAGTCGGGTAGGCGCCCGCTGCGCACGTCGGAGCGGAGCGTCGTCAGCGGCACGATCCGGGCGAGCCTCGCGCGGCTGTCCACGACGTCGCGGAAGTAGAGGAACGGCGCGTGCTTCTTCGCGTACCGGCCGGAGATTGCGCCGGTGAATGCCGCTGCCGGCAAGCCCTCGGCGTAGAGCTTCCACGTCTTCCCCGCAGCCTCGAGCGTGTCCGCGAGATTGCGCGCGGAGACGACGCAGTCGGTGCAGTCCGTCGTGATCCGTTGCGTCGAGCCGGAGACGAGCGCGAGGTAGTTCGGCAGGCTCGGATGGCTGACGCCGTAGTACCGCGTGAGGGCCGCGTACCGCTTCGCCATCGCGTTGAACGTCGGCGCGTTGCGGCTTCCGATCACCTGGTTCGCCTCTTTGTTCTCGAACACGATCACGATCGCGTGGTCGAGCGAGGGCACGGCGACGCGCGCCTGCGCTCCACCGATTGCGACAACTGCGACGAGGACGACGAGGAGCCTCATGCGCTGTCGATCGCTTCGGTTCGGCGGCGCCAGACGTGCAGGCCGCCGATCACGACGATCACCAGCAAGGCGACGGCGATGCCGCCGTAGACGCCGTAGCGCGCGATCGTGTCTGCCGCCGCTTTGCCCGCGTAGTACGCGAGCAGGCCGACGCCGACTGCCCAGACGATGCCGCCGGCCGCGTTCCAGACGAGGAATCGCCACCACTGCATGCGCGTGATTCCCGCCATCCACGCGCCGGTGACGCGCAGGCCGCCGAAGAACCTGGCAAAGAAGACGGCCTTGCCGCCGTGCTTTGCGAAGAAGCGCTCCGCCGGCGGTAGCACGCGCGCAGCGAAGCGCTCGAGCCAGCTCCACCGGTTGAGCAGACGCCGGCCGCCCTCGCGTCCGGCCCAGTAGCCGATGTTGTCCCCGACGATCGCGGCCGTCGCAGCGACTGCGATCACGCCTGCGATCGAGAGGTGTCCGTCTGCTGCGTAGACGGCGGCGGCGATGAGCGCGGTCTCGCCCGGAAGCCAGAGCCCCGCGGACTCGAGACAGACGACGAGGAACAGGAGGATCAACCCGTAGTGCTCGATCAGGTGCGTCACGCTGTCGCCCAGCGTACGTAAACTCGCGCCGTGCGAATCGGGGTCCCTCGGGAGACGCAGCCAGGGGAGCGCCGCGTCGCACTCGTACCCGACGTCGTCGCTCGGCTTGCGGGCGGCGGCTTCGAGGTCAGCGTCGAACGTGACGCGGGGACGGCCGCTTCGTTCCGCGACGCAGCCTACGAGGAGGCGGGCGGGCGCGTCGCCGACGACGTGTTCGACGCAGAGGCGATCGTCAAGGTGCGCAAGCCGTCGGACGACGAGGTCGAACGGCTGCGCGAAGGCCAGCTGCTCGTCGCGTTCCTCGAGCCGCTCACGGATCCCGAAGGAGTCGAGCGGCTCGCGTCACGCGGCGTCGTTGCGTTTGCGATGGAGTCGATCCCACGCATCACGCGCGCGCAGCCGATGGACGCGCTCTCGTCCCAGAGCAACGTCGCCGGGTACAAGTCGGTGCTGCTCGCGGCCGAGCGGCTGCCGAAGTTCTTCCCGATGCTGATGACGGCTGCGGGAACTGTGCCGCCGGCGAAGGTGCTCGTGCTCGGCGCGGGGGTCGCAGGCCTGCAGGCGATCGCGACCGCGCGACGGCTCGGCGCGGTCGTCACGGGGTTCGACGTCCGCCCGGTCGTGAAGGAGCAGGTCGAGAGCCTCGGCGCGACGTTCCTCGAGCTCGGCGTCAGCGGAGAGGAGACCGCCGGCGGGTACGCGCGCGAGCTGTCGGAGGGGGAGCAGCAGCGGCAGCGGGAAGAGCTCGCCGAGCGGATTCCCGACTACGACGTCGTCGTCACGACGGCGTTGATTCCCGGCCGTCCCGCGCCGTTGTTGATTCCTGCCGCCGCCGTCGAGGCCATGCGACCAGGCTCCGTGATCGTCGACCTTGCTGCCGACGCGGGCGGCAACTGCGAGCTTACGCAGCCGGGCGAGGAGATCGAGCACGGCGGCGTGCGGATCGTCGGCTTCACGAACGTCGCATCGACGATGCCGGCGCACGCGTCACAGCTCTACGCGCGCAACGTCGCGGCGCTGTTGCAGCACCTCGCCCCGGACGGCACGTTGTCGCTCGACTGGGACGACGAGATCACGGCAGGGACGTGCGTGACGCGCGCGAAAGCCGCAGTCTGATGCACACGTCGCAGATCATCATCGAGCTCACCGTCCTCGTCCTGGCGATCTTCGTCGGGGTGGAGGTGATCTCGAAGGTGCCGACGATGCTGCACACGCCGTTGATGTCCGGCACGAACGCGATCCACGGGATCGTGCTCGTCGGCGCGATCATCGTTGCAGGGCTGCCGCATCAAACGACGTGGATCCGCGTCGTCGCGCTCGTGGCGGTCGCGCTCGGGACGATGAACGTCGTCGGCGGCTTCGTGGTCACGGACCGCATGCTGGGGATGTTCAAGCGCAGGAGGCCGGATGAGTCGGAGTGACGCGATCGGTCTCGCCTACCTGGCGACGATCATCGCGTTCATCCTGGCCCTGCGGTTCCTCTCCTCGCCCGCGACCGCGCCGCTCGGGAACCGCATCGGCGCGATCGGGATGGTGATCGCCGTCGCCGCGACGTTCGCGCAGGCGGGGTTGCACAACTACTGGTCGATTCTCATCGTGATGGCGCTCTCGGCCCCGATCGGCGCGTACGCGGCGCGCGCCGTGAAGATGACGGCGATGCCGCAGATGGTGGCGCTGTTCAACGGCGTCGGCGGGGGCGCAGCCGCGCTCGTCGCGCTCGCGGACTTCCACCACATTGCGCCGGAGCCCGGTCGCATCAAAGCGGACGT
>VAYM01000081.1 GCA_005884945.1 Actinomycetota bacterium | reverse complement strand
GAACCGCTTGATCGAGAAGATCGTGTTCTCTGGATTCGTGACCTGCTGGCGCCGGGCGGGGGCGCCGACGAGCCGCTGACCGTCCTTCGTGAACGCGACGACGGACGGAGTCGTTCGTCCGCCCTCGGCGTTCGGAATCACGGTCGGCTCGCCGCCCTCGAGCACGGCCATGCAGCTGTTGGTCGTGCCGAGGTCGATGCCGATAGTCTTTGCCATACCTCGTTCCTTCCTCGTTGGTCTGTGTGCTGAGAAAATCTAAGCCCGAGTTTATCAACTTAGGAGCCCTCCGCAACACCTTCCTCCTCGCAGCGCTCGGCCTCGCCCTCTCGGCCGGGGTCGCGGGGGCTCGCTCGACCGCCGCCTCGGTCCGGATCTCAGTCGACACGCTCGCCACGCCGGGCGCGCAGCACGCGAGCCAGGTCGAGCCGGGTGCCGCGGCGGACGGCACGACGCTGGTGGCCGCGTTCCAGGTGGGACGGTTCTTCGACGGCGGGGCCGCTGCGATCGGGTTCTCGACGTCGCTCGACGCCGGTCGGACCTGGCGCTCAGGGCTCTTGCCGTCGCTGACAACCGCCTCTGCGCCGCCGGGGACCGCGGCACGGGCTACCGACGCGGCCGTGGCGTTCGACGCGGTGCACCATCGCTGGCTCGTGGAGTCTCTGACGCTCTCGCAGGCGAGCACGGCGGTCGTCGCCAGCGGCTCGGCCGACGGATTGAGCTGGGGCCCGCCCGTCACGGTGATCTCCCTGCCACGCCCCCGGCAGGGGAGCGACGAGGACACCAACCTCGACAAGAGCTGGATCACGTGCGACAACGGCGCGGCGAGCCCCTTCCAGGGTCGTTGCTACGTCGTCTACACGGACTACGCGCAGCCCGGCGTCGCGTCGATCGGCGTCCAGTCGACGAGCGACGGCGGCGCGACATGGTCCGCACCCTCGTTCGTGCGCGTCTCGGTCACCGTTCCCGGCGTGCAGCCGGTCGTCCGGCCGAACGGCCAACTCCTACTCGTCTTCCTGGACAAGCCGAGCTCCCTCTACGCGGCTCGTTCCGACGACGGCGGCGTGACGTTCTCCGAGCATCAGCGGATCGCGACCGTGGATGCGAACCAGCGCCGGCTGACCGCGCAGCAGCTCAGGGTCTTCCCGCTCCCGAGCGCGGGCGTCGATGCCGGCGGCGTGGTCTTCGTGGCGTGGTCCGACTGCCGGTTCCGCCGCGCCTGCAGCGCGAACGACATCGTCGTCACGCGTTCGACGGCTTCCGGTTGGACGCGGCCGCGTCGCGTCGTCGTCCGCGGGCTCGGCCCGACCGCGAGCCACGTGCTTCCGGGACTCGGCGTCGATCCGTCGTCGCGCGGGGCGCGCGCGCGTCTCGGCTTGACCTTCTACACGCTCCGCAGAGCAGGCTGCGCGCCGGCTCGGTGCCTCCTCGACGTTCGCATGGCAACCTCGCCGAACGCTGGTCTCACTTGGAGCGCGGCGCCGCGCCTGAACCAAGCTGCGATCCGCTTTGCCTGGCTGCCCGACACGAGCTCCGGTCACATGGTCGGCGACTACTTCGCGACCGAGTTCTCGGGGAACCGGGCGGTCGGGATCTTCGCTCTCGCCGGCGCGCCGCGCGGCGGCCGGCTGAACGAGTCGATCCACGCAGCCGTGCGCACGTTCCGCTGATCACCTCCGACGGCGCGCGACTGCGCCGACGAGCGCCGAAGCAGCGGCAGGCTCTGCGAGGACGATGCCGCCCATGATCGCCGCGCAACCGCCCCAACCGATCGCGCCGAGCCGGTCGCCGTCGAGCGTGAAGCCGAACAACGCCGTGAACACGGGCTCCATCGTGAACGCGAGCGCCGTTCGCGTCGCCGACGTGCGGCGCTGGGCCCATGTCTGCACGAGGTACGCGAGCGCGCTCGCGAAGACCCCGGTCACGAGCAACGCTCCCCACACGGTCAAGCCGTGGGGAACCGCAAGATCGCCGCGAGCGATCGCAACCGCGAGCAACCCGGCTGCCGCCGCGGCCATCTCCACGAGCGTGAACGCAAGCGCGTCGTAGCGCGGCGCGTAGCGCTCCATCAACACGATCTGCAGCGAATAGACGGCCGCGCCCGCGAGGACGAGGAGGTCGCCGCCCGGCGACCCGGCGTGGATACCGGCGAGCAAGGCGAGCCCCACCGTTGCGACCGCAACGCCCGCCCACGCCGCTGCGCTGATGCGCGTGCGGAACACGGCGAGCGCGATCAGCGGCGTGAGCACGACGTACATCCCCGTGACGAAACCGGTGCTCGAAACCGTCGTGCGCTCGAGGCCCGCGGTCTGAAATGCATAGCCGGCGGCAAGCAGGAGTCCGAGGAGCGACCCCGCTCCGGCACCCCGACGACCCAACGACCCCAGCCGGTACGCGCCGGGAACCGCGAGCGCAAGGGTCGCGAGAACGAAGCGAACGGCGAGGAACGCGAACAGCGGATAGAGCGCGATCGCGTCCTTGACCTGGACGAAGGTGACGCCCCAGACGGCGGTGACGGCGAGAAGCGCGAGGAGTGCCGTCACTTGCCGATTCTCTCGCAGTGCGGCGAGGGCGCCGGCCGGCGCCCTCGCGGTCTTACGAAAGCAGCGCTCTAGTCGTTGTCGCCACCGGTGTCGGGCGGGGGACCCCCGGAGCCGCCGTCATCGTCGTCTCCCTGGCCGCCGCCTGTCTCCCACCTGAGGTCAACCATGTGTACCTCCATCCGAGGGGGTGTGGTCTTCGCAGTGGTTTCTGCAGGAACGCTGCGCGAAACGCCTGCCAAGCGATGCGTATCTCATCAGGCCAAACGCGGGTACGCTAGGCGCGTGGAACCGCTCGTCGACGGCTGGGGACGGAGGATCGGCTCGGTGCGGATCTCCGTCACCGACAAATGCAACTTCCGGTGCACGTACTGCATGCCGGCGGAAGGCCTCGAGTGGTTGCGGCGCGACGAGATCTTGACGTTCGAGGAGATCGCCAGGCTGACGGCGATCCTGGCCGCCCTCGGCGTCGGTGAGGTGCGGCTCACGGGCGGGGAGCCGCTCGTCCGGCGCGATCTGCCGGACCTGGTGCGGATGCTCGCCGCGATCCCGGGCATCGACGACCTGTCGCTGACGACGAACGGCATCCTGCTGACGCGGCTGGCCGGGGCACTCGTCGATGCGGGACTGCGCCGCATCAACGTCTCGCTCGATTCGCTCGACCACGTTCGGTTCGCCGAGATCGCGCGCCGCGACGCGCTCGACCAAGTGCTCGCGGGCCTCGCCGAAGCCGAGCGCTATCCCGAGCTTCGGCCGCTCAAGGTCAACTGCGTCGCGATCAAGGGGTTCACCGAGCAGGAGGTGCCGGCGCTCGCGGAGCTCGCACGCCGCAAGCCGTACGTCGTCCGCTTCATCGAGTTCATGCCGCTCGACGCCGACCGGGCGTGGAGCGCCGACCAGGTGCTGACAGGCGGAGAGATCCGCGCGCTGATCGAGGCCGAGCACGGGCCGCTCGTCGAGATTCCCGCCAAGCCCTCGTCGACCGCGCGGCGCTTCCGTTTCGCCGACGGGCACGGCGAGATCGGCTTCATCAACCCGGTTTCCGAGCCGTTCTGCTCGAGCTGCGATCGGATCCGGGTCACGGCTGACGGGCAGTTGCGAACTTGCCTCTTCTCACGGCGCGAATGGGACGTGAAAACGGCACTGCGGGACGGTCGCACGGATGCGGAAGTTGCGGATTTCCTCCGCTTTGCCGTCCGGCACAAGGAGCTGAAGCATCGCGTCAACGAGCCGGGTTTCGTTCGCGCGTCCCGCTCAATGAGCCAGATCGGGGGATGATGAGCCCCCGCCCGGGCGGGTAAAATTCGGGGTTCATGTCCGCCGCCCTCGCAGCAGGTCGCCGCTTTTTGCCGCGCGGCTACGCCGATTTCGCCCGGCAGCTCCTGATCTGGTTCGGGTTCGTCTTCGCGTACCAGGGCGCCCGCGGGCTCGCCGATCGCAATCCGTCGAAGGCCTTCCTCGACGGCTGGCGCATCCTCGATTTCGAGCAGCGCGTCACGAACCACGTCTTCGAGCTGACGCTCCAGCAGTTCGCCGTTTCCTCGAGCGTGCTCAGCAAGCTCGTCGCCTGGACGTACTGGAACTCCGAGTTCACGGTCGTGGGGCTCGCCCTCCTGTGGGTCTACCTGCGGCGCCACGAGTCCTTCTCGCGCTTCCGGAACGCGATCATCGGCGCGAACCTCGTCGGATTGATCGGCTACATCGTCCTGCCGACGGCGCCGCCGCGGATGTTCCCGAGCATCGGCTTCATTGACCATCACTCGAACGGCGTCGTCCAGCTCGCCGCGAATCCGTACGCGGCGATGCCTAGCCTGCACGCGGCCGACGCGTTGATCGTCGGGCTCGTCCTCTCGGCGCTCGTCCGCCGTCGCCTCTGGAAAGTCGTCTGGCTCGTGTGGCCGTTCTGGGTCTGCTTCGCCGTGATGGCGACGGGGAATCACTTCTGGCTCGACGTCCTCGCCGGGGTCGCGCTCGGCTCGGTCGCGATGTTCGTCGTCTACCGCCTGCCCGTCCGGAGGCTGATCGCAAAGCGGCTATAGTCCGTCGCATAGCAAGAATGCGATGGACGAGCACATGAAGGACGCCGCGGTCCTCCAGCGGGTCAAGCAGGGCTACACGACTGGTGCGCGCTCGCTTGCGTCACGGTCGATCGTGGGGCTTGCACGCACGCGTGTGACGCCGAACGCACTCACGGCAGCCGGGGTGTCGCTGTGCTTGATCGCGTCGGTGCTCGTGTACTTCGAGTACCGGAACGAATGGTTCTTCTACTGGGCCGGGGCGGTGCTGTTCGTTGTCGGGTCGATCCTCGACATCCTCGACGGCGCGCTTGCCCGCGTCGGCGGAAAAGCGACACCGTTCGGCGCGTTCCTCGACTCGACGACCGACCGGGTCGGCGAGGGTGCGATGCTGGGCGCGATTGCGCTCGTCTTCCATCGGCACGCGCAGCCCGTCGCGCTCGGGCTGACGTTCGCCGCCGTGGTCGGATCGTTCCTCGTCAGCTACACGCGCTCGAAGGCGGAGACGCTCGGGCTGAAGGGCGACGTCGGGGTCGGCTCGCGCGCCGAGCGGGTGGTCGTGATCACGGGCGGGCTCGTGCTCGCGCCGATCACGCTCTGGCTCCTCGTCGGCGCGATCGCGCTTCTGACCGCGACGGCTTGGATCACCGTGCTCCAGCGGATCCTGTTCGTCCGAAAGCAGCTCCGCGAGCGTCCGTAGCGCATACTTCGTCGATGCTCTTCTTCATCATCGGCCTCATCGTCTGGGGCTTCATCGTCGGCGGTCTCGCGCGCCTCGCACTCCCCGGTCCCGACCCGATGCCCTGGTACGCGACGATCGGTCTCGGGCTCGGTGGCTCGCTCGTCGGCGGGATCGTCGCCCGCATCCTGCTCGGCACGGCCGGCGGGCTGATCTTCGCGCTGCTCGGCGCGATCCTCCTGCTCTACCTGTATCGCCGATTCGTCCAGGGTCGCGGGATCACGGGGCCGTCCGCACGACGCCTGCCGTAGCGTCCATATCGCAAGTCTGCTATGTTCCGCCCATAGCAGGAATGCGATAGGGAGGTCTCCGGGATGGCTCAAGAGAACGGCAAGCCCCAGAACGGCCAGGCGCGCCTCGACGACCCCGTTCGGGTTGCGCTCGTCGGCGTCGGCAACTGCGCCAATTCGCTGTTGCAGGGCGTCGAGTACTACAAAGACGCGCCGGACGACCAGTTCGTCCCCGGGCTCATGCACGTGAACCTCGGCGGATACCACGTACGCGACATCGAGTTCACCGCCGCGTTCGACGTCACGACCGACAAGGTCGGCAAGGATCTCGCGGACGCGATCTGGGCACACCCGAACGACACGATCAAGTTCGCGGACGTCCCACAAACGGGCGTGAACGTCTCGCGCGGAATGACGCACGACGGCCTGGGCAAGTACATCTCCGAGGTCGTCACGAAGGCGCCCGGCGAGACGGCGGACGTCGTCGGCATCCTGCGGGACACGAAGACGGACGTCGTCGTCAACTACCTGCCTGTCGGCTCGGAGATGGCGACGAAGTGGTACGTCGAGCAGGTGCTCGAGGCGGGCTGCGCGATGGTGAATTGCATGCCCGTCTTCATCGCCCGCGAGTCGTACTGGCAGCGCCGGTTCGAGGAGAAGCGCCTCCCGATCATCGGCGACGACATCAAGTCGCAGGTCGGCGCCACGATCACGCATCGCGTGCTCACGTCCCTTTTCCGCGAGCGCGGCGTCAAGCT
>VAYM01000080.1 GCA_005884945.1 Actinomycetota bacterium | reverse complement strand
GTGCCGCATCACGACCCGTCGCGTCGGCCGCTCGGTCTGCGGATTGCCGAGCCGGCCGATCCGCTGCACGACGGCCAGCCCGCGCGTGACCTTGCCGAGGAGCGCGTACTCGGGCGGAAGCCCGGCGTCCGCGCCGGTCACGACGAAGAACTGGCTGCCCGACGTCCCGGCGGGCTCCGTCCCCGTCTTCGCCATCGCAACGACGCCGCGCGTGTAGCTCGATTTCGACGGCGGCGTGTCGACGACGGTATAGCCAGGCCCGCCGGTTCCGTTTCCGTTGGGGTCGCCTCCCTGGATGACGAAGCCCGGGACGATCCGGTGGAAGATCAGACCGTCGTAGAAGCGTTCACGCACGAGTTGCGCGAACGACGAGGTCGTGCAAGGCGAATCCTTGACGTCGAGCTTGAACGCGAAGGCGCCGAGGTTCGTCTGCACCGTGGCCGTGTACGTCTTCGCGGGATCCAGCAGCGGGAACGTCACCTGCTTCCCGGTGACGGTGCACCGACTGCTTGCAACAGTCCGTTGCGAAGTCGCGCCCTTCGAGCCGCAACCGGAGACGAGCACGACGATCGCCAGGAACGCGACTGTGCCGCGCACTAACGGCAGCCGCGCAGCTCGCGCCAGATCGCCGTCACGTTCGCGACGTACGTCATTGTCGCCCCGGTCGGAGCACCGCCGTAGTCGGCGACGACCGTCGGACCGGCGTTGTACGCCGCCAGCGCGAGATCGGGCGAGCCGAAGCGGTCCAGCAGGATGCGCAGGTAGCGCGCGCCGGCGAGCACGTTCGACTCCGGACGGTCGACGTCGAGCTTCAGCGACGAGGCTGTCGAAGGCAGTACCTGGAGCAGTCCGCGCGCGTCTGCGCCCGAGCGCGCGTCGGGGGTGAGATTCGATTCGACCTGTCCGACCGCCACGAGCATCGCAAGCGGCAGGTCGGTCTCGTGTGCCGCTGCTTCGAACGCGCGTCTGAACGCGTCCGGAACGGGACACACGTTCGCGGCGACCCCTCGCGCTTGCGGAATCGCCGGGATGCGCGCGGCCGCCGGCGCCCGTCCCTTTGCGTTCGCGACGGTTCCGGCGAGAGTGCCGGAGACGGCGGCGACGACGAACAGGGCGAAGAGACGGCGCCGCATTGGGAGCGCGGATCCTATCCGGCGGGGCTGCCGACGGCGGTGAGCGCCCGGCTGACGAGCGCCCGCGCGATGTCGACCTTGTACGCCGTGCCGGGGAGGGGTGTGGCGCTCTCGAGATCGTCGCCGGACGTGAGGAGCCAAGGAACGGGCGCTACCCCCGCGAGCGCGATCCGAACCTCTGCGCCGCTGCGCGCTGCGGCAACGCCGACGAGCGGGAACGCCCAGCGCTTTCGGTCCATGGCCTTCAGGTAGGCGGAGGCGTCCGCCGGCGGGACTTCGAGCTCGAGGATCAGCTCGTCGGGTGCGAGCGTGGTCACGTTGCGGTCGTCGTCGCTCGGGAGTCGGTAGAGGTCCGCGAGCGGCAGCGTGCGACGCGTCGTTCGTAGCGTCGCGCCGAGTGCGAGCAGCGCAGCGGCGACGTCCGAGGGGTGGGCGGACGCGCAGCGTTCGTTCCCGAAGATCGCGTGCTCACGATGCACGCCGGCGCGTGCGTGGCACACGTCGCCGCCGTGCAGGTAGCACGGGTACTGCAGCCGCCAGTACCAGCAGCGCGTCGCCTGCAGGAGGTTTCCGCCGACGGTTCCCATCGAGCGGAGTTGCGGCGACGCCGCAAGGCGGCATGCCTCGCGCAGCGTTTCCGGGATCTGCGTGTCCGCCTCGAGCTCGGCGAGCGCCGTGCCCGCTCCGATGCGCGTTCCGTCGATGCCGCGCGGCACCGCCCGTGACACGTGCACGAGCGTGTCCGCCTCGACGATCCCGTCGCGAACGAGCGGGACGAGATCCGTGCCACCCGCGACCGCGCGCGACCCGTTGCCGAGCGCCGCGACGGCGTCGTCGGCCGATTCAGGACGAACCAGCTGCAACCTTGTCCTTCGCCTTCGCGCGTTCCTCCGCTTCGCGCAGCGCGCGCAGCATCTCCTCGCGGGTGATCGGCAGCGAGCGCACGTCCGCGCCCGTCGCGTCACGGATCGCGTTGGCGATCGCGGCAGCGACGGGGATGATCGGCGGCTCGCCGAGACCCTTCGACCCCAGGTTCGTGAGGTGCTCGTCGGGCTCGTCGACGAGATCCATGACGATCTCCGGCACGTCGGCGATCGTCGGCAACCTGTACGCGTCCAGCGTCTGCGTCAGGACCGCTCCGCTATGCGGGTCGAGCAGGCGCTCCTCCGACAACGTGTGACCTATGCCCTGGATGACGCCGCCCTCGACCTGGCTCGACGCCTGTAGCGGGCTGATCACCCGGCCGACGTCGTGGATCGCCGCGATCCGCTCGACCTGCACCTCGCCGGTCTCCACGTCGACGGCCACTTCGGCGACGTGGCAGCCGAACGTCAGCACGTTCATTCCGGTCGGGTTCGGTCCGCGCGCGCCCTTGCCGAGGACCTGCGCGTCATCGAGGAGGCCGACGACCTCGGTCAGCGGGATGAGCAGGTTCCCGTCCGTGGACACGACGTCGCCGTCCTTGAGGTCGAGCACGCGCTCCTCGCGGTCGTAGCGCTGCGACGCGATCTCGAGGATCTGCCGCTTCGCATCGTGCGCGGCCTGCCGCACCGCCGGCCCCATCGAAGGCACCGTGGACGAGCCGGCGGAGATCGACGCGAACGGTCCGCGCGCGCTGTCGCCGAGCGAGACCTCGACGCGGTCGACGGGAATGCCGAGCTCCTCCGCCGCGATCTGTGCCATCGCCGTGCGCGTGCCGGTGCCGATGTCCTGCATCGCGGTGATCACGGTCGCGCGGCCGTCCGAGCCGACGCGGATCCACGCGTACGACGGCGGGCCGCCGCCGCCGTACCAGATCTGGCTCGCGAGGCCGACGCCACGCTTCCACGGGCCGTCGCTTCGCGAACGGACTTCATGCCGCCGCTCCCAGTGCGTCTCCGCCCGGCGGTAGCACTCCATCAGGTTCTTCGACGAGTACGGCCGATCGTTCGTCGCGTGTGCGTAGTTCTTGCGGCGCAGCTCGAGCGGGTCGAGGTCGAGCTTCGCGGCGAGCTCGTCCAGCAGGCACTCGAGGCCGAATGTCCCCTCGACGAAGCCGGGCGCGCGGAACGCCTTCATCGGCGGCGTGTTGATCTTCGCGCCGTGCACGACCGTCCGCACGTTGGGGCAGTCGTAGAGCATCCGCATGGGGCCGTCGGTGCTCGCGTTCCAGCCCGACCACCCGACGGAGTTGACGAACTCGCCGCCGAGCGCCGTCAGCGTTCCGTCCGAGCGGGCGCCCGCGACGAGTCGCTGGATCGTCGCGTTGCGGTTGCCCGCAGCGAGGTTCTCCTCGCGGCGCGTGAGCGCGCAGCGGACGGGACGGCCCGTGCGTTTTGCGAGCTCGGCGGCGACGAACGTGTACTCGTCCGGGCTGTTCTTCGAGCCGAACCCGCCGCCCATGTACTCGCAGACGACGCGCACCTTGTCGGGCGGGAGATCGAGCTCGGACGCAACGCTGTCGCGGATACCCCAGATGTACTGCGTCGAGATATACACCTCGAGCACGTCGCCTTCCCAGCGGCAGACGGCCTGATGTGTCTCGAACGAGTTGTGCAGGACGCTCTGCGTGCGGTACTCCGCCTCGACGACGACGTCCGCTTCGGCGAGCCCGGCCTCGAGGTCGCCGCGCTCGTACCGGTTCGGATCGTCGTGGCGCTCGGATCGGTCCGGGTCGAGCGCCGGTTCGAGGACCTCCCACTCGGCGCCGAGCTGTTCCAGCGCCGCCTGCGCCTGCGCGAACGTCTCCGCCGCGACCGCCGCGACGGGCGCGCCGTGATAGCCCGCGACATCTTCGAGGCCTTTCGCCTCGCCCGGGCCGAGCACTCCGCGCACGCCGGCGGCCGCGAGTGCCCGTTCTCGGTCGATGCTCTTCACGCGCGCGTGGGCGTGCGGGCTGCGGAGAACGGCCGTGTGGAGCATGCCCGGGAACTGGAGGTCCGCGGTGTACCGCGCCTCGCCGCGAATGCGCTGCGGCGCGTCGACACGCACCGTTTCCTGGCCGACGATCGTGCGCGCGCCCGCGGGCCACTGCTCGAGCGGATCCTCCTCGACGACGAGCCAGACGTCCTCGTACCGGCCTTCGACTTCCTTTTCCGTCTTGATCAGTCTCGCCACGCTACGCGTCCAAGTTACGCCGCAGGTACACATCGGTCCGCGGAGCAGCCGCTCCGCGAGAGCTACGAATCAGTGTTCGTTCCACGTGGCAATTGCCTCCTCGATCTTCGGATACGTGCCGCAACGGCAGAGGTTCCCCGACATTGCGTGCCGAATTTCCTCGCGGCTCGGCGACGGGTTCGCCGCGACGAGGGCGGATGCGGACACGATCTGGCCCGGCGTGCAGAAGCCGCACTGCACGGCGTCCGTCCTCAAGAACGCGTCGACGAGCGGATGGTCGCGCAGGCCCTCGATCGTCGTCACCTCGGCGCCGTCGAGCGTGTGCACGAGCGTGATGCACGAGAGCATCGGCAGGCCGCCGACGAGCACGGTGCACGCGCCGCAGTGACCCTCGCCGCACGCGACCTTCGTCCCGGTGAGCCCGAGCTCCTCGCGCAGCACCTGCGCGAGCGAGTGGCCGACGGGAACGTCGAGGTCGTAGCTCTGACCGTTGATCTTCAAATCAGGCACGCTACGCGTCCGAGTGTCGCCGTAGGTACACCGGATCAACGCCAGCTCCGTGGTCGCGGAAGCTGCATCCATGGTTCTCAAGCACCGGTCGTCACCGCCACGATGTCCGCAAGGTGGATGAGCCGAAACGTCGCGCGCGTGTGTGCCATCCGGTCGCGGTCGTCTCCTTCCTCCGGCAGCGCACGCCACATCTCGCGCCCGGCGAGCAGGAGCTCGCGGATCTGGTCGAGCTCGTCGCGATGACCGTTCGAGCGATCGTCGCAGGCGTTGAGCGCGAGGCCGAGGACGCCGATGGTGTCCTGCTGGCGCGTCCAGAGGAGCGGCGTCGCCATCGAGAGGTACTGGTGGATGCGCGCGAACGTCATCGGCTGCTGGAACGTGTCGACGCCCTTCGGCGCTGACGGCTGTCTGGGCGGCTTGCCGTCGGCAATCGCGTTCGCATTGCGCGCGAGGACGTCGCGGACCTGTTCCTCGTCGAAGCCCGCCAGGCGCGCGGTGCGAACCGAGATGAGCAGCGACGCGGGCTGCTGGCCGTACGGATAGTCCGAGGCGTACACGACCTGCTCCGGACCGACGAGCCGGTAGAGGCCGAG
The DNA here is from genome assembly GCA_005884945.1 of Actinomycetota bacterium. GTDB lineage: Bacteria > Actinomycetota > Thermoleophilia > Gaiellales > Gaiellaceae > 3-1-20CM-4-69-9. The sequence goes on along the minus strand of VAYM01000080.1, from coordinate 1,231 downwards.
CAGGTCGAGCGGGCTCCACACGGATGTGTCGAAGAAGACGCCCGCCTTGCCGCCGAGGCGGTCGGCGAGCGCCGCCAAGTCGGCGATGCCGGCGTGCGCGACGATGAGCTGCGCATCCTGATAGCGGTCGACCAGGTGCGCGAGATCGTCCGCGATCGGCGGCAGCCCACGGCCCCCGTGGATGAGGATCGGCACCTTTCGCTCGGCGGCGAGCTCGAACACGGGGGCGAGACGCTCGTCGTTCAGCAGGAACTTCTGAGCCCGCGGGTGCAGCTTGATGCCGCGGGCGCCGAGGTCGAGGCAGCGCTTTGCCTCGTCGATCGGGTCCTCGTTCATGTCGAGGCGGACGAACGGGATCAGGCGGCGGTTGCTGCGGGAGGCATAGGCGAGGGTGCGGTCGTTGCCGCCCCGAAACCCCGGGTGTCGGTCGGGCTCGTCCAGGCAGAACGTGAACGCCCGCGAGATGCCGTACTTGGCCATCCCGCGCTCGAGGTCGTCGTAGATCCCGACCATGCCGTCGATGTCGGTGCCGAGGTGCGTGTGCGCGTCGAAGATCTCCGCCCCGTCCGGGAGCTCGCGACGCAGCTCGTCGTCCCACCGCGCCATCAGCTCCTGAGCACGCTGAAGCGCCTCGTTCACTCGTTGGAGTCTATGTAGCGCGCTCTGTCCCACGTCGTGGTCGTCGTTAGGATCGCCCCGTGCCCGACGTCCTCATCTACGGCGACACCGTCCGGTCGCCTGAGCTTCGCCACGAGGTCCCGCTGACGGTGCCGGACCCGTTCCTGTACCTCGAGAAGGACGGGCGTCGCGTCGTCGCGCTCCACTCCCTCGAAATCCCGCGCGTGCGCGAGGAGGCGCCGGCGATCGAGATCGTCCCGCTCGAGCAGCTAGGCCAGGACGAGCTCGTCGCGCAAGGGCTTCCCGGGCCCGAGATCACGCTCGAGCTCGGGCTGCGCGCCTGCAGGGAGCTGGGAGTGACAGCAGCCGCCGTCCCGGCAGCGTTCCCGCTCGAGCTCGGTGACTACCTGCGCGCGAACGGCGTCGAGCTCACGGTCGACCGCGACCTCTTCGACGGTCGCCGCCGCTCGAAGAACGCGACGGAGCTGCGCGGGATTCGCAACGCGCAGAAGGCATGCGAAGCGGCGCTCGACCGCGCCCGCGAGCTGTTCCGGCGGACCGAGCAGAACGGCGACGGTCTCACCCTCGACTGAGAGCCGCTCACATCCGAGCG
>VAYM01000079.1 GCA_005884945.1 Actinomycetota bacterium | reverse complement strand
AGCGCGGGCAGGTTCCGGCAGGGCCCGTCGGGCCTCCCGGACCGGCCGGCCCGACGGGACCGGCAGGGCCCGCAGGACCGGCCGGCTCGGCGAACGTCAAATGGGCGCTCGTCCGGGGTGACGGCGGCATCGCCGCACAGTCGGGAGGCATCACGCTGGCCGCGAAGCCCGGGGCGGGCACATACATCCTGAGCTTCGGCAGCACCGTCGCGGGCCATCCGATCCTGACCTCGGGCGCGTACGCGAACGACGCGTCGGACCAGCGCGGCGCCACGACCGCAGGCCCGTGCGGCGGCGGGGCCGAGGGCCGCACGTGTGCGATCTCCGACACGACGAGCTCCGTCTACGTCCAGACACGGAACAACAGCGGGTCCCCCGCGGATCACGCGTTCTATATCGCCGTGCTGGGCTAACACCGGCGCGCGACTACGAGGCCGAGGACGTCCTCGTCGTCGACAAGCCGGACCAGCTCCGCGCCCTCGCGGACGACCTGCGTGCGACCATCATCGCGCTCTTGCGCGAGCGTGCCCGCTCCACGCAGGAGCTCTCCGGGTAGCTCGAGCTCCGGAAGGGCACCGTCGGACAGGCACGCTGATCAGTGCGCTCACGGCGCCGTACGCAATCGTCCTCGACGCCGTCAGCTTCGTGATGTCGACGGCGTTCACGATCCGCCGCAAGGAAGTCCTGCCGGAGCGCGCGGCCGGCACGTCGAAGCCGAAGATGCTCCCGGAGTTGAAGGAAGGGCTCGCGTAAGCGCCGGCTCGGAGTCGGGCGGGCGATCGTGCTGCCGGCCGTGCTCTTTCCGGTCGCGACGCTCTCGTATCCGCCCGCGCCGCAGGGATTTTTGCCTGAGCCGGTTGCCGAGCCGACACCGGGCGAAGCCGAGCTCGCCGCCGGCCTCATCGCAGCACCGCTCCCTCCAGAGCCCGCTGGGGCCGCCGCGTCGGACGCTTAGCGTCCCGGCGCGGCGGCCGACGCGGCTCCCCCGTTCGGGGGTTCACCTACCTGCATCGCAATCCGATGGAAGGAGCGAAAGCCGATCCGAGGCCGCTCTGTCGGGCGCTCGCCACAGCAGATCGTTCTCGGGGCTCACTTCCCGGAGAGATACGGCTCGCTCAGGAGCCGTTTCTCTCTGCCCTCGGCGAACCGAACCAGCGCTTTCGTCGGGTCGCTGCGAACTCCAGCTTGTCGGCTGCGAGCTCCGCAGATGGTCCGACGAGCCGCGCGGTCGGCTTCGGGCCGCCGAGGAAATTCGCCTCGACCTTGGCGACCTCCCGGCGCCGAACTCGATGTAGCACGTGCCGTCGTGCTCGTAACGGTGTTCGGGCTCGGACCCGCGCAGCCGCGCCGTGATGTTCTCGGCCACGATCCGAGCCGCGTTCTCCGCGAACACTCCCGCTTTCGCTCCTGGGAGAGCAGCGACGTCGCCCAACGCGTAGACGTCCGGGAACTGCGTCGCAAGGTTGTCGGGGTTCACCTGCACCCAGCCGTCGGGCGCGAGCCCTGAACGTGCGACAACCTCGGGTACCCGGTGCACGGGGACGCCGATGAAGAGGTCGTACGGCGCGGTACCGCCGCCTTCCAGCCGCGCCTCCTTCCCGTTCGTGTCGAGCTCCACGATGTGCTGGTTGGGGACGTACTCGATGCCGCGTTCGGCGAGCGCGTCGAGGAAGTTCCGGGAAACCTCCTTCGTGACAGGCACGGGCGCGCTCTGGGGGCCGATGACGCGAATCTCGACAGCGTCCCGGATTCCCCGTTCGACGAAACGATCGTGGAGCAAGAAGGCGCCTTCGAACGGTGCGGGTGGGCACTTGAACGGATGGCCAAGGATCCCGACGAGCACCTTCCCGGAGTGGAAATCCGTCAGGACGTCACGCAATCGCTCGGCCCCTGCGAGCGTGTAGTACTCGAGCCCCTCCTCTGCGAATCCGGGCGTGGCCGCGAAGTCGTAGTCGGCCCCGAGTGCGACGACGAGCACATCGGCGTCGTACGAGGCTCGCTCCGTCGCCACTCTCCGCGTGTCCGGATCGATCGAGATCACACGCTCTCGGCGGAACTCGACGCCGTCTTTCTCGATCTCGTCGTAGGGCAGGAGAACCTCCGAGATGGTCTTGCGCCCGAGCAGGACGTCCAGCTTCGAGAATCCGAAGCTGAACGAGTCGTTCCGGTCGATGAGCGTGAGGCGAATCTCGTCCGAAGCCGAGTCCGACAGCCGAGTCGCCAGCTCGAGGCCGCCGAAGCCGGCGCCGAGGATCACGACGTGTGTGCTCATGTGGCGACGATAAACCAGAGCCAAACCGAAATTGAGAGACGAGCGCCGGACGGCGAGCAATCATTTGTGGGCATGAACCGGGTCTCACGACCGTTGCTCGGGGCCATCGTCGTCGTCATCGTCGGCTCGGCGAGCAGTGCGGCCGCGAGGACTCTCCCGCCCGGCTTCCAGCCCGTGTCGTTCACAGCCGTCAGCGAGCGCGACTTCTGGCTGCTCGGCACAGCTCCCTGTCGCGGCAGCCAGAGGTGCACGGCGATCGTCCGGACGACGGACGGCGGCAGAAGCTTCGACGCCGTCCATGCGCCCGCGTTGCCTCCGTCCGGGACGACTCCCGAGCTTCGCTTCGCCGACCGGCTCGACGGCTTCGTCTTCGTCCCCTGGCGCGGACCGTTCTATGCGACGCACGACGGCGGCGCGAGCTGGCGCCGGCTCGCGCTCGGTAGGGTGGTCGGGTTCGCGACGGGGGCCGGAACCGTCTTCGTCGTCACGTCTCGTAGCCTCGAGTACTCGCGGGTTTCTGCGAACGCATGGCACGCCCAGCCTTTGCCGTTTTCGTCCGACGGCTCCCCTCTTGCTCTCGCTGCGCACGGCGCAAGTCTGTGGCTGCTGGGAACGCGGCCCAGCGCCGGTCCGTCGCCGAGCGACGAGCTCGCGCGTTCGAATGACGCGGGGCGCACGTTCCTAACCGCGGCCGGTCCGTGTGTTCCGGGCCTGGGAGGCGAGCTCGCTCCGGCGTCGACCCGGGTCGTCTGGGCGGTTTGTCCCACGGGGATGTTGGGCGCTGCTTGGCGTTCGACGAACGGCGGCGTGAGCTTCGTGCGGCTCCGCACCCCGCAGCTCGTCAACGCCGCGCAGATCGCGCCTGGTTCGGAGAGCACGGCAGTCCTGGAGCGCGGCGTGAGCGCTCGGCTTCTTCGGACGACCGACGGCGGGAAGACGTGGCGCGCGACGCAAACGCCCGGAGCGGCAGTGAGCGTCGGCTGGGTGGGGTTCACGGACGCCCGAGTCGGGGCGGCGCTGGTGCAGACAAGGACGGCGGCGACGGCGCTGTGGCGAACGACCGACGGCGGCGCTACCTGGTCGAACGTGCGCATCGGGTAGTCGCGCGATAATCGGTGCGTGCCTTCCTCGGTGCGCCGCCGCCTTGCGACGGTCGTCTTCATCGACATCGTCGGGTCGACCACGCTCGCGACGGACCTCGGCGATGCTCGCTGGCGTGAGCTGCTGACGCGCTTTCGCAAGGTCGTCCGCGCGGAGCTGAAGCGCCAGGGCGGCACCGAGCAGGACACGAGCGGCGACGGCTTCTTCGCGACGTTCGACCAGCCCGCGCAGGCGCTTCGTGCCGCCGCGTCGATCGTCGCGGCGGTCCAGGAGCTCGGCCTTGACGTTCGCGTCGGCATCCACACGGGCGAGTGCGAGGAGATCGACGGACGGCTCGGCGGCATCGCAGTGCACGTCGGCGCGCGTGTGATGGCGCTCGCCGGTCCGGCGGAGGTCTGGGTCACGGCAACCGTTGCGGACCTGGTCGCGGGCTCCGGTGTCAGCCTCGAGGATCGTGGTTCGCACGAGCTGAAAGGCGTCGAAGGCGCCAGGCACGTGTTCGCGTTGACCGCCGTCGAGACGGCCCTTCCGCGGCCGCTCTCTCCCGAGGACGCTGCCGCGCGACTGGCCCTCGTCGTTCCGCCGAGCAAGGGACGGCGTTATCGGACGGCACTGCTCGCCGCTGCTGCGATTGTCGCGGCAGCCGTCGCGGTGCCGTTGCTCGCGTTTCGCAGCGGCGGTACGGCAGCGGCCGCGCCCGTGAGCCTCGTCCGGCTCGATGCGTCGGTGCAGCGCGTAGACGGCGTCGTCCGCGGCCGCCCGCTCGGCATCGGCCGGTGGGCGAACCTCTGGTCGGTCGACGGCACGCTGTGGCAGTACGTCGGGCAGCGGAACGCGCGGCTGGTCGGACGGAACCTGCGCACCGGCGAGGTCAGGCAGACACTGAGCCTCCCAGCCGACTTCTGCGTGTGCCGTGTCGCGTTCGGCTTCGGTTCGGTGTGGCTCCTCGAGCCCGGGTTCGTCCTCAGCGCAGGCACGCCCCTGGCGACGATCTCTCGGATCGATGAGCTCAGTGGACGGCGCCTCACGAAGATCGTCGTCCACGGGGACGCGTCGTCGGGAACGATCGCGACCGGAAACGGCTCGGTCTGGGTGCTCGAGTCGAATGGGAAGCTCCTTCGCATCGACCCGGTGACGAATCGCGTCGCACGGAGCTACGAGACGAAGGCGATCGAGACGCGCACGCTGGTCCCGGTCGCCGGCTACGAGTGGATCTGCGAGTGCATCTTCAACACCGTCCTCCGCTTCGACGGACGAACGGGACGATCGAAGACGTTCAAGATCCCCGAGCAGGCGTACCTCGCCGGCGTCGAGACGCTGAGCGGAGAGACGTTGTGGCTCCTCGACCCACAGAGTGCGACGCTCACGTCCATGGACCCGGTGAGCGGGAAAACGGCGGCGCCGCTCGGGCTCAGCGGCCAGCCGCGACAGGCCGTCGTCGCGTTCGGCGCCGTCTGGGCAGCTGCGGGTCGAGTCGTGGACCGCCTCGATCTTCTGACGCGCGCACGCACGGAGATCCAGATGCCGGCCGGCGTTTGGGCGGGCAGCATCGCCGCAGACCCCGACACGCATTCCCTCTGGATTGGGAACAGCGGCTTCGCGCCTCCGAACGCTTGACGCCGTAGCGACGGCCGCGTTCGTCCTCGCCTTCGCAACTGGGTGCGGCAGCCACGGGCGCGGAGGCGGAACGATCGTCTTTCAGAGCGATCGCAGCGGCGCCGAAGCCGTGTACGCCGTGCGCCCGGATGGAACCGGGCTGAGCCGGATCCCGCTCGGTCTTCCCTACGACGGCGCAGACGTCGAGTGGAGCCCGGACGGAACGAAGGCGCTCGTGATGTACGACAGCGGCAGTGGCAACTCCTTGGCGTGGGTGTTCGATGCGGTGAGACGCACGCAGCGGCGGATCCGGCTTCGGAAGCTCGACACGATCAGTTTCATGCCCTGGTCCCCGGACGGGAAGCGGCTGGCTTTGGGGACGAGCAACGGCGACGTGGTCCTCGACGTCGAGACGAGGACGCTCCACCGGCTGCAGGACGAGCTCGCGGACGATCTCCTCACATGGTCGCCGGACGGCAAGCGTCTGCTGTTCTCCTCCGGGCACGATCTCTACACCGCGCCCGCTGACGGCGGCCCGCCGACGCATGTGATGCGGATCCGCCGTGAGCCCGGCGACCTGCAGTGGTCGTTCGACGGACGATGGATCTCGTTCATCGACCA
>VAYM01000193.1 GCA_005884945.1 Actinomycetota bacterium | reverse complement strand
CGAGATCTGCCTCCCCTGTCGTCCGGACGTGTTTTTCCGGAAGATATGGCGTCGATGACCGGCGTTCCCCTGCCCGAGAGCTACCACAGCGTCAACCCGTACATCGTCGTCGATGGGGTTGAGTGCGATGTTTTGCTCTCGGGTACGCTGCCGAGTCGTGAGCGAGCCGGTCCCCGCCGCGAGCACGTCAGGGGCGGGCGAGGGCGAGCAGCTCTGGTTTCTCGGCACGCTCGCAACGATCAGGGTGGCAGGTCCGGCAACTGCCGGGCGCTTCGCGTTGATCGAGTTCCTCTTTCCCCGCCACGCGTCCCCACCGCTTCACACGCATCCGCAAGACGAGAGTTACATCGTGCTCGAGGGACGGCTCACTGTTCAGGCGGGCGGGCAGCGCTTCCGGCTCGAGGCTGGCGCGGCTGGAGTCGTCCCGATGGGCGTCGCGCACACCTTTCGCGTGGATAGCGAGACTGCGCGCGTGCTCGTGCTCAGCACCCCGGCGGGGCTCGAACGAATGATCCGAGACGGCTCGATCCCGGCAGGTGCTCCCACACTGCCGCCGAGCGACACGCCCCGACCCACGCCAGAGCAGTTGGAGAGCATCTTCCGAGCACACGGTCAAGTGAACCTCGGCCCGCCACTCACACCCGGCGACTGACATCCGCTAGACGGCAGACGCGAGCTCCGACTGACAATGTCCGCTGACGCGCCTGCAGCGATCAGCTCGTATTCGTCAAGGTCAGACTGAAAAGCCGTACCAGCTACGGCCAGCTCGGAAAGCACGGCCAGCACGGCGCCGACCTCACCGGGGTCATCGTGGAAGGCGGCTCGCTCACGTTGGAACGCGGCAAAGCTCTCGTACTCGTGCTCGAGGACGATCTCATTGACGAGACCGTTCATCGCCTGCCAGACGCGAGGCGGAGCCCATCCACGCGCCGTTTCCGCGGCATTGAGCTTGTCGATGAACTCGGTGAACTGCCCACGCACGCCGAAGCGCAGCACGAAGCGCAGCTGATGCCGGTACATGATCGACCTCCTCTAGAAAGACGACGGCCCCGGCGAGTGCCGAGGCCGTCAGTGCGTGGCGAAGCTAGCTCGCAGTCTAGATTCTGTCAACTTGGGTGCGATGGCCACCCAGCGCGTCCGGCAACAAGCAGTGCAGCTTTGCTCCGAGTATTGCCGAGTGCATGCACACTGAGCAGCTTCGGCTGTCTCTGAGGTACGGCCCTATGCTTCTTGCATGGAACTCGAAGTTCGGCCCGCGACCGAGGTGGCGCGATTCGCCGCATTCGCGCGAGCCAATGGATGTCAATGCCGCGTCCTCTTCCGAGACAATCAGTTGACGTTCGATGTTCCGCTTGCTCGGGATCCCACAGAAGCGCGGCGCATCGCATTGGACGTGATCGCGAGGTTCTCCGCGGAGAACACACGCGCAGACGTGCGCGTGACCTGATTCGACTGATTCGAGTCGACGGGCCGCCGGTGGGGTGATCAGCCGCTGACGTGGGCCAGCGTTCACGAATGTCCCTGAGGAGAGCCGCTGCTCGGACCGCTCGACGCGCTGGCTTATGCGTCGCTTCGCGCTGTCTCGTCGCTTCGCGGAGTCGCCTCGCGATGCTTGAGCGGCTCGAAGTTCATCGGAGGAAGGCCTTCGTCCTCACTACGCCCGTCGGAGCCACTGTATTGGCGTTCGATTTCGCCGAGTACGCCAACCACCGCGCTTGGATCGCGCGCCTGTCCTTGTCCGCCGAGCGCGTTGCCCGGCGCCGCCGCCTTGTCGGCCATCGCCGTGGCGCCAATCCACTGATTGAACCTTCCCGCCAACCGGTCGAGATTTAGAAAGCGGCCCAGACCCATAGCCGGATTGTAGACAGCCGTAACCTGTCGCATCCCACGCGCATCGATGCCACAGCTCGCATGGGCGAGCGTTCACGAATGACCCCTGACGGATCAGCAGAGAGCGTCCCCCTTGATCGGAAAGTCGGAGACGAGCGCATCGAGCTGCATGGCGGTTTCCTTGAGGTAGGACTGATCCGTGCGTACTCCTTCGACGCGCAGCTCGACGCCGGGCACGTGCTCCCGAACGAATGCATTCAGCTCGCCGGTTCCTCGGTGCAGCCTGATCGTGCAGCCGAGTTCATCGTCCATGTGGCTCAGCGTCGCCTCGCCGTCAAGGTCTTTCACAAGCCGACGAAGCGCACGCCGAAACGCCACAAGCTCCTCTGTCCGGAGTGAAACGCTCCGGCGAGCCAGTTCGCATCGTCGCCTGACTCCAACGAGGGCCGCTCGTAGCCCGCGACACGGAGTAATAGCCCGAAACCATCGCCAGCGATCGACACCTCACGCATCGAAGGGGAAACGTATCGGCACTCGGATGCGCCAGCGTTCGCGCATGACGCCTGAGCAGCGCGGTCAGGCGTGCGGGCCCATTTGCTCGATCGCCGGCTCGTTCATTTGCATGAGTCGGACCGCGTAGATCTGGTGCAGGCCGTTGAGACCTTTTAGTTCCACCTCGCGACTCTCGTGGAAGTCGATGCCGGGACCGGCGACGAGGTCGTGGACGACGTTGGACACGAGAACCTCGCCGCCCAGGGCATGGCTGGCAACGCGTGCCGCGTAATGGACCGTTGTGCCGAAGAAGTGATCCTCTTCGCGAAGCGCGTCGCCGGTGTGAACTCCGATCCTGACAGCGATCGGAGGCGAGACGTCGAGAAACGCGCCGCGCACCGCGCTCTGGATCGCTTCGGCACATGCAACGGCTCGTCGCGCGCTAGGGAACGCGAGCATCGATCCGTCGCCTTGCGTATCGACGAGGCTGCCGCCGTGCGCGGCCGTCGTCTGTTCGATGATTGCGTTGTGGCGGCGGAGGAGGTCGAGCCAGGCATGGTCACCGAGGCGGCCGACCAAGACAGTTGAGGCGACGATGTCGATGAACACGAGCGTCACCGTTCCGTCGGAGTCGAGCGCTCCCGAGAGATCTGGTTGCTCGCGCCGAATGATCTTCTCTAGGAGCGGGAAGCGTCGTGGGTCGGCAGAGCACCTCGATTCGGAGTAGGGTGTTTGTCAACGGGTGGCGGGTCTCTGCCGAGGGCGGCGGGAAAGCTTTCTCTTTCTTCTGTGGTCTCTTTGCTTCCTGCGGATACAAGGAGCGCACCTTTTGCGCTGCCGCAACGAAGGGACTTGAGGATGAGGATTCTTTTTCGCCGGGGAGGGCTGCGTCCTGGCCTGCCATGGGTCCTGGTCGCTGTCGCTGCCGGGCTCGCGAGCCTGGCCGGTATTGCGGCGTCACCGGTTGCAGGGTCGACGGTCGCGACCGGAACCCTCGAGATGAAGGCGTCGCTGGACGTCGCCTCGCAGCTCAGCAACTGCAAGTTGGTCGGGGTCGCAACAGACTGTGCTTCGCGTGACGTAGCCGGCTCGATCCGCGGACTGGGCCGCGTGACCGGTTCGTACGACTACGAGATGGACCTGGGGTCGGGTGCTTGTGAAAGCGGTCTCGGTAAGGCTCTCTCGTACCCGATCCGACTCGAGGTCGCCGGGAAGGGAGCGATCGATGTTGTGACGACCGAGGCAGCTTGTGCAGACTTCGTGTCCGTAAGGACGCAGACGCAGACGCAGGCGTTCACGGTCACGGGCGGTACGGGGATCTATGCGGGGGCGTCGGGCAGTGGCACGCTCCAGCGCTCGCTCGTAGCGAGTATGGGCGATATAGGGCAGGGGATCGAGACATGGAAGGGCACGCTGACGGTGCCCGGTCTTAAGTTCGACGTGGTCAGGCCGACGTTCGTTGGCGCGAAGTCGCGAACAGTTGTTGCGCCCCGTCACGCGAAGAGAGTCCGGGTGAAATTCGTCGTGGCTGCCACTGATGCTGTTGATGGCCGTGTCCCGGTCACGTGTCTGCCACGCTCTGCCACCCGGTTCAGTATCGGTCGCAACCGCGTCCACTGCTCCGCTACCGATACGAGCGCCAACGCGGCAACGGTAAGCTTCAAGGTCACCGTTCGACAGCACCGGTAGGCCGACGCGCATGCGCGTTCATGGCCGCTCGGAGTCGTCAGCGCCGTGGCCAAAGGTCTCGCTGCGCTCGTCTGAGATAAGCGCTGGCGGTTGCACGAGCGTGCTGTCACTCGGCGCGATCGGTCGCGCTCGCAAAATGCTCTAGCTGAGAACCCGCAGCCAGATGTCGCCCGTGACGGCGCCGACCGTCGCATGGATGTCCCAGCAGCCCGCACGGTCGAGGACGAAGCCGGCGCCCCATTCCGCTCCGGGACGGCCCCAGTTCGAGCTCGTGTGCTCATCCGGACCCCAGACTGGATTCGTCCGCGATCCGGTTGGGCCGACCGCGTAGAAGACCGACGGGAAGTCGTCGAGCTTGAAGACGATCTTCCACTCCTG
>VAYM01000192.1 GCA_005884945.1 Actinomycetota bacterium | reverse complement strand
CACCTCGCGCATGCACATGCCGGAGATGCCGTCGAGGTATTGCTCCCAACGCCGCTCGAGGAGGTCGGCGTCGAAACACAGTCCGTGGTGGCGCAGCGTCGCGCGGTAACGCCGCTCGTACTCGTCCCGCAGTCCGCCGACGCTGCCTGCAGCATCCGCGAGCGCAAAGTAGTCGCGCGGAACGAACTCGGTGCCGTCCTCGAGGACGTAGGAAGGCCGCGGCAGCCTCCGCTCGGCGATCAGGGCGCGAACCTCGGCTGGCGTCTCCGGGCGGCCGGCGCAGATGTCGTCCAGCGTGGCGAACGTCGAGCGAAGGTACGCAACGTCGGCGTCGGTGAAAGCTGCTGTCCCGGTCGCCATACGCCCTCGTTACCCGGCTCGGGGCGGTAGTCCACTTCCCGGCCGATCTCTGCCGCGATCGCCTCGGCGATCGTCTCCGGTGTCGCCGCGTCGAAGTCCATGCAGCGCCCCGCGCGGTAGCGCTCCAGCCGGTGGCGGACGTGGAAGTTCTGCTCGAAGTGATGTTGCAGCGGGAAGTAGAGGAACGGCCGCCTCGCAGCCGTCAGCTCCATCGTCGTCGCGAGGCCTCCGTGCGAGACAGCGACATCGCAGGCCGCGAGCAGCCGGTAGAGCTTGTGGACATACCCGCTTGTCTCCGCGCCGTTCGCCGTGAGCGACTGCGGGTCGATTCGCGGGCCCGCGACGACGACCATGCGGAGGTTCGGGACGAGTCGCTTTGCTTCGGGAAACGCAGCGATCGCACGTCGCAGCAACGGCTCGCCGACCGCCGAGCCGCCGGCGGCAACGACGCAGATCTTCTCATCCGCCGCGTAGCCGAACTCGGCGCGAAGCGCCTCGCGGTCGGCGATCTCCGCAGGCTCGAAACCCGTGACGTAGCCGGAGAACTCGAAGTGCTCGGCCGTCCAGTCATGGATCGTGGGCAGGTCCGGCCCGAGCCGATCCGCCACGACGTCGTCATGGCCGCCGATGAACAGCGACCGATCGCGGACGCGGGGATGCCGCGCGATGTGCTCGATCATCTGCGCGTTCCAGTCCGCTGCGAGGAATGCCTCCCGCTCCCCGCCGTCGGCCGTCGGCAGCACACCGACGAAGTCCGCCAGCCACGCGTACGGCGCCGTCTTGAGCTCGGGGTTTTCGTGCAGGAAGTAGTCGACCTCCCACGCCTCATCGGCGATCCAGAGGTCGTAGGAGTCGTCGCGAACGACATCGTGGAAGACCATGAAGTTCGCGCAGAAGATCTCGTCCAGTCGGCGGAGCATCTGGAATGCATGCAGCTCGTGGCACCGCGCGTCTCTGCATCGACGCCGGCTGCCTCCGGTGCGAGCCGCCGACTCGCGGGATGGACGATCTCGCCGCACGCGTCGAGCAGCGTCGTCACGGGCGGCTGCGCGAGCCAGTGGATCTCGAGCTCTGGAACGAGACGCCGGAGCTCGCGCGCGATCGCAACATCGCGCCAGGCGTGTCCAAGACCGATCGGCGAGGACAATGCGATCGCCCGACGAGGGCGGGTACCCGAGGGAAACCACTGACGCGGTTCGTGCCTCGAGGGCTCGAACCGCGATGCCATGCCGTCGATCAGCCGGTTGACGAGCACGGGATGCCGGGCACCCGGGATGTGGCCTCCGCCGACGACGCGAACATGCTTGGCGTCTGTGAGCTCGGCGAGCGCGAGCCCGGTGTCGAAGTGCTGGCAGTTGTCGCCGTCGCCCTGGACCACGACCACCGGGCAGCGGATGCGGCGACAGAGCTCTGCGACCTCGTCGCGGGTCTCGGCGACCGGCTCGCCCGACGGCATCAGCAGCATCTCGACCGGCCCGTCGAGTCCATACGCGACCGCGTCCTCGATCTGCTTCGTCGAGTGCGGCTCCGGAAACATGTTCGCATAGAAGAACTCGAGGAAACCGCGATAGTCGCGCCGGAGTGCGTCGGCGCCGACGCGCTCGCCGGCGTTGTCCCACCACGGATTTGTGTGGCGCGAGATGCGGCACGCCGGGCGCGAGCGCAACGATCGCGAGGACGCGATCCGGATGCAGCGCGGCGATCTGCACGGAGGGCCAGACGCCGTTGACACAGATGCCGACAAGAACCGCGGCCCGCGTTCCCGTCGCGTCCATCACGTCGAGGCAGTCATCGCGCCGCCAGCGGTCGAGCCACGGTCCATTCGGATCGGGGGCGTCGGAATCGCCGTTGCCGCGGCCGTCGTACGCAAGCACGCGGTAGCGGCGCGAGAGGTAATGGATCTGGCCCTTCCAAAAGCGTGAGTGTCCGATCGGGCTGGGCGGCAGGAGCACGATCGTCGTGCTCCCCTCCCCGTAGATCTCCCAGTAGAGCCGCAGTCCGTCGCGCGAGGTCGCGTGGCCCCTCTCG
>VAYM01000078.1 GCA_005884945.1 Actinomycetota bacterium | reverse complement strand
CTCGTACGTGCAGTTACCCGCGTTGTTCGAGAAGTACGGGGTGTTGGCGCAGTTGACGTTGAAAAGCTCAACGCTGCGGAGGATCGGCGGGTTCGGCTGTGTGCCGCTCCCGCTTGCGGAGTACCCGCGGATAAACGTCAGCCCGCGCACGGGAGGATCGGCCGACGAGTCGTAGCAGTCGGTGAGGTTCTGGTCGCAGATGTTCGCCAGCGTCCCGGCGAGCGACATGGTCTGTCTGCCGCTCAGCGCGATGACGACGCTCGCCTGGCCGGAGGACGGGATCGTTACCGAGGCAGGGTTTCCTGCGTTCGACCACATGTCGAGTGAGCCCGACGGCCCAACGTGCGCGAGCGGCTTCACATCGATGATGCTGCCGTCTCCCTCGTTGATGAAGATCGCGGCGGCAGAAGTCGGAAGCGGGTTCGGAACGGCGATTGGGAGCGCACCGTTGCTCGTGCTCTCCTGGACGAGCGCCACTCGGGCGTGTGCGCTGATCTTGTTGACGATGCCGCCGAAGCCGAGGTACCACGGAAGGTGCGTCTCCGTGAGCTTGACGTCGACGTACTTTGCGGTGCAAGGCGACCCGTTCGAGTCGGTGTTGTTTCCCGCGCCGGTATCGCCGTAGTAGCCGGACGAGTTGACCAGGAGATAGAGACTCGACGGATCCGTTCCACTGACTTGATAATTGAACCGCGCGGTGTAGACATGAGGAGGGTTGGTCGGGTAGTTGTCGACTGCCGAGCCGCCGTAGTCGCGCGTGTTGTTGTTGATCTGCGTGTCGCTGCAACCTCCAATGGAGAAGGAGTGCGCGCCGGCGAGCGCCGCAGAGTCCGCCTGCAGCTGCAGATGGCGCTGATGCTCGAAGAAACTGGCGATGTCGACGACGAACGCGACGGTCATCGTCATTGCGAACAACGCGAGCGCGACGATGACGATGACGCTGCCGCGTTCGTCCCTGACTTGAGTATCGGGCCTGCGCATCATGGGTAGCAGCTGCTGATCGAAACAGCGTTCGAGGGTGCCGGCTGCTCGAGGCGCATCGTCGCCTTGCCGGTGATCGTCGTCGTTCCGAGCGGCAGGTTCAGGCGCGTCTTCACGTAGTTGAACCACTTGTAGTTGACGGTCACCGTGACNNNGCGTCCGCTCTTGAGCTCTTGGGTGTCGGCGTTTCCCTGGATGTACTGCGCCAGACAGATATTGGTATTCGAGTTCGAGCAGCCGGCCACCTGGTAGTTGACCGCAGCGAGCCGTGCTCCGACGTTGGCGAGGTGCGTCTCGTCGATCCACGAGTTGAAGGCCTTGCCGAAGTCGAGCATTCCGAGTAGCAGGACCATCACGAGCGGCAGGACGATCGCGAGCTCGACGAGCGCGGTTCCACGATTGCTCGTGAACCGCGCGCGTCGATCGTATTTGCGTAGCCCGAACATGACTCATCCACCTATGGGTTCGGCACCGACGCCAATGCCGTGCCGACCCGGTTGAGGATGCCGGAGACACTCGTGCCCAGTGCCTGCAAGACACCGATCGTCAACACCGCGACCAACGCGAGAATCACGGCGTATTCCACGAGCACCTGACCCTCTTCGTCGTTGGCGCAGCGTCGAGCCGCAGTCCGAAATCGGAGCTCGCGCCACGAGTGCATCCGGCTTCCCCGTCCCTCTCTCCTGGCCTACGGAGCGACCGCGGAGAGCTGGGTGTTGACCTTGTCGAAGATCCTCGAGACGTTGACGCCCAGTGCCTGGAGGATCGCGATCGACAGAACCGCGATGAGGGCCAGGATCAGCGCGTACTCGACGAGCGCCTGGCCTTCCTCGCGATCGAGTCTGCTCCGCAGTGCCAGGTAGGCACCGTGGATCTTGGCTTGCAGAACCATCAACTCTCCCTTCTCCTCAGCTCTCACTTACGGCGTGACCGCCGAGAGCTGCGTGTTCACCTTGTTGAAGATCCTCGAGACGTTGACACCGAGTGCCTGGAGGATCGCGATGGACAGAACGGCGATGAGGGCCAGGATCAGCGCGTACTCGACGAGCGCCTGACCTTCCTGCCGCTCCAGCCGATCACGGAGCGCCAGGTAGGCGCCCACGATTTTGATCTGGAGATTCATGAACGTGTCTCCTTTCCCCGGTCCTTACGGAGCGACCGCGGACAGCTGCGTGTTGACCTTGTTGAAGATCCGCGAGACGTTCACGCCCAGCGCCTGCAGGATCGCGATCGAGAGAACGGCGATCAGGGCCAGGATCAGCGCGTACTCAACCAGCGCCTGGCCTTCCTGCCGCTCGAGCCGATCCCGAAGCGCCAGATAGGCGCCGTGGATCTTGGTCTGAAGAAGCAACATGCTTTCTCCTTGTCGGTGATCTACTGTTTGCCTGTCCCGTCTCGGAACGGGCGCTTTCGTGGTGCTCCCAAGTCCGTTGACGTGGACACTCAGCGCCTGGAGGGGTCGCGATCGCAAAAACGCGATTGCCTCCAGGCCATCCGTTTTGGGCGGCCCCTGGCATCGCCCGTTAATGCCGCAGTTCTTTGCCCTCCCTCCTTTCCTCGTTCGCCCCAAGTGCCGAACCGAGACGCGTCGCAATGCGTCGCGACGGACCGCTCGGCCGGCTGTCCCACACTGAAAACGAACGCTCTCTCCGCGGGAACCGGCTGAAAGTCGAGTCCGCGCCGGTCGTTCGGTCGTTCAAGAGCAGCAACGCACTCATTTCCCTGTTTCAACCGGTCGTGAGATGACGACCACGCCGTGACCGCGGTAGAGCACTCGCGCACCGCGCTCGTGGAGCAGGCCCGTCGCCATTGCGCTCTCCGGTCCCTTTTTCAACACGAAGAGGCCGTAGGGCGCGACCGCGGCGCGCCATCCTTCGACGCGGCGGCGGATGTCGACGATGTTCTGCAGTTGACTCTTGGTCAGCAGCTCGAAGCGTGCGTCGTAAGCGACGCGGCCGCGGAGCTCCGGCCGCCGAAGCAACAGCCAGTCGCTGTACTGCTCATCCGAGAAGACGCGCAGGTGAGGATTCGCGGCCTCCGCGCGAGCAACCGCGGTGAGGATCCCGGACGGGTAGTCGCGCTCGAACCAGGAAGCCGGCTTCGCAGCAACGCCGGCGAGCGACACCACGACGCCCGTGACGCTCAGAGCGACCAGCGAGCGGTTGAGGAGGCCGAACCGCATCGCCGACGTGTTCTCCTTGAGAACCCCGTCGAGGGCGACCGGGATCACCATCAACGCGACGACGGCGAACCAGACGACGCCGCGCATCGACTGGAGTCCCATCACGAGGGTCAGGCCGAGGAAGAGCTTTTCGATGCGAAGAAGGCGCGAGGCTTGCCGGCCGACGAGCCATGCGGCGAGGAGCGCGAGCAGGAAGAACGGCGCAGTCTGGAAGCTCGGGGACGTCGGACGCCACTCGACGACGTAGTCGCGAAAGCCCGGGTTCGAGAGCATGCGGTGGTAGTAGGTCGCGATGGTCCCGGCGTACGGCGTCGCGAAGAGACAGGCGACCGGCGTGACAAACATCAGCGCCGCCCGCGGCATCCATGCCTTCAACGGCTCGCGACGACGTTCGTACGCGTACGAGAGTGACGCGAGAACGACGAGCGCCGCGCCTGTGATCGCCGTGCCGTGGATGTTCGCCCAGAGGGCGAGCAGCGGGAACACGAGGAACACGCGCCGTGACGGCTTGCGCGCGTCGGCGATCAAGAGCCAGACGACGAGCACGAACAGAACGAATGCGAGGCTCTGCGCCCGCGCGTTCCAGGATCCCCAGATGAGAAGGAACATCGCGGGCAGGCTGATCCAGCAGGCGCTCCGCATCGACGCGCCGCGCCAGCGCGCGACGACGATCGCAAGGGTGAACGCCGACCCGGCCGCGACCACGTGACCGAGGAGCGCGAGCTTGACGCCACCGGCCGCGTAGAGCCCGTAGAAGAAGAGCTGACCGAGCCACTGCTGGTCGATCCATTCGCGGCCGTGTGTCCAGATCGTCAAGGTGTCGTGCGACGGAAGGCCGTGGCGCACGACCTCGCTGCCGCCGAGGATCGCGTACCAGCCGTCCGAGAAGAGCTCGCGCGGCAGGTTGAGAGCCAGTGTCACGACGTACAGCGCGACGACGGGGAAGAGCAGCGTCTCGCGAAGGCTCCAAGCGCCGAGGCGCCCGCCCTGTCGTCTCAGGATGCCGCGGCGCGGCAGAGGCGCAGAAACGCTCCGGTCCGCGATCGGCTGGGCGTGCTCGACCATCCCTCCCAGATCGAACTAGCGCGCGCCTCGAGCGGCCACGACCGAAAGGCCGGACCGGGCTGGACCTACCGCGAAGCCAGCGCGGGTTGCGGAGCGCGCCGCCGGCTCGGGAAGAGGGCGAACACAACGGTCAACCCTGTTACGAGCCACATCCGCACGATCACGGCTGTCGATCCGTGGCTGTCCTCACCCGGGAGGATCCAGTAGAGGGAAGGAATCAACCACGCGACGCTGAGGCGCCGTCGGTACAGCGCGACGACGACGTAGAGAAGGATCATGTAGTGCAGCCAGACGATGGGAGAGACCAACAGCGCAACGGCGATCGCGGCGACGAACGACCGCCGGTCTCCGTCGGCCCCGCGTGCGATCGCAAGGATCGCAACGATCCCGATCAGCGTCAGCGCAACCACAGCCAGACGGGCTGATCCGTCGGAGGCACCCAGCGAGCTGAAGAACGCGAAGCTCGAGTAGCTCCGCCCGAGCTCGAGGCCCGCCACGTGCCGCATGAAGTGGACGTAGCCGGTTAGGCCGGAGAAGCCAATCGCGCCCCAAAAGCCGAACACGGTCGCAATGCCGAGCAGCACCGTTGTAGCGGCGCTGCGAAACCGACGTGTGGCCACGAGCCAGACGACGAGCGGCCAAAGAAAGATCTTGGTCGCGACCGCGCCGACGATCGCGATGGCGACAATCCAGCGTCGATCGCGATAGCGCCAGGCAAGGGCGGCACAGAGCGCGAGGAAGGCGCTGAGTGTCCCGACCGCGATCGTCCCCACAAACGGAGCTGATGCGCACGCCGCGCCGTAGCAGCGCCAGTCGCGAACACCGAGGAGCCGGAGTGTCAGGAACAGCGCACCGGTGACGAACAGCGAGAAGGCGGCAACCGCAACCTTCCAGGGCAGCAAGCCGAACGGGACCATCAGGAACGCCGCCGGCGCCGGGTAGACGAACGGGTACGGCGAATGGCCCGTGACGATGTCGTGTCCGGCCTTCCACATCACGTGGAGGTCGAAGAGGAAGCCGCCATCGGGGAAGTACTTGCCGTCCAGCTTGAACGGGGTGACGTGGTACTTGCCGACCACGTACGCCGCGATGGCCGCCGGCCCGAGCAGGGCGGGGAGGACGAACAGTCCGATCTCGACGAACGGCTTGACCTCCGCCCAGAATCGGCCGCGCCAACGCGCCGGCTGCGGCTCGACCGGCGCATGCGCGCCCTGAGCCGTGTGGCCCATTGCCTCCACGGGCTGAGGATCGTCGGTCGCGTGACAGCGCGACGACCCCCGACGGTCGAGAGCGGGACCGCTCTTCGGCTAGGAGCGGCGTCGAATGCCGTCCGACCGAGGGTTCAAGCTCCCTCGAACGGGGGAGAGCCCGCAGTAGCGAACAACCGAGGAAGTGATGGTGCTGCAGCCGTATCTCTCCAACCTCTGCCGCCGTTCTTCGGGTGATCGGCGATGACGAACATCGAGACGTTCCTGCTTGCCCTCGGCGTCGGCGCGGCATTCATCGCGTTCTGGATTGCGCTGCGCTTCCCCGATCGCCAGCCCGGCGACTTCAAGAAGGCGATGCTCCATGTCTTCGCCGCGCTCGCGATCGGCTGGATGACGCCGAACATCTTCGGCTACGTCGTCTCGTTCGGCCGGGTGGCCGCGATGCCGGCGATCTTCGGGATCCTGTTGCCGGTGCTGGTCTACTCGTTCCTGTCGGTCGCGTGGTTCCTGAAGCTGGCGCACGGCGCGATCGGTCGGCACGGCCACTAGCCCCCGCTAACGGCTGTCTCTCAGTCGCGGACGCGAAGAGTCAACAGCACGCCCACGGCTCGCACGCCGTCTCGCCACGTGATCTTCTTCCCCTCTGCGTAGCTGCGGCCGTAATAGGCGATGGGTAGTTCATAGATTCGGCAGCGCTTCTTGCAGATCTTCGCAGTGATCTCGGGCTCGATCCCGAAGCGGTCCTCCCGGAGGTCGAGAGATCGAAGAACGTCCGCGCGGAAGACCTTGTAGCCCGTTTCCATGTCGGTGAGCGTCGTGTTGTAGAGGACGTTCGTCAGCAGCGAGAGGAACCTGTTTCCGACGAGATGCCAGAAGAGATAGGCGCGCTGGGGCTGGCCGCCCGATAGACGTGAGCCGAAGACGACGTCGGCGGCGCCACGCGCGATCGGCTCGACAAGACGGGGGACGTCGGCAGGGTCGTATTCACCGTCCGCGTCCTGGATGACGACGATCTCTCCGTCAACGTAGGGCACTGCGGCTCGAATTGCGGCACCTTTCCCCCGATTGGGCTGGCGAAGGACGACACCAGCCGTCCGAGTGCGCCACTCCTCCAGTAGAGCGGGTGTGCCGTCCGTCGACCCGTCGTCGACGACGATGATCTGCTTCTGGAACGGAACGGCATCGACGCGTTCGAGTACCTGCGCGACCGTTGCCTCCTCGTTATAGACCGGGACGATGAACGTCAGTCGAAGCGCAGGCGACAAAGAGCGCGCAATCTCCAGGTCCCGCTCGAAACGAACAGGAAACGCAACGACGTCGGCGGGAGTGGCCACGATTTCAAGTTATGCCGGCACGTCCGAAGGCTCCATCGCTCATATGTCTAGGTGAATCCACACTCACGGCTCAGCCTCGGGCCGGGAATCCGACGGGGCTCTGAGCGGCTGCCTCCCGGTTTGGAAGAGCACGCTCGGTCTTGGCTCATGAGTCGGGAGACGCACCTGGACGACGCTCGCCTCCGGTTCGCCGGATGCTGCGTCCTGATCGGGAATGCCTCGTGGGGCGAACCTTGCGCAGCGGTAAAGGCTCACACCGTCGCGACTCTCGAGTCGCCGCCATGCCGGAAAGCATTGCGTTGTCAGGATCGCGGGCAGCGGCCTTTCAACCCAGTTGACTGCGTACGCTTCGCCCACGGTGCCGGCGCAAGACGCCACCGGTTTGGCGGACGCGAAGCCGGCCAGGCGCGGAAGTGCCACGCGTCGCTCGACGTCGAAGTTAGCCGCGTACAAGCGGCACTGCGCACTTTCGACGCTTGCTGCCATCTCGACAGCCGTTGCGCCCTTCTCTTCGCCTCTGATCCACCGATCGAGCGCATGACGCGCTCCCACCGGCGCGATCGCACAGACGGTCACGACGACGGCGATCTGCACGCGACGATCCGCGGCGAGCAGACCGCGTGTCGCGACAGCGGCGACCGCGATAGTCCAAGGAATGTAGTAGCGACTCGGCGTCTGGCCGTCAGAAAGCTGGAAGACCGTCATGAGCCAGCCAGTGACGAGAACGCCGCCGACGAGCCAGGCGTCCGCGCTCTTCTGGCGAATCAGCGCCGCCATTACCGCGAGCGCCACGATTACGACGACGATCCAGAGGTAGGTCCCCAGTGCGCCGGGTGCTCCGAAGAGGGGAGAGATCACAGCGAAGGCTCGTGAGTTCTGCGCCGGGCTCACTTCGACCGGATACGGCGTCCGTCCCGAGAGGTGGGCCCGCGCAACTTCGATGGCTATGTGGGCCAGTGGAGCTAGAAAGAGGAGCGCGAGTATCCAAGACAGGTGTCGGGCAAAGAGAACTCGGCGCTTGTCCACAGGAAGACGGCGCGCAAGCCACATGCCAACGAAAGGAACGAGGACGACGAGGCAAATCGATGTTTCCTTGGCGTAGACGCCCAGGAGATACGTCAGGTATCCGACCGTTAACGCCGCTGCACCCATCGGAAGATTCCGGCGGTCTCGCGGCAGCACCAGGAGCACCCGCAGCCCCGCGGCGCAGAGAGCGAGCCCGATGCCGATGCCGGCAAAC
>VAYM01000117.1 GCA_005884945.1 Actinomycetota bacterium | reverse complement strand
CGCCGGTCGTGGACGGCGCGCTCCAGCCGGCCGGGACGTCGATCGTGACCGAGCCGTTCGAGAGCCCGCCCGCCGCCGCGGTGTACGTGAACGCGATCGTGTTCCCGCCCGAGCCGTTCGCGACGTTGCTCGTGCCCGTCGTGAGCGTGCCGGACCCGTCGGTCGCGTCGACGGTGATGCTCGGCGACGACGCGAGGTTCGTGAGCGAGCCGCCGGACGTCGACTTCTGCTGCGCCTGCCACGTCTGCGCGCCCGTGCTCGACGTCGCCGTGGCTCCGGAGCCGCCGCCGCTCGTGTCGCCGTACGTGATCGTCGTCGTCGTGCCGCCGGCGAGCGTGAGCGACGAGACGGTGATCGTCTGTCCGGAGACGGAGACCGTGCCGGACGTCGCGGTCGTGTAGCCGGCGTTCGCGCCCGTCGTCGACGGCGCGCTCCAACCGGCCGGAACCGCGAGCGTCACCGAGCCGTTCGACATCGCGCCGGCGGCTGCCGTGTACGTGAAGGTGATCGTGCGACCGGTCTGGCTCGCGGACACGTTGCTCGTGCCGGTCGTGAGCGTCCCCGAGCCGTCGGCCGCGTAGACGGTGATGCTCGGGGAGGAAGCGAGGTTCGTCAGCGTCCCGCCGGACAGCGATTTCTCCTGCGCCTGCCAGGTCTGCGCGCCCGTGCTCGACGTCGCCGTGGCTCCGGAGCCGCCGCCGCTCGTGTCGCCGTACGTGATCGTCGTCGTTGTGCCGCCGGCGAGCGTGAGCGACGAGACGGTGATCGTCTGTCCCGAGACGGAGACCGTCCCGGAGCTCGCCGTCGTGTAGCCGCCGTTGGAGGCGCTGGTCGACGGGGCCGTCCAGCCCGCGGGCACGGCGACCGTCACGGATCCGTTCGACGTGCCGCCGGTCGCCGCCGTGTACGTGAAGGTGATCGTCCGACCCGTCTGGCTCGCGGAGACGCTGCTCGTGCCGGTCGTCAGCGTGCCGGAGCCGTTCGCCGCGTAGACCGTGACGCCCGGGGACGTGGCGAGGCTCGTGAGCGTTCCGCCGGACGTCGACTTCTGCTGTGCCTGGAACGTCACCGTTCCCGTCGTCGAGCCCGCCGTCGCGCCCGGCCCGCCGCCGCTCGTCGCGCCGTACGTGATCGTGAACGTCGCGCCGCCGGCGAGCGTCAGCGACGACACGGTGATCGTCTGCCCGGAGACGGAGACGCTGCCTGCGCTCGACGTCGAATAACCCGCCGCAGCCGCGGTCGTCGACGGCGCGCTCCAGCCTGCGGGCGCCGCGACGGTGACGCTGCCGTTCGACATCCCGCCGGTGGCAGCGGTGTACGTGAACGTCAGCGTGTTGCCGGTCGACGAAGCGGTGATGCTCGTCGCCGGCAAGGTCAGCGTGCCCGAACCGTCGGCGGCGTAGACGTTGATGCTCGGCGACGACGCGAGGTTCGTGAGCGTTCCGCCGGAGGTCGACTTCGCCTTCCCCTGCCACGTTGCGGAGCCCGCGGTCGTCGAAGCCGTCGCGCCGGGGCCGCCGCCGCTCGTCGCGCCGTACGTGATCGTGAACGTCGATCCTCCTGACACAGTCAAGGACGACACCGTGATCGTCTGGCCCGAGACCGACACCGTGCCGGAGCTCGCCGTCGTGTAGCCCGCATTCGAGCCCGTCGTCGACGGCCCGCTCCATCCACTCGGGACGTCGAGCGTGACGGAACCGCCGGAGATGCCGCCGGCGGCGGCGGTGTACGTGAAGGTGATGGTGTTCCCGGTCGAGCCGTTCGCGACGTTCGACGTTCCGGTCGTCAGCGTCCCCGTGCCGTCGGCCGCATCGACCGTGATGCTCGGCGACGAGGAGAGGTTCGTCAGCGATCCGCCCGACGTCGACTTCTCCTTCGCCTGCCACGTCTGCGCGCCGGTCGTCGACGTCGCAGTCGCGCCCGGCCCGCCCGAGCCGGTGTCGCCGTAGGTGATCGTGAACGTGTTGCCGGCGGTGACGGTGAGCGACGAGAGGGTGATCGTCTGGCCGGAGACGGAGACCGTCCCCGAGCTGGCCGTCGTGTAGCCGGCAGCCGTTGCAGTCGTCGACGGTGCGCTCCAGCCGCTCGGGACGTCGAGCGTGACCGAGCCGCTCGAGATGCCACCGGTCGCCGCGGTGTACGTGAAGGTGATCGTGCGTCCCGTCTGGCCGGCCGAGACGTTCGTCGTTCCGGTGGTGAGCGTGCCCGAGCCGTCGGCCGCGTAGACGGTGATGCTCGGCGACGAGGAGAGGTTCCTCAGCGAACCGCCGGACGTGGACTTCTCCTGTCCTTGCCACGCCTGCGAGCCGGTTGTCGCGGTCGCCGTCGCGCCCGGACCCCCGCTGCCGGTGGCGCCGTACGTGACGGTGATCGTGCTGCCTGCCGCGAGTGTCAGCGACGACACGGTGATCGTTTGCCCCGACACCGAGAGCGTCCCGGTGCTCGCCGTCGTATAACCCGCGTTCGAGCCTGTCGTCGACGGCGCGCTCCAGCCGGACGGCACGGCGATCGTGACCGACCCGCTCGAGATGCCACCGGTCGCCGCGGTGTACGTGAAGGTGATCGTGCGGCCGGTCTGGCTTGCGGAGACGACGCTGGTGTCCGCGGTGAGCGTTCCGGAACCGTCCGCCGCGTAGACGCTGATGCTCGGCGACGACGAGAGGTTCGCGAGCGAGCCGCCCGACGTCGACTTCTCCTGTGCCTGCCACGTCTGTGCTCCGGTGCTCGAGGTCGCCGTCGCGCCGGTGCCGCCGCCGCTCGTATCGCCGTACGTGATTGTGAACGTGCTGCCGCCGGAGACCGTGAGGTTCGAGACCGTGATCGTCTGACTCGAGACGGAGAGCGTGCCGGTGCTCGCCGTCGTGTAGCCCGCGTTGTTGCTCGTCGTCGACGGAGCCGTCCACCCGCTCGGCACGACCAGCGTCACGGATCCTCCGCTGACGCCGCCTGTCGCAGCCGTGTACGTGAACGTGATCGTGCGGCCCGTCTGGCTTGCCGACACCGTGGTCGTACCCGTGGTGAGCGTTCCCGTCCCGTCGGCGGCGTTGACGGTGATGCTCGGCGACGAGCCGAGGTTCGCGAGCGACCCGCCCGACGTCGACCTCTCCTGCGCCTGCCACGTCTGCGCGCCCGTGGTCGACGTTGCTGTCGCGCCGGTCCCGCCGCCGCTCGTATCGCCGTACGTGATCGTGAACGTGCTGCCTCCCGAGAGCGTGACGCTCGAGACGGTGATCGTCTGGCCGGAGACGGAGACCGTGCCCGTGCTGGCGGTCGTGTAGCCGGCGTTGTTGCTCGTCGTCGAGGGCGCCGTCCAGCCGCTGGGGACGACCAGCGTGACCGACCCGTTCGAGAGACCGCCGGTCGCGGCGGTGTAGGTGAAGGTGATCGTGCGACCGGTCTGACTTGCGGAGACGTTGCTCGTTCCGGCGGTCAGCGTCCCGGATCCGTCGCCGGCGTTCACCGTGATGCTCGGGGAGGAGCCAAGGTTCGTGCAGGCGCAGGCGCCTCGCGCGTTCTGCTGTGCCTGCCAGGTCTGGGCGCCGGTCGTCCCCGATGCGGTCGCGCCCGTCCCGCCGCCGCTCGTGTCGCCGTAGGTGATCGTCATGGTCCCCGCACCGGCGAGCGTGAGATTCGAGACAGTGATCGTCTGACCGGAGACGGTGAGCGTGCCTTTGCTCGCCGTTGTATAGCCGGCGTTGTTGCCCGTCGTGGACGGCGCCGTCCAGCCGTTCGGGACGACGAGGGTGAGCGTCCCGCCCTGCATGCCCCCGGAAGCCGCCGTGTAGGTGAACGTGATCGTCCGGCCGGTCTGGCCGGCTGACACATTCGTCGTCGGCGTCGTCAGCGTCCCCGACCCGTTGGCTGCGAGCGGCGGCATCAGCGCGACGAGGTTCGCGACCCAGTTGCCCGCGGCGGTGACGGTAGCCGTCTTGGCGCCGGACGCGCCCGGGGCCGCCTGGATCCCATCCGCGCCCGTGGAGCGTGACCGGCTCGCCGGACCGCTTGTCGAAAGGACTGTGTACTCCTGACTCACGGCCTGGCTCGCGTCCTGCGTCGCCGTGACGTTGCCCTGCGCGCCGTAGAAGGCGAGGATCATGTCGCTGTTCTGCGTCGTGGTGATCCCCGTCGCACTGGCGCTGCCGCTGTTGCCCGAGTTCTCCGTCGACGTACCGTCCGTCGGGCTCGTCGCGTCGACGCCCGAGTACGCCAGGATCGCGGCCGACGCATCTGCGCCGTTCGTCCACGACCAGCTGTACGTCGTGCCTGCCGTATCGCCGGCCGTCGCGTACTTGTAGTAGAGGCGCTGCTCCAGACCCGCGCCCTGCTGCTTGAGGTTCGTGAGCGCCGTCCAGCCGGCCGGCGCGGTGATCGCGTCGTTGTTCCGCAGGGTGATCTGCGCGACCATCAGGTCGCCGGTGTTCACGCTCGCCGGCCGGACGAGCGGCGACGACGCAAGGCTGGTCTTGTTCGAGACCGTGTGCACCGAGCAACCGTTGAAGTCCCCGGGGAAGGCACCGGGACAGGTGCCGACGATCGCGATCGGGTCGATGACGTAGGGCAGTGGAAGCTTCCCGTCGTCGAGCTGCAACTCCAGCCACTTGCGATCGCGCGTCACGGACCAGCGCGCCCCGTCGGGCGTGATGTCTTTGCCGTGCTCGTCGACGATCGAAACGGGGAGGATGCCGAAGCCGGAGTCCCTGCCCTTCGTCGTGAAGTCGACCGAGCCGTCGGCACCGACGTGGGGGGTGAGGCGCTTGGTCGACAGCCGCCAGCGCCACACGCGGCCTCCCTGGTGCGTATCGACGCGGACCGACTGTTCCATTCGGTCGACGCCGAATGTGATCGCCTCGCTCCCGAACGACGTACGGCGGCTGATGCCGTGCTCGTAGCTGCGCCAGGGACCGGCGTGCGTGGGCCGAAATGCGAGTGACAACGCCGACGAGCCGGATGCGATCGTCAGACCCCCGTGTGTCACCTCGAGCTTCGCGCCGAGCGCCGGGCGGATGGGCGACGCGCCCGGCTGAGGACGACCGAGCTCCTGCGCGATGAACGATGAGCGCTTCGCGGTGTGATCGCCGCGCAGCGCGAACGCGATCGTTCCCGTCACGACCGCGACGAGCCCGACGAGCAAGACGCTGATGAGGTTTGCGCGCCGGATCGTCATGCCGGCGCTCCGACCTGCGCGGCGATGCCCGGAGCCGGCTCTCCGAGGACGTGCGTCGGGAGAGCCGGTGTCCGGACGAGTGCCTTCGCACCGCGGAGAGTGGCGAGCTCGGAGTCGGCGAGAGAGGCAACGACGGAGAGGGCCGCACGAACCATGGCCAGGAGGGCGGCGAGGTCCCCGAACGCACGCGCGGTCCCACGCTCGGCATTTGCCGAGCCACGGTGGGGCCGCAGGTCCGGGAAGCTCGCCATGAAGTTCTCCTACGCGGGGCGCCTTGCCACGCGTCTCCGCTTGGAGAAATCGGCTTGTCTTGTGGCTCTCCTGACCCTCTTCCGGTTTGCAAACGCTGCTTGCGGCCCGGAAATCCCCCTTCCGAGGCAGGGCGCGGCGCTCGAGTCTCGCTTTCGGACGGCCAGGCAGACTGTCCTTGACCCTGAAGTCGAGGTTGAAGGTTGGTCTAGCGGGCGAGTGACGCCGCGACGAGCTCGCCGGCGGTGCCGCTCGCAAGCACGGTCAGATCGCCCGACGACGCGAGCGCGAGCTCGCGGTCGCCGGAGACCCAGCAGCGGTCGACCGCCGGGCAACGCCGTTCCTGCGCGGCCGGAAAAGCGGAGGCGACGAGCGCCGGCGCCGCCGCTCTCCACTCGGCGAAGTCGTCCGCCGAGCGCCAGCGAATCGCGACCGCGACAGTGGCCGCGTCGTCGGCACCGGTGTAGAGCGCGAGACGTCCCCCGCCCCAGCCTTGCGCGACGCTGTCGCTCGGCGGAAGCGAAAACGCGCGTAGCAATGCGCGAACATCGAGCTCGCCGAACGTCTCGGACGCGGTCAGCGCCTCGGATGTCTGCAGCGCGCGGTCGTCCACGCGCGCCGGCAACGAAATGGGAAGCGGGCGTGCGCGATCGAGGAAGGCATCGAGATGGAGCAACTGCTCCGTCGTTTGTGGGAACGTGCGGAGCGCGGTCGCGACTGCGAACGAACCGCCGACGGAACGCAGTTGAGCGACGAACGTCCGACCGGGCCCGAGACCTGCGGTGCGCTCGACCCAGAGGAAGCGATCGATCGTCGAACCGCGCTGCGGTCCGGCTCGACGTCCGGACGCGAGCGACGCGAGACCGTCGACGACGGAGTTCGCAGCCAGCGACGCGTCGCGGTCGCGCGCGCGCAAGGTCGAGATCCTGCGCAGCCCGACGTTCTGGTCGACGAGTGCGCGAACGAGTTCGTACACGAGAGCAGCGCGCGTCGGCGCGGGCTTCCGTCGTACGCGCAGGACGTGTGCCGCCGGGTCGTAGAGCGCGTCAATCGTCCGGACGCTCGCCTTCATGAGCGCGCGCGTACTGCCGCCGGCCGCGAGCAAGCCGAGCGCCGCGTACAGCCGGTCGTCGACGCGCTGCAGCGAGCGCGGGTATCCGCGATCGAGTACGCGGACCGCATCCGCGTCGAACCGCGCCGAGCTCTCCGTCACGGTCCGGATCGGCCGCCGCGCGCTGAGGCCGGAGAGTCGTTCCGCCTGTCCGAGCGCGGTCGGCCTTGCCGCAGCCGCAGCCACGGGCGCGACCAGCGCCGCACAAATGACAAACGCAACGAGCCCCTTCACCGGTGGAGTATCGGCCGCTGCAACGGACGGCAGGAGATCAACCCGCTCGTAGAATCAGGGGAAGCAATGGCGACAACCGAGGATCGGGGGGCGCTCGACTCCACCGCGGAGTGGAAGCGCGACCTCTACGAGACGACGCCGGAGCGCCAGGGCGAGCTCTTCAGCACGATCTCGGGCCTCGAGAACGAGCCGCTCTACACGCCCGAGAGTGTCGAGATCGACTACGACCGGGACCTCGGGTATCCGGGCGTCTATCCGTTCACGCGCGGGGTCTACCCGTCGATGTACCGCGGGAAGCTCTGGACGATGCGGCAGTTCGCCGGCTTCGGAACCGCCGCCGAGACGAACGCGCGCTTCCAGTATCTACTCGACCACGGCCAGACCGGCCTCTCGACGGCGTTCGACATGCCGACGCTGATGGGACACGACTCCGACCACCCGCGGTCGCTCGGCGAGGTCGGCCGCGAGGGTGTGGCGATCGACTCCCTTGACGACATGGAGACGCTGTTCGAGGGCATTCCGCTCGACCGTGTCTCGACGTCGATGACGATCAACTCGCCGGCCGCGATGCTGCTCGCGTTCTACGTCTGCGTCGGCGAGGAGCAGGGCGTGCCCCGCGACCGGCTCCGCGGGACGATCCAGACAGACATCCTCAAGGAGTACATCGCGCAGAAGGAGTTCATCTTCCCGCCCGAGCCGTCGATGCGGCTCGTCATCGACATGATCGAGTTTTGCGCGCGCGAGATGCCGAAGTGGCATCCGGTATCGATCTCCGGATACCACATCCGTGAGGCGGGCTCCACGGCGGCGCAGGAGCTCGCGTTCACGCTCGCGGACGGTTTCGCGTACGTCGAGGCCTGCATCAAGCGCGGTCTCGCCGTCGACGACTTCGCGCCGCGGCTCTCGTTCTTCTTCAACGCGCATTTGGACTTCTTCGAGGAGATCGCGAAGTACCGCGCCGCGCGGCGGATCTGGGCGAAGGAGATGCGCGAGCGGTACGGCGCGACGAACCCGCGCTCGTGGCTGATGCGCTTCCATACGCAGACCGCGGGCGTGTCGTTGACGGCGCAGCAGCCGGAGGTGAACATCGTGCGCACCGCGCTCGAAGCGCTTGCCGCGGTGCTCGGCGGCACGCAGTCGCTGCACACGAACTCGTTCGACGAAGCGCTCGCGCTGCCGACCGAAGACGCCGTCCGGCTCGCGCTGCGCACCCAGCAGGTGATCGCGCACGAGACGGGCGTCGTGAATACGATCGACCCGCTCGGCGGCTCGTACTATGTCGAGGAGCTGACGAACCGGCTCGAAGCGGAGGCGTACGACTACTTCGAGCGGATCCGCAAGCTCGGCGGGGTCGTCGCCGCGATCAAGGAGAACTTCTTCCAGCGCGAGATCGCCGAGGCGTCGTTCCGCTACCAGTCGGAGGTCGAGCAGAAGCGCCGGATCGTCGTCGGCGTCAACCGCTACGAGCGCCGGGACGAGCGGCCGGTCGAGATCCTGAAGATCAATCCGGCGCTCGAGCGAGAGCAGATCGAGCGGGTGCGGGCGCTGCGCGCGCGGCGGGATTCCTCGACGGTCGAGTCCGCCCTCGCCGCGCTGAAACGTGACGCCGCGTCCGAGGACAGGAACCTCATGCCGTCGATCGTCGAGGCATCGCGCGCGTACGTGACGATGGGTGAGATGTGCGACGCGTTACGAGAGGTGTGGGGCGTGTGGCGGGAGACGCCGGTCTTCTGATCCTCCGCGGCGCGGCGCTCGCGGCCTGGGTCGCGTGCGTCGTGCTCGTGTTCGTTCCGATCCACGGGGCGTCGAAGAGCACGCCGTTCCATGGCGGAAAGCCCGCGCAGCCGCGGACCGTGCCGGCACGCGGGATCTAGACTCCGCGCCGTGGCGCGCAAGATCCGAGTCGTCATCGCGAAGCCCGGCCTCGACGGCCACGACCGCGGCGCGAAGATCATCGCCCGGGCGCTCCGCGACGCGGGCATGGAGGTCATCTACACCGGGCTGCACCAGACGCCGGAGCAGATCGTCGAGACCGCGATCCAGGAGGACGCGGACGCGGTGGGGATCTCCATCCTCTCGGGCGCACATATGACGCTCGTCCCGCGGATCCTCGAGGGCCTGCGCGAGAACGGCGCGGAGGACGTCGTGGTCGTCGTCGGCGGGACGATTCCGGACGACGACGCCGCGGAGTTGAAGAGCGCCGGCGTCGCGGAGGTCTTCACCCCGGGCGCGCCGACCAGCGAGATCGTGGAGTTCCTGCGCGGGAAGGTCCCGGTTTCGTGATTCGGGTCGACCGCGAAGACGCGGTCGCTCTCGTCACCGTCGACCGGCAGGACGCGCTCAACGCGCTCGATCTCCTGACGCTGACGATGTTGCGGGACGAGTTGTCCGGGTTGGCGGGCAACGACGACGTCCGCGCCGTCGTGCTCACGGGGGCCGGCGACCGTGCGTTCATCGCGGGTGCGGACATCAAGTACATGAGCGGTCTCGGCGTCGAGGAAGCGATGGCGTGGGGAGCCCTCGGACATGAGGTCGGAAGGCTGCTCGAGACGATGCCGAAGCCGACGATCGCGGCCGTGAACGGCTTCGCGCTCGGAGGCGGGTGCGAGCTCGCGCTTGCGTGCGACATCCGTTACGCGTCGTCGAACGCGAAGCTCGGCCAACCGGAGGTCAACCTCGGGATCATCCCCGGTTGGGGCGGAACGCAACGGCTCGCGCGCGTCTGCGGGCTCGGCGTCGCGAAGGAGCTCGTCTTCACCGGCCGCACGGTCGACGCAGACGAGGCGCATCGCATCGGGCTCGTGAACGCGGTGCACGATCCCGTGCTCGAAAAGGCGCGAGAGACGGCGCACGTGCTTGCGACGAAGAGTGTGCTGGCGCTCCGCTTGGTGAAGCGGCTCGCGAACCGCGCGCTCGGCGGGGACCACGCGGCGAACCTCGCCGCCGAGGGCGAGGCTTTCGGCGAGCTCTTCTCGTCGGCGGACGCGAAGGAAGGCATGACCGCGTTCGTCGAGAAGCGGGAGCCTCGGTTCACAGGTCGTTGAAGTTCGCGGTCTGCTCGAGCAATTTCGGGAGCTGGTCCGATCCTCACGTCGCCGTGCGAACAGCGCGCGCTGCACGGGCCGGGGGCTGGGACGGCTACTTCGTCTGGGACCACCTCGCGTTCGTGTGGGGGCCGCCATCCGCAGATCCATGGGTCACCCTCGCGGCCGTAGCGAGTACCACGGATGGGCTGACCCTTGGCACGGCCGTCACGCCCCTGCCGCGTCGCCGGCCGCAAGTCGTAGCCGAGCAGCTCCGCACGTTGGAGCGACTGAACAGCGGGCACGTCGTCCTCGGTGCCGGCCTCGGCGGCAACGAACGCGAGTTCATCGAGTTCGGCGAGAGCTTCGATCCGCACGGACGCGCGGTGCTCCTCGACGAAGGCCTCCAGCTTGTGCGGCGGTTGTGGGACGGCCCAGTTTGGGTCGGCGGGCAGAGCAGGGCCGCCCTACGTCGCGCGTCGCGCTGGGACGGGTGGATCCCGAACAGCCTCGAGCCGCACCGGATGACGATGACCGCCGAAGAGCTCGCGGAGAAGGTGAGCCGGATCGGTCGCACGGAGGGATTCGATGTCGCGTTCAACGGCTATTCGGAGCCGGGCGAGAGCGTTCGTGAATACGCGGATGCCGGCGCGACGTGGTGGCTCGAGAACGTCCACGACATGCGGGGCGACGTGGACGCGCTCATCGGGCGAATCGAGGCGGGGCCGCCGTCGGTCTAGCCGAGCTGGATCAGCGCCGCGCTGAGAGCTCCCGGATCGCCGCGCTGCGCCTTCAGCGTCGCGGGGGCGGGCTGTGTCCAGACGACGACCTTCTGCCCCTTCGCGGCGAGCATGATGCTCGTGAGCGTGCGCAGGGCGCCGTTCGCGTCGACGCTCTGCACGAGCGCGGTCGCGGGAACGTTGAGCGTGACCGCCTGATTCAGCTTCGTCAGCGTGAGGTTGGACGGATAGGCGTGCGACGTGCTGACGTTGACCGCGACCTGCGTCTCTGTCGTGCTGACCACCGTTCCGGTGAGCGCCAGCGAGAACGGCGTGCCGGGCTTCGCGGCGAAAAGCAGGTGCTGCGCTGCCTGGAGGTACGGATACGGATCCGTTGCCTTGCCGCCGTTCGGATGGACCTCGAAGTGCAGGTGCGGGTGGACGCCGTTCGCGTCGCCCGAGTCGCCGACGTATCCCACCTGCTGGCCCGCGGCGACGCGGGCACCGTTCTTGACGGTGTACGCCGTTCCGCGGACGCACTTGCCGCGGTTGTCGTTGCGCGTCGTCAGGTCGTTGTTGAGGTGGATGTAGTAGTACGTCGTGCCGCTCTGTCCGTAGAGGTAGAGCATGCAGCCGGCGGTAGGCGAGGTCGTCCAGTACTTCACCTTGCCGGCTTCAGCGGCGACCGCCGGTGATTTCTTCGCGGCGATGATGTCGTTGCCCTGATGCGGCCCGCCGGGCCGCGACTGCCCGAAGTCGTCGCTGTACTGCACCTGCGCGACGACGGGGAAGACGATGTGCGCCGGCGGTCGACCGTCCGACGACGCGGCGGCGGTCCCTGCGAAGAGACCGAGCAGTGCGGCGAGAAAAGGAACCGCTCGGGCTGTCGTCCGGTGGCTGCGCATAGGCTCCGGCTCGCGTCCGAAGTGGCGGACGTTAGCAGGCTCCGCGGAATGCGTCGCTGCGCCGGCAACCGTCAGTAGAGTCCGCGCCGATGAAGATCGCCGTCTGCGTGAAGCACGTTCCCGAGGGCGCGAAGCGGATCGATCCGGAGACGAAGCGGCTCGACCGCTCCGGAGAGGGCGCCTTGAACCCCTTCGACGCGCATGCCGTCGAGGAGGCTCTCCGGTTGAAGGCCGACACGGGCGAAGGTGAGGTCGTGCTCGTCTCGCTCGGCCCCGCGAAGGCGCAGGACGCGCTACGGAAAGCACTCGCGATGGGAGCGGATCGGGCCGTGCTCGTCACCGACGACGCGGCGTCGGGTTCGGACCTCGTCGCGACGTCCCGTGTGCTCGCTCAGGTCCTGGCGCGTCAGAATGCCGACCTCGTCCTGTTCGGACAGCAGGGCAACGACTCGGACGGCGCCGTCCTGTGGGCCGCAGTCGCGGATCGGTTGCGGCTGCCGATGGTGTCGCAGGCCGCGGAAGTGACGCGCGCCGACGGGTCGCTGCGCGTGAAGCGGCAGACGGAGTTCGGCTACGACGTGATCGAGGCGCCGCTCCCAGCCGTCGTCGGAGTCTCGGATGCGATCAACGAGCCGCGCTACCCGTCGCTGAAAGGGATCATGGGCGCGAAGTCCAAGCCGCAGGAGACACTGTCGCTGCAGGACGTCGACGTTTCGGCGGACACGGTGGGCGAGAGTGGATCGAAGACAGAGGTGCTCGAGCTCAAAACGCCTCCGTCCCGCGGCGCATCACGAAAGATCGAGGATGACGGCAACGCCGCGCAGGCGATCGTCGATTTCTTGACGGAAAAGAGACTCATTTGACGTGACCGGTCAGACCAGACCGGTCAGACCAGCCTGACCTGACTAGTCAGACCGGACAGACCTGACTAGCCAGACCGGACAGACCAGACCAACCTTGACGAACTCAACTTGATGGCGACCCTTGTCTTCCTCGAGCACCACGGCGACGAGCTGCTCAAGGGCGGCCTTGGCGTTCTCTCGAAGGCAGCGTCGATCGGTGACGAGGCCGCGGGCGTCGTCGTCGGCTCCGGCGTCGGTGCGCTCGCGGACGTGGCCGGCGAGTTCGGCGCTGCACGCGTGTACGTCGCGGACGCGCCGGAGCTCGAGGCACCACTGCCGCAACCGCGCGTCGACGTCCTCGCGCGCATCGTGGAGGAGACGAATGCCGACGCCGTGCTGTTCGCCAACTCGGTCCTCGCCGCCGACACCGCTGCAGGTCTGGCCGCGCGCCTCGACGCCGGGCTGAACTGGGACCTCGTCGACATCGCGCGGCGCGACGGGAAGCTGATCGGCACTCGGCCTGCGTTGCAGGACTCTATCTACGCGGACGTCGGCTGGACGTCGACGCCGCAGCTGGCGCTCATCCGCACCGGCTCGTTCGATCCCGCCGCGACGGGCGGAAGTGCAGAGGTCGTCGACGTCGACGTCCGGCTCGAGGATTTCTCCACGACCGCGCGCATGATCGAGCAGGCGCACGAGGAGAGCGAAGGCCCGTCGATCGAAGATGCCGACGTCGTCGTCGCGGGTGGCCGCGGGCTCGGCGGGCCTGAGAACTTCACGCTTGTCGAAGAGTTGGCGAAAGCGCTCGGCGGCGCGGTCGGTGCGACGCGCGCCGTCGTCGACGCGGGCTGGTACCCGTACTCCACGCAGGTCGGGCAGACCGGCAGGACGGTGTCGCCGAAGCTCTACGTCGCGTGCGGTGTCTCCGGCGCGATCCAGCACAAGGTCGGGATGCAGGGCTCCGGCGTGATCGTGGCGATCAACAAGGACCCACACGCGCCGATCTTCGAGTTCGCCGACCTCGGAGTCGTCGGCGACATTCACCAGGTCGTGCCGAAGCTGACCGAGCTCGTAACGCAACGCAAGAGCGGATGAGACCGGCGGATTTCCCACCTCCGTTTCGCCCCGACGACTACGTCGGGCCACCGACGGATCCCGAAGACGAACGTATCGACGTCGGTGTTCTGATCGTCGGCGCGGGGCCTGCGGGCCTCGGGTGTGCGATCCGGCTCGGTCAGCTGCTCGAGGACGCTCCGGACGTTCGCGATCGGCTGGGCGAGGTACCGATCGCCGTGCTCGAGAAAGGAAAGACGCCGGGGTCGCATCTCGTCTCGGGCGCCGTCGTCAATCCGCGTGCGCTGCGGCGCCTCTTCCGCGACCGCAAGCGCATCGACGAGATGCCCTTCTACGGACCGGTCGACCACGAGTCCGTGTACATGCTCACGGCGAAGCGCGCGCTCCCGATTCCGACGCCGCCGACGATGAAGAACCACGGCAACTACGTTGCGTCGCTGTCGCAACTCGGCCGGTGGTTGGGCGAGCAGGCCGAAGAGGGCGGGGCCATGATCCTTCCCGAGACGTCGGCGGTGAAGCTCCTCGTCGACGGTGGGCGCGTGCGCGGCGTCCGCACCGAGGACAAAGGCCGCGGTCGTGAAGCCGAGCCGCTCGGGAACTTCGAGCCGGGCGCGGACATCGTCGCGCGCGTCACCGTCCTGGCGGAGGGGACGCAGGGGCACCTGACCGGCGTCGCGCTCGACCGATTCGGGCTCCGGGGTGACAGCCCGCAGGTGTGGGCGCTCGGCGTGAAGGAAGTGTGGAAGGTCGCGAAGCCGCTCGACCGTGTGATTCATACGATGGGCTGGCCGCTGCGACCGCAGGCGAAGTACCGCGAGTTCGGCGGCTCTTTCATCTACCCGATGGGCGAAGAAATGGTCACGCTCGGGATG
This sequence comes from Actinomycetota bacterium, assembly GCA_005884945.1. GTDB lineage: Bacteria > Actinomycetota > Thermoleophilia > Gaiellales > Gaiellaceae > 3-1-20CM-4-69-9. Next base: position 8,294 of record VAYM01000117.1, on the reverse strand, counting down.
GTCGTCGGGCTGGACTACCGCGACGTCGACCTGTCGGTACACGACCTGCTGCAGGAGCTGAAGACGCATCCGCTCGTGCGCCGCATTCTCGAAGGCGGCGAACGCGTCGCGTGGGGTGCGAAGACGATTCCGGAAGGCGGGTTCGTGTCGGTCCCGAAGCAACTTCACGCCCCTGGTCTGCTGCTCTGCGGCGACGGCGTCGGCTTCGTGAACGTGCCCGCGCTCAAGGGGATCCACTACGCGATCGAGTCGGGATCGCTGGCCGCCGAGGCGGCGTTCGGAGCACTGAGCCGCGGCGAGACCCCGTGGCGGCCGGGCGCGCTCGCGGCGTACGACGACGCTGTGCAGCAGAGCTTCATCTGGCGCGACCTGCGGGAGGTGCGGAACATGCGGCAGGCGTTCGGGCGCGGCTTCTGGCTCGGCGGTGCGCTCGCCGGCGTGATGACCGCGACGCGTGGCCACTTCCCGCCCGGAACGACGCGAACGGAGCGCGACGCCGACCAGGAACTAGTCCGCAGCGACCGCGCCGGGTCCTATCCCGCTGCCGACGGAAAGCTGACGTTCGACAAGCTCTCGTCGGTCTTCGCGGCGGGAAACCGGACGCGCGACGACCAGCCGAATCACATCGTGATCAGGCGAGACGTTCCGCGCGAGATCGCCGAGCTGTGGGAGCGGATGTGCCCGGCACAGGTGTACGAAGCCGGCGACGACGGCATCTCGGTCACGCCGTCGAACTGCGTGCAGTGCGGCGCTATCACCGCGAAGGGCGGTCGCCTGACGCCGCCGGAAGGCGGGTCAGGGCCGGAGTACACGCTCACGTAGCTCAGACACGCAAACCGCGCCCGCGTCGCGCCCGTATTACCGGTATGCGAATACGTCTCATTGCGCTCTTCGTCGCGGCCGTTCCGTTCCTGCTTGCCGGCTGCGGCAAGGGCAAGTACTGACAAACGTCACATATCCGGCACATACAAGTGCGCCGAAGACGGGTATCGTCGGCCACGAGGGTGGTGGGACTGAGCCCCACCCTCGGGTGGGGGTTCCGCCGCGGACAAGTACGATCGGGCCATGGCTGTAGCCGGTTCGCTCCTCTCGCTCGACGACGTCGAGCGCGCGCGCGAGCGCATCGCGGGACGCCTCCACCGCACCCCGCTCCTGCCGTCGCGCACGCTCTCGGAGCAGGTCGGAACCGACGTCCACTTCAAGGCCGAGCTCTTCCAGCGGACGGGATCGTTCAAGCCGCGCGGCGTGCTGAACAAGCTCTCGCACCTGACCGAGGAGGAGAAACAGCGCGGTCTGATCTCGATCTCGGCCGGCAACCACGCGCAGGCACTCGCCTACGCCGCCGCGGTCGAGGGGCTCGACGCGCTCGTCGTGATGTGGCGCACCGCGAGCCCGATGAAGATCGCCGCGGCGCGCGGGTACGGCGCGACCGTCGACACGGAAGCTCTGGAGAAGATCGAGGCCTTCGAGCGCCTCGAGCAGCTGATCGCAGAGACGGGACGGACGCTCGTCCACCCGTACAACGATCCGCTCGTCATGGCCGGGCAGGGAACGGTCGGCATCGAGATCCTCGAGGACCTCCCCGAAGCAGAGGTCGTGCTCGTCCAGGTCGGCGGCGGCGGTCTCGTGTCCGGAATCGCCACGGCCGTCAAAGGCCTGCGCCCGGACGCGCGCGTGATCGCCGTCGAACCGGAGCGCTCACCCGCGATGCACGAAGGCCTGAAGGCGGGGCAAGCCGTCACGGTCGAAGCGGAGTCCGCCGCCGACGGCCTCAACGGGCCCTACGCCGGCGAGAACTGCGTTGCGGTGTGCGGCGCGCTGGGCGTCGAGTCCTTCCTCGTCACGGAGGAGGAACTCGTCGCCGGTTTCCGCTTCATGTACGGCCGCATGAAGCTCGCGTGCGAGCTCGCGGGAGCCGCGACGGCCGCCGCGCTCCTCAGCGGCCGCCTCGACCTCGAGCCGGGGCAGAAGGTCGGCGCCGTCGTCTCGGGAGGCAACGTCGCTCCCCACACGGCCGCTGCTATTCTGGCCGCCGAAGATGAAGCCTGACATCCATCCCGAGTACGTCGTCGCAACCGTCACGTGTTCGTGCGGCAACACGTTCCAGACGCGCTCCACGAAGCCCGAGCTGCACGTCGAGATCTGCTCGAACTGCCATCCGTTCTACACGGGCAAGCAGAAGCTCCTCGACACCGGCGGTCGTGTCGAGCGTTTCCAGCGCCGGCTGGAGAAGGCCGGCGGCGCCCGCCGCGGGTAGCACACTCTTGCCATGACAACGGTGGGCGGACAGGCCGTCCTCGAGGGTGTGATGATGCGGGGCCCCTCCAACTGGGCGGTCGCCGTGCGCAAGCCGGACGGCGACATCGCCCATGTGAACCAGCCGATCCGCTCGCCGATGGCGCGGCACTGGGTCTTCCGGATCCCTGTCGTCCGCGGCGTCGTCGCGCTCGGGGAGTCGCTCGCGATCGGGTTCCGTGCGCTCGCGATCTCCGCGAACTATGCGGCGCAGGAGGAGCGCGAAAACGGGGCAGAAGCAGAGGACGTCTCGACGGAGCTCACGCGCGGCCAGCTCTTCTTCGCGTTCGCGATCGCGATCGGGTTCGCCGTGATGCTCTTCAAGGTGACGCCGGCACTGCTCACGAACTGGATCGGGATCAAGGGGACGGGCTCGTTCGTGATCGTCGAGGGCCTGATCCGCGTGACGATGTTCGTCCTGTACCTCGGCATCATCTCGCTCCTCCCGGACCTCCGCCGCGTCTTCCAGTACCACGCCGCCGAGCACAAGGCGATCAACGCGTACGAGGCAGGCGAGGAGCTCGAGCCCGAGACGGTGCAGCGGTACTCGCTCATCCACCCGCGCTGCGGCACGGCGTTCCTGCTCTGGGTGATGGTGATCGCGATCTTCGTGTTCGCGTTCTTCGGGCGACCGGCGTGGTACTGGCTGATCGCGACGCGGATCCTGCTCCTCCCGGTGATTGCCGGCCTCGCATATGAGCTCATCCGCTTCGCCGGCAGGCACCAGCGAAACCGGATTCTGATGGCGCTCCTCGCTCCCGGCCTCTGGCTGCAGCGTCTGACGACGCGCGAGCCGACGCTCGACCAGCTCGAGGTTTCGATTCGGGCGCTCAAGGAAGTCCTCTCGCTCGAAGGCGGCGCGTCCACGGAGACGCGCAAGGTCGAGGTAATGGCCTGAGCTAGCGTGCTCCGGTTCATGCGCGCGCGTGAACAGAGAACGTCCAACTGAAGGAGGACCGATGGCGACCGAACGTCGTGCGAACGTGACCTGGCAGGGCGACCTCATGAGCGGGAGCGGCACGATCGAATCCGTGACGAGCGGCGTTCTCGGCGGCCTCGGCGTGACCTGGCGCTCTCGGTCCGAGGAGCCGGGCGGGAATACGAGCCCCGAGGAGCTGATCGCCGCGGCCGAAGCCGCGTGCTTCTCGATGGCGTTGTCGAACGGCCTGGCGCAGGCGGGTCATGCGCCGGAGCAGCTCGAGACGTCGGCGACGGTGACGTTCCAGCCCCCGGAAGGGATCACGAAGATCGCGCTGACGGTGCGGGGTTCCGTTCCCGGGATCAGCGAGGACGACTTCCGCGCCGCTGCGGACCAGGCGAAGGAGAACTGTCCCGTGTCGAAGGCGCTCGCGAGCGTGCCGAGCATCACGCTCGACGCGAACCTGAGTTAGTGACGGAGCACTAGGTCACCTGCCGGAGCCGGCCCGTCCGGACGTCGTACACGTACCCGGTTGCGCCAAACGTGTCCGGCAGAAGCGGCGACTCCTGGATCCTTCGAACACTGTCGCGCACCGCCTGGTGAACGTCGGCGAAGCCCAGAAAGTCCACGGCCTCCGCGGCGGGGCCGAGCTGCGCGCGCATCCGTTCGTTCGACAGCCCGATCATCCCGCAGGCCTCGTGGCCGATCACGAAGGCTTCCTGCGTCGCAAGCTCGTGGTGCGAGATCACGAGTGAACGCAGGGCGTCGTCCGTCACGAGGCCGCCCGCGTTTCTGATCACGTGCGCGTCGCCTTCCTCCAGTCCGAGGAACCGCGCCGGGTCGAGTCGCGCGTCCATGCAGGTCACCACCGCGAACCGCCGGCCGGGCGGGGCTCGCAGATTGCCCTTGTCGAACTGGGCTGCGTACCGCTCGTTGGCGCCGAGAATCTCGTCGCGGACGGTCACTCCTCCTCCTGTCCTACCCTGTAGTCGATGGCTGCGATCGAAGACCTTGTCACAGACCTGGAGCGCTCCTACCGGGAGCTGCGGGATCGCATGTCCGATCCCGGCGTCTACAACGACCACCGCGAGGCGGCCGAGGTCGGCCGCAGGCTGAAGGAGCTCGAGGAGCCGCACCGGCTCGCGCAGGAGTGGATGCAGGCGCGCACGGACCTCGAGGAGGCGCGCGCGGACGGGGACCTCAAGGAGCTCGTGCCCGAGCTCGAGGCGCGGGTCGCCGAGCTGGAGCCGCCGCTTCGCGACGCGCTCGTTCCGGCGGATCCGGACGACGACAAGGACGCAATCGTCGAGATCCGGCAGGGCGTCGGCGGCGACGAAGCGGCGCTGTGGGCGGGCGATCTCCACCGGATGCTGACGCGGTACGCGGACCGCCGCGGCCTGAAGGTCGAGGAGCTGGGTGCGAGCCCGAGCGACGGCGGCGGCTACAAGGAGGTCACGTTCGCTGTCAAGGGGCCGCGCGCGTTCGGCACGTTCAAGTGGGAAGGCGGGACGCATCGGGTGCAGCGCGTGCCGGAGACCGAGTCGCAGGGGCGGATCCACACGTCGACCGCAACCGTCGCGGTGATGCCGGAGGCCGAGGACATCGACGCCGACATTCGCGACGAGGATCTGAAGATCGACGTCTACCGCTCGACGGGCCCGGGCGGCCAGTCCGTGAACACGACCGACTCGGCGGTGCGCGTGACGCACCTTCCGACCGGTCTCGTCGTCGCGATGCAGGACGAGAAGAGCCAGCTCCAGAACAAGCAGAAGGCGTTGCGCGTCCTGCGCGCACGCCTCTACGAGCTCGAGCGTGCCAAGCAGCAGGCGGAGCTCGACGCGACCCGGCGCTCGCAGATCGGCTCGGGCGAGCGAGCCGAGAAGATCCGCACGTACAACTTCCCCGAGAGCCGCGTCACCGACCACCGCATCAAGCTCACCGTGCATCAGCTCGACCGCGTGCTCGAAGGCGGCCTCGACGAGTTCACCGAAGGTCTCGACGCCGAGGACCGCCGCCGCGCGCTCGCGTGAGAGTGGCCGAGGCGCTCGCCGCGACCGAGCAGAGGCTCGCGGCGGCCGGAGTCGCCACGCCGCTGGTGGATGCCGAATGGCTCGTCGCGCACGTGCTCGGCGTTTCGCGCACCGAGGTCAGGCGTCGCGACGAGCTCGATGCCGGCACGCTCGAGCCGCTCGTCGCGCGGCGCGAGCGTCGTGAGCCGCTCGCGTACGTGCTCGGCGAGTGGGGCTTCCGCAGGCTGAACTTGAAGACCGACGGGCGCGCGCTCGTTCCGCGGCCCGAGACGGAAACGGTCGTCGAGCGTGCGCTCGCGCTCATCCGCGAACGGCGCGAGCCGCGCGTGCTCGACGTCGGCGTCGGCGGCGGCGCGATCGCGCTTGCGATCGCGGACGAGCATCCCGGCGCGCGCGTCACCGGCGTCGACACCTCGCCCGAGGCGCTCGCCCTGGCTCGCGAGAACGCAGGCCGGCTCGGACTGCCCGTCGAGCTGCGCCTCGGAGGGCTCGACGCGGCAGCGGACGGTTGGGACCTCGTCGTCGCCAACCCGCCGTACGTGCATCCGTCCGAGTGGGACATGCTCCAACCGGAGATTCGCGAGTGGGAGCCGCGCGCCGCCTTCGTCGGGGAAGGCGTGCACGAGGAGCTCGTCCGCGATGCGGACACACACGGACTCGTCGTCGAAGTCGGCGACGGGCAGGCCGAGACGGTCGCAGTCGCGTTTGCGGAATGCGGCTACGGCGACATTAGGATCACTCCGGACGTCTCGGGGAGAGAACGCGTGGTGGAAGGTCGAAAACCGTGACCGCGGTCGACGGCGCCGTCTCGGCGATCCGGGCCGGGCGGCCGGTCGTCCTGCCGTTCGACACGGTGTACGGCCTCGCGGCGGACCCGTACCGCGACCAGTCCACGCGCAGCATGTACCTGTTGAAGGGCCGCGACGAGACGAAGCCGTCCGCGCTCGTCGCGTGCGACGTCGACTACCTGCTCGAATGCGTGCCCGAGCTGCGCGGGCGGTCCGCATCGATCGCGCGAGCGCTTCTCCCGGGCGCCTTCACGCTCGTCTTCCCGAACCCCGCGCAACGATTCCGCTGGCTCACCGGGCCGACGCCGGACGTGATCGGCGTGCGCGTCCCTGACGTCGTCGGCTCAGCCGCGCACGTGCTCGGGCGCGTCGGAGCCGTCGTCGCGACGAGCGCCAACCATCCCGGCGGGGCCGATCCCGCGTCGCTCGACGAGGTCCCGCGCGAGATCCTGGAGGGCGCCGCCGTCGCGGTCGACGGTGGCAGGCTGCTGGGACGGCCCTCGACCGTGATCGACTTCACCGGTACGGAGCCGCGCGTGCTTCGCGCCGGCGCCGCGAATCCCGACCATGCGCTCGACCGAGTCGCGTCGCTGCTCGCCGGCGCACGCAGCTAGTCCGCCCGCGGCTCCCAGTACGATCGGAGAAACAGGGGAAGGGAGCCGCCTGATGGCCGTCGCGCACGAGACGTTCCAGCACCTCACGACCGCCGGGCTCGCGGAGGTCGATCCCGACATCGCCGCACTCCTCGAGCGCGAGACCGAACGCCAGCGCGGCCAGATCGAGCTGATCGCCTCGGAGAACTTCACGTGGCCGTCGGTGCTCGAGGCGATCGGATCGACGCCGACGAACAAGTACGCGGAGGGCTACCCCGGTCGTCGGTACTACGGCGGTTGCGAGATCGTGGACGAGATCGAGCAGCTCGCGATCGACCGCGCGAAGGCGCTGTTCGGCGCCGAGCATGCCAACGTGCAGCCGCACGCCGGCGCCCAGACGAACATGGCTGCGTACATGGCGGTGCTGCAGCCCGGCGACACGATCCTGTCGCTCGAGCTGTCGCACGGCGGGCACCTGACACACGGCCTCAAGGTCAACTTCAGCGGCCGGCTGTACACGATCGCGCACTACGGCGTCTCGCGCGAGACGAACGTCGTCGACTACGACGACGTGCTCGCGAAGGCGCGCGAGGCAAGGCCGCGTCTGATCGTCTGCGGCGGCTCCGCCTATCCGCGCACCGTCGACTCCGCGAAGTTCCGCGAGATCGCGGACGACGTCGACGCGCTCCTGCTCTGCGACATGGCGCACTTCGCGGGACTCGTTGCCGCAGGGCTGCACCCGAATCCGGTCGAGCATTGCGACTTCGTCACATCGACGACGCACAAGACGCTCGCCGGTCCCCGCTCGGGGTTCATCCTCTGCCGGGAGGAGCACGCGCAGGCGGTCGACCGCGCCGTCTTCCCGGGAATGCAGGGAGGGCCGCTCGAGCACACGATCGCCGGCAAGGCCGCGTGCTTCAAGATCGCCGCGACGGAGGCGTTCCGCGACTACCAGCGGCAGATCCGGACGAACGCGGACACACTCGCCGAGACGCTGATGGACGGCGGGCTCGACGTCCTCACCGGCGGCACGGACACGCACCTCCTGCAGCTCGACCTGCGCAAGACGAGCTGGACCGGCAAGGACGCCGAGGAGCGCCTGCACGAGGTGAAGCTCACCGTGAACAGGAACACCGTCCCGTTCGACGAGCGGAAACCGACGATCGCAAGCGGTGTGCGGATCGGCACCCCCGCGGCGACGATGCGCGGCTTCGAGGCCGAGGACTTCCGCGAGGTCGGACGGATCATCGTCGAGGCGCTCGGCGAGTCGCCCGACCTCGGCGCTCTTCGCTCGCGCGCCGAGACGCTGTGCGAGAAGCGCCCGCTCTACCCGGGGTTCCGCGGCTTCACGACCTACGCGGCTTGAACGTCGTCGAGGTCAGGCACCCGCTCGTCCAGCACAAGCTCTCGTACCTGCGGGACAAGAACACGCCGACGGTCCACTTCCGCAAGCTCGTCAACGAGGTCACGCTGCTGCTCACGTACGAGGCGACGAAGGAGATGCCGACGGAGGACGTCGACGTCGAGACGCCGCTCGAGGCCGGCCGGTTCCCGCGCATCAGCGGCAAGAAGGTCGCGGTCTGCCCGATTCTCCGCGCCGGAATCGGCATGCTCGACGGCGTGCTGTCGTTGATCTCCTCCGCGCGGGTCGGCTTCATCGGCATGTACC
>VAYM01000077.1 GCA_005884945.1 Actinomycetota bacterium | reverse complement strand
ACGCACGACCTTTCGCTGCTGCTCGAGTTCGCCGACCGCATTGCGATCATGTACGCGGGCGAGCTCGTGGAGACCGCGCCCGCCGAGCGGATCTTCGCAAGCCCGCAGCACCCGTACACACAGGGACTGCTGCAGTCGTTCCCGCCGCTGACCGGGCCGTTGACTCGGCTGACCGGCATCCCCGGCGCGCCGCCGGACCTGCGCGACCTACCGCGCGGCTGCCGCTTTCATCCGCGCTGCCCGCACTGCAGCCCCGACGACCCCGCGTTGTATGCGCGGCAGACGACCGAGCCCCCGGTGCTGCGCGAGGTCGAGCCGGCGCATCAGGTCGCGTGCCATCTCGTCGAGGAGCGTGCGTCGTGACGACGGCCGCGCCGCTCGAGGTTCGGAGCCTGACGAAGCGCTTTGCGATCGGCAACACGATTCGCAGGGCGCACGTGCACGCCGTCGACGACGTCTCGTTCGAGCTCCGCCCCGGCACGATCACGGCGCTCGTCGGCGAGAGCGGGAGCGGGAAGAGCACCGTCGCGCGTCTGCTCGCGCGGCTCCACGACCCGAGCGGCGGGGCGGTCCTCTTCGAGGGGGACGACGTGGCGCGCGTGCGCCGGCGGCGAGACGTCCTGCGGTACCGCTCGCAGGTGCAGATCATCTTCCAGGATCCGTTCGACTCGCTGAACCCGGTCAAGACGATCCGCCATCACATCGAGCGGCCACTCCGGATCCATCGCATCGTGCGCTCCGACCAGGTCGACGAGCGCGTACACGAGCTGCTGCGCACCGTCAGCTCTCCGGCGGACAGCGCCAGCGAGTCGCGATCGCACGCGCGCTGGCAGTCGAGCCGAAGGTCGTGCTCGCGGACGAGCCGATCAGCATGCTGGACGTCTCGATCCGGATCGGGATCCTGAACCTGATGCTTCGCCTGAAGGAGGAGCACGACATCGCGTTCCTCTTCGTCACGCACGACCTCGCGAGCGCCCGCTACGTCGCCGACGACATCCTCGTCATGTACGCGGGTCAGATCGTCGAGCGCGGGCCCGTCGAGCGCGTGCTCGAGGCGCCGTTGCACCCGTACACGCGCCTGCTCCTCGCAGCCGTGCCCGATCCCACGAAGAAGCTCCGCGCGGAGCGGATCGAAGCGAGGAGAGGTCGTGCCTCCGCGGCCGTCGACCCGCCCGAGGGCTGCCGCTTCGTCACGCGCTGCCCGCTCGCGATCGACGTCTGCTCACGCGTGACGCCGCAGCTCGTCGAAGCCCGGCGGGCGCAGTCCGCGCGCTGCCATGTGACCGCCCCGTCAACCACCTGAAAGGACCCCGATGGCGACCGACACGAGCTCCTTCCCGAACGACTTCCTGTGGGGCGCCGCCACCGCCGCGTACCAGATCGAGGGCGCGGCGCACGATGAAGGCCGCGGTGAGAGCGTCTGGGATCGCTTCTGCGCGACGCCGGGGAAGGTGCGAAACGACGACTCCGGGGACCTCGCGTGCGACTTCTACCACCGCTATCGCGACGACGTCGCGCTCATGCGCGAGCTCGGGCTCGACGCGTTCCGGTTCTCGATCTCGTGGCCGCGCGTCCTCCCGAGCGGACGCGGACGCGTGAATCAGACGGGCCTCGACTTCTACGACCGCCTCGTCGACGAGCTGCTCGCGCATGGGATCGAGCCGTTCGCGACGCTCTTCCACTGGGACACGCCGCAGGCGCTCGAGGACGAGGGCGGTTGGCCGGCGCGTCCGACCGCGGAGGCCTTCGCCGAGTACGCGGAGGTCGTCGCAGGTCGGCTCGGCGATCGAGTTCGCTACTGGATCACGCACAACGAGCCGTGGGTCTGCGCCTGGATCGGCCACGCGTGGGGGCAACACGCGCCGGGCCGCACGAGTGAGGCCGATGCCGTCGCGGCGGCGCACCACCTGCTGCTGTCGCACGGCTGGGCAGTGGAGGCCATCCGCCGCGGCGCATCCGACGCGCAGGTCGGGATCACGCTCAATCTCGCGCACTCGTATCCGGCATCGGATACGCCTGAGGACGAGGCTGCCGCCTGGCGCGTAGGACGGCGACCTCGAGGCGATGTCCGCGCCGTGCGACTTCCTCGGCGTGAACAACTACTTCCGCTTCATCGTCAGCGCCGGCGCCGACGGGCCTCGAATGGAGCGCAACGACGACGCCGAGCACACCGACATGGGCTGGGAGGTGTACCCGGATGGACTGCGCCGGCTCCTCGTTCGCGTCGCGGAGGATTACTCGCCGCCCGCGATCTACATCACCGAGAACGGTGCGGCGTTCGGCGACGTCCGTGGCCACGACGGCCGCGTGCGCGATCCCGAGCGGACGGAGTACATCGCCTCGCACATCGACGCAGTCGGGCGCGCAATCGCGGACGGCGCGCCGGTGAAGGGCTACTTCGTCTGGAGCCTGCTCGACAACTTCGAGTGGGCATATGGCTACTCGAAGCGCTTCGGGATCGTGTACATCGACTATCCGACCCTCGAGCGCGTGCCGAAGGACAGCTTTTACTGGTACCGCGACCACATCGGCAGCCGTCGCGCGGCGCCGCGCCCGTCGCCGATCGCCACGGGCTGAGCGTGAAGGCGGGCGCGCTCGTCGTCATCGCAGCGGCGCTCGCGTCCGCCGCGTCGGCGAGCAGCGCACGAGACCGGTTCTTCGAGCACGTGCTCGTCACAGACCGCACCGATGGGCAGCTCGTCAATGCCTGGGGGTTGGCGGCCGGCCCGAGCGGGCCGTGGTGGGTCGCGAACGAGGCGCGGAGCTCGAGCACGCTCTATGCCGGCGACGGACGGAAGCAGGCGCTGACCGTCGCCGTTCCCGGTGGGCCGACCGGCGTCGTGTTCAACGGCGGTCAGGGTTTCGTCGTTCGCGGAGCTGGCTCTGCCGGCCCGGCGCGGTTCATCTACGCGTGCGAGGACGGGACGATCAAAGGCTGGTCGCCGACCGTTCCTCGCGGATGGTCGACGGAGGCGCAGGTTGCGGTCGACGAGGGCCGCTCGGCGGCGATCTTCCGTGGGCTCGCGCTCGCGGGCGGCCGGCTGTACGCGACGGACTTCCACAACGGCCGTGTGCTCGTCTACGACTCGCAGTGGCGGCACGTCGTGACGCGGGGCGCGTTCGTCGACCGGACGATTCCCGAGTGGTACGCGCCGTTTGGAATCCAGGCGGTGGGCGCGCGGCTCTTCGTGACGTACGCATGGCGTGCGCCGGTGAACGGAAACGACGGCCCGACCGGCGGCTACGTGGACGAGTTCGATCTCGAAGGGCGGCTCGTCGCTCGCGTCGGGCGAATGAAGTGGCTTGACGAGCCGTGGGGAGTGGCGCTCGCGCCGGAAGGCTTCGGCAGATTCGGTGGCGATCTGCTGGTTGCGAACTTCGGCAGCGGCCGGATCGATGTCTATGCCCGGGACGGCCGGCGGTGGTGGCTGAGCACACAGCTGCCCGTGACGATCCCCGGCCTGTGGGGAATCGCGTTCGGCCAGGGCGGCCTCAGCGGCGCGCGGACGACGCTCTTCTATGCGGCGGGGCCGCACCGCTGGCGCGGCGCGACGGAGGTGGACGTCCACGGCGTGCTCGGCTCGATCGCGCCGGCAGATTAAGCAGCCGTCGAGGCGCGCACGACGAGCTCGACCGGCAGAACCGTTTCGGGCTTCGCCCTCTCCTCGCTCATGAGCTCCAGCGCGCGCGTCGCAGCAAGCTCGCCCAGCTCCTCCCGGTTCTGCCGGATCGTCGTCAGCGGCGGATGCGCGAGCGCGGCTGCCTCGAGATCGTCGAATCCCACCACTGCCACGTCACGCGCCGGTTGCAATCCTGCGTCCCGGATCGCCTGCAGCGCCGCGAGCGCCATCAGGTCGGAGGCGGCGACGATCGCCGTCGGAGGCTCGGGCAGCGCGAGGAGCGCAGAGGTCTCGCGATAACCCGACGCGGACGAGAAATCACCGCGGCGGACGTACTCCTCCGGAATGTCGAGCTCGAGACGGTCCGTCTCGCGACGAAACGCGTCAAACCGTTCCGAGCCGGCGAGCGTGTTGAGTGCGCCGGCGAGGTGCGCGATCCGGCGATGACCGAGCGCGTGCAGGTGCGCAAGCGCGAGCCGAACGCCGCCTGCATGGTCCGAGCCGACGAACGCGCTGTGCGCCGCGTGGCAGCGCACGTCGACGCCGACGACTGGGACATGCCTGGCGGCGACCTCCTCGACGAACGCGTCGTCGCTGTCGACGCCGATCACGATCGCCGCGTCGAACCGGTGGTGAAGGCCGACATCGTGCGGCTGGAGGAGCAGCGGGTCGTAGCCGCCGTGGTCGAGCCGCCGCGAGATCGCCGCCAGCACCTTCCCGAAGAAGAGGAGCGAGAGATCGCGGTGCCCTGCGTTGTCCCCGACGACGACAGCGACGAGACCAGTCCGTTGCGTCACGAGTGAACGGGCAGCGCGGTCCGCGGTGTAGCCGACCGACCGCGCGACCTCGCGGACGCGCTCGCGCGTCTCCTCGCTGACGTCGCCCTTGTCGTTCAGAACGCGGGAAACGGTCGCGATCGAGACGCCCGCGCGTTCGGCAACGTCGCGGATCGTCGCTCGCTCGCTCACGTGGTGAACCATACGGATGACGATGAGCGAGACGCCGCCTCCTTCTCGCGCGTCGGCACTCCGCCGGCGCTGGCTCGATCGGGCGCTCGAGAGCGCCGGAATCGACCCCGCGGAGTGGCAGCCCGACCGCGGTGTAGACGTCAACCGAAGAACGATCGAGCGCGTCTACGCGTACTACGGGGGCCTCTACCTCGCGGACGCGCGGCTCGAGTGGGCCGGAATGGCGAACCTGATCGGGCCGTCGTTCTACGCGGGTTTCCAGGACGTCGGGCTCCTCCCGGACATCGTGCGCCGCCTGGTTGGGGCCGCTCGACGAGTCCTCGGCGCCGTCGCGAAGCGGCTCCGGCGCAGAGGCGCGGCAGAGGAACCGGCCGTGGGCGAGCTCGGGTACTTCGAGACGACCTTCCTGACGATGCAGCGCAAGATCTTCGAGGACCAGGCGCTGATGCACGAGGCATACGTCCGCGAGGGAATCGATGCGATCCGCGCGCTCGCGACTGCGGCGATCGTCGACAGCACGACCCTGCGCGCGTGGGAGCAGATCGACCGCGGCGACGCCTCAGCCGTGCACGGCGGCAACCGAGTCCTGCTCTACCGCGAGCAGCACGACATCATCGACCGCTTCTATGTCGACATGCGTCGCCGGCGGCCGCCGGTCGGACGCATCTTCACGTACCTGCTGACGCTGGCCGGCTCGCCGGCGATCCCGGGGGCGAAGAGCTACCCGACCGTGTTCCCGCTCGAGGCCCGCTTCCCCGTCACGCGCGGCAGACGGCTCGCCTTCCGAACACCGCTCGCCGCGGGCAATCTCGCGCTGTTCGCGAATCGGTGGAAGCTGATCGAGGACGACACGTTTCCGGTCTATCGACAGTTGCTCGACCGGCGCGCGGACGAGGTGCGGCACCTGGTCGAACTGCCGCTCGCCGAGCGCACGGCGCGCTTCCGGTTGTTCCGACGTGCCGGCACCATCGCGCTCGCCGCGCTCGTGCGGTGGCGTCTCGGGATCGAAAGCGCACCAGCGCCGGCGCGCCTCGCGGAGGTCGATCTCCGTCGGCCGCCGGACGACGAGCACACATGTGTCTGGGGCGATCTGCGCCGCAGGCCGTTTCGATTTTCCGTGCTGCTGCCTGACGAGCGCGTGTTCTCGGTCGAGGCCGAGGTTGCATCGCGGTTTGGATCGCAGCTGAGCGTCAAGCTGCCGCTGACCGACCTCGGCGGCACACGCGCGGTCCTCACGGACTACGCCCGCGAGTGGCGGCTCGACGAAGACGAGGTGGCCGAGTGGACGCGGCGTGCGGCCGTTACGAGCACAGCAGATCACGCCTACAGCACGCGCGTGTTCCGCGCGCCGCCGATCGGGTTCGTGCGATTCGAGGTCCAGGTCGAGCACCACGTCGAGCAGTCAGGCTACGTCGCCGACGTGCTGTTCTCGTGGCCGCCGGGCTAGGTTTCGGCGTGAGCGAGCGGCAGAGTGAACGCGACGCGTGCGCCGCCTGGGTGCCGATTCTCGGCCCAGATCTCGCCGCCGTGCGCGTGGACGATTCCCTGCGCGATCGCCAGGCCGAGCCCGGCGCCGCCGGTGGAGCGGTTGCGTGACTCGTCGTCGCGCCAGAAGCGGTCGAACATCCGCTCCGTCGCGAGCGGTGTGAGGCCGTTTCCGGTGTCCTCGACCGCGACGACCACCGTGCCGTCGCGCGGTTCGACGCGAACGGTGACGTTGCCGCCGCTCGGCGTGTGACGCACGGCGTTCGTGACGAGGTTCAAGAGGACGCGCTCGACCTTCTCCGGCGCGATCAAAACGGGCGGGTCGCCGTTCACGTGAGCATCGAGGCGGACGTTGCGCATCTGCGCTTCCGCCGACAGCCCTCGGACGCAGTTCGAGATGAGCTCTCCGAGCGAGCTCTCCCGCAGCTGGAGCGTGAGCTCGCCCGCGTCGATGCGCGCGAGCTCGAAGAGATCCTCGACGAGCGACGTGAGGATGCGCAGCTGGTCGCGGATCGCCGGCACGTATTCCTCGGGCTCCGCGAGCCCGTCCTCGAGCGCCTCGACCATGCCGCTCAACGATGCGAGCGGCGTGCGCAGGTCGTGGCTCGCCCACGCGACGAGCTGGCGGCGCGCGTCGAAGAGCTGCTCGATGTTCGCGGCCATCTCGTTGAAGGAGGAGCTGAGCTCGACGAGCTCGCGTGGTCCTGACCCGGCCGCCCGCGCGCCGAGGTCGCCGCCCGCGAGCCTCGCCGACGCGCCGCGCAGCGCTTCCAGGGGACGCAGGATCCAGCGGGCCATTAGCAATGCAGCGACGAGCCCGACCCCGGCCGACCCAACCGAGACGAGCACGACCTTCACATCGTCGTGCATCCCGAACATCACCCAGCCTGATGTGAGCACGACGCCGAGCGGCAGGCACACCGCCGCGAGCACGAGGGCCGCGAGCCGCAGGCGCATCGTCGGGAGAACGCTGCTCATGCGCGCAACCGGTAGCCGACGCCCCAGACCGTCTGGAGCAGGCTCGGGCTCGACGCGTCGTCCTCGAGCTTCTCGCGCAGCCGTCGCACGTGCACCGTGACGGTTCCGGTGTCGAGCGCCGACGAATAGCCCCACACGCGGTGCATCAGCTGGTCGCGCGAGAAGACACGGTTCGCGTTCGACGCAAGGAACCAGAGGAGCTCGAACTCCTTCGCCGTCAGCTGCAACGGCCGTCCGTCCTTGAGCACCTCGTGCTTCGTCGCGTCGAGCGAGAGGCGGCCGACGCTCAACCGGGTCGGTGGGCCCGCGCTCGGCCTCGCGCGACGAAGAACGGTCTTCACGCGCGTCGCGAGCTCTCGGGGCGAGAACGGCTTCGTGACGTAGTCGTCGGCGCCGAGCTCGAGCCCGACGATGCGGTCGGCCTCGTCGCCCCGGGCTGTGACGAGGATCACGGGGAGATCCGACGTCGATCTGATCCAGCGGCAGAGCGCGAGCCCGTCCGTCTCGCCGGGGAGCATGATGTCGAGCAGCACGAGGTCAGGCCCGTCTCCTTCGATCCTGGCCCGCGCCTCGTCGCCCGTCGCCGCCGTCGAGACGTCGTGTCCGTCACGCTGGAGATAGCGCGCGACGACGTCGCGGACGATCGGCTCGTCGTCGACCACAAGCACGGCCGCCATGATTTGCAGTCTGCCCGCAGACGACAGCGTTACGCGTCGCGAGCCGGATTACGGGTTCCTTAATTCGGAGTTCGCCAAATCGTAAGGGCGCTGGCGTTCGTGCCGAGCCTACGTTGGCTGCTCACCTTCGACGAAGGGGGGACAATGAAGTACATACGGTTCGTCGGCACCGCGGTCGCCGTCCTCGCGGCACTCGTCTCCGCTCGCGCAGCCGCGGCCGACGCGGGTGCCGGCGGTCTCGTGTTCGTCCAGACGAACGAGCCGTCCGGCAATCACGTGGTCGTCTACGACCGGGGGAGCGACGGCACGCTGACACGTGCCGGCACCTACGCCACCGGCGGCAACGGAGGCGCTGCGCTGCCGGGAACCGAGACGGACCATCTCGCATCGCAGGGATCGCTCGTCTACGACGCGGCGAGCAAGGTGCTCATCGCCGTGAATGCCGGCAGCGACTCCGTCTCGGCGTTCGCCGTGAACGGCGATCGGCTCCGGCTCACGAGCGTGGTCGCGTCGGGCGGACAGTTCCCGGCGAGCATCGCCGTCCACGGCAGGCTCGTGTACGTCCTGAACTCGGGCGGGACCGGCATCGTGCAGGGATTCAGGATCGCCGGACCGGTGCTCGTCCCGATCCCGCATTCGGCGCGTTCGCTCGGCCTTGCGAACAGCGATCCGCCGTTCTTCCTCACGTCGCCGGGTCAGGTCGGCTTCACGCCCGACGGCGGTCAGCTGATCGTGACGACGAAGGCGAGCACGAGCACGATCGACGTGTTCCGGGTCGGCCCCGACGGCCGTCTCTCGTCGACGCCGGTCGCGAATGCGTCGGCGACTCCCGTTCCGTTCGCGTTCACGTTCACGCCGAGTGGACGGCTCGCGGCCGGAGAGGCCGGTGCAAGCGCGGTGACGACGTACGTCGTCGGATCCGACGGAACGCTGGCCGATCCGAAGTCGCAGAGTGACGGACAGGCCGCACTTTGCTGGATCCAGCGCGTCGGCTCGTACTACTACGTGTCGAACACCGGGAGCAACACGATCAGCAGCTTCACGATCTCGGCTGCCGGTCAACCGTCGCTGCTGGCGCCCATCGCCGCGAC
>VAYM01000116.1:35214-59479 GCA_005884945.1 Actinomycetota bacterium | reverse complement strand
CGAGATGCGCTTTCTCACGGCAGCGGCCGGCTCGTGCGGATCGAGCGACCTCCGTTCCTGGTGGCAGGTGACGATGCGTGCCGTGTCGTGGCACACGAGGCTCGGGCTGCACGTCGGCGACAGCGAGGCGAAGCTGAGCTCCCTCTACCCCGATGCGAGGAGCCTCGGCTTCCTCGGGCTCGGGGCCCTGCGGGAGCTGGAGACGGGCGGACCGCTGTGTGATGGCGGGCCGACGCTCGCGCTTGCCGCGCGGATCAAGAGCGGGAAGGTCGGCGCGCTGCTCGTGGTCCATGTGCCGGCGTGCGGCTGACGCCGACTGGCGGGGCGGGCATGATCTGGTCGTGCGGGGATTTGCGCTGCTGAGCTGCGTGGCCGTCGTCCTCGTGCCGAATGCGCACGCCGCAGCGCCCTCGGTAAGCGTGACTGCCTCGGCGACGACCGGTCAGGCGCCGTTCGCCGTGACCCTCAGCGTCTCCGGCGACGCCGCGTCGTACGCCTGGGATCTGGGCGACGGCGCGACCGTGAGCGGGGCGACCGTCGAGCACACCTATCAGACGGGCCTCTGGACGGCGACCGTCACGGCGATCGCCCCCGGCGGGGAGAGCGCGCAGGCGCACGTCGAGATACGGGCGGAGTCGGTCTCGCTCGGCGCGCCCATGCTCGTGACCTACCACGCGAGGATCGAGCTCACCGGGGCACTGCGCCCGGCGGCCGCCGGCGTCCCCGTCACCCTTTCCGGCCGCGGCGGCGCGCTCGGCCACGGGGTGACCGGCTCCAACGGGGGTTTCCGGATCCACGCAAGGGCCGGCGCGCCGGGCCCCGTGGTTGCCACGGCCGATCGGGCGACGTCGGCACCCTTCGCGCTTGTCGTCCGGCCCATGCTGACGGTGTCGTTCGCCGGCAAGCACGAGCTGTACGGAAACCTGCGCGCGCTCGTACGCCTCCGGCCGGCCTCGTCGGGAACGATCGCCGTCACGGTGCGGCGCCCGGGAGCCGCTGCCGCGACTGTCGGCGGTCGGAGAGTCGTCTCCGTGCCGATCGACACAAGCAAGCCGGGCAGGATCGTCGTCGCCGCAAGCGCACGCACTGCTCCAGGCTGGGCGCCGGCTGCGAAGACCGCTTCGGCGACGATCGCCTATCCGCGCCTCGCCGAGGGAGCGCAGGGCGCCGTGATCGGAGTGCTCCGCCGCCGCCTTGCCGCACTCGGCTACGCCGTCCCGCGCCCGAGCGACTCGTTCGACTCTGCGTTCCTCGACTCCGTCTACGCGTTCGCGAAGGTGCAGGGGCTCTCGAGGAGCGGGATCGTCGACTCGGCGTTCTGGGCGAAGCTCGGCCATCCGCTCCGCCCGCGGCCGCGCTACCTGCAGCCGGCCGACCATCTCGAGGTGAACAAGCCGCTCCAGGTCCTGTACATCGTCCGAGGCGGTCGAGTCGCAACGATCGTCCCCGTCTCCACCGCCGGCCTCGCCGGCCGCTTCACGCCGGTCGGACGTTTCTCGATCTACCGCAAGGTGAACGGCTTCGACCCGAGCCCGCTCGGCACGCTGTTCGACCCGATGTACTTCACCGGCGGCTACGCGATCCACGGCAACCCGTCGGTACCGCCGTACCCGGCCAGTCACGGCTGCGTCCGCGTGCCGATGTGGATCGCGCCGACGCTGTCCGCCACGAACCCGTACGGCGAGACGGTTTACGTCTACTAGCGCCGTCCTGGCCGCGACGCTCGTGCTCGCGGCGTGCGGGGGCAGCGAGAAGCCGGTTCCGTTCGTGGACGTCAGCTCGCAGCTGCACGACGTGCAGTTCCCCCGACTCGTCCGGGAGTTGTTCCGCTCGCGGACGGAGCTCGTCGGCTACCTCGGCCGCGCGCTGCCGGGGCGGGGTCCGGTCGTTCCGAACATCGACTTCGCGCATCGCGAGGCGATCCTCGTCGCGATGGGGCCGCGCTCGAGCACCGGCTACGCTCTCCGCGTCGTGAAGGTGCGCGAGACGAGCGACCGCATCGCCGTCACCGTTCGCGAGCGCACGCCGTCACTCGGCGAACCGGTCGTCTCCCGTGTCACGTATCCGTTCGTGTTGATCACGATCCCGCGCATCGACAAGAAGCTCCTGCTGCACATCCAGGGCCGCCCGTGAGCGACGACACGCTCCGCCGGCTGCGCGACGAGATCGCGGAACGGGACCTCACGATTCTCTCGGCGGTGAACGAGCGCGTTCGGCTCGTCGGCGAGCTCAGGCGCCACAAGGACGCGGTGGGAGTCGCCTTCGTCGATCCCGCGCAAGAGGAGCTGCTGCTGAAGGCGCTCGAACAGGCGAACGACGGCCCGCTGTCGCGCGACGGCGTGCGGAGGCTCTTCCTGGAGATCCTCGCGCTGACGAAGCGCGAGCTCGGCTAGCTACGCCTCTTCGTCGCCCTCGACCGCGAACTCGTCGGGGCTCACGTGATCGAGGAACTGCTTGAACTTCGAGACCTCTTTCTCGAGGTCTTCCTGGTTGATCTCGTCGCCTTCGAACTCGATCGCCGACTCCTCGATCACCTCGTCGGCGGCGAAGATCGGAGCGTCGGCGCGAATGGCGAGCGCGATCGCGTCAGACGGGCGCGAGTCGATCTCGACCTCCGACCCGTCCTGCTGCACGGTGATCTGCGCGTAGAACGTGTTCTCGCGCAGTTCCGTGACCGTGATACGCGTCACCTGCGCGCCGAGCTGGTCGAGCATGTCGGTGACGAGGTCGTGCGTCATCGGGCGCGGCGTCGTCGCGCTCTGCAGCTTCATCAGGATGGCGGCCGCTTCGGGATGTCCGATCCAGATCGGCAGGAACTTGTTCCCCTCGGCAGTCTTCAACAGCACGATCGGCTGCTTACCGACGAGGTCGAAGCTCACGCCGTAGATTTGCATTTCCTGCATCGAGGTGGCCTCGATCGGATGTTAGCTCAGCGCCACGCGCTCAAACCTCGGCCTGCGGCGGCCCCGCGGTCAAGAGTGCAACGGGAACCGAACGCCGCTCCCCGCTGTCAGGATCTTCGATCTCGGCGCGCCGGTCGGGCACGCTCATCGGTTCGAGCCCGCGCAGCACGTAGCTCTTCCCGTTGTAGGTGACGAGATCGCCAATCTCCATAACCGCAGTCGAGGACAGATCGCCGCAAGCTCCATCGGCGCGAGCGACGCGATCGGCGATCCCTGTCACGAGCGTCCCTCGAACGAGGCTACGCTGATGCGCGATGCCGCCGGCACGACACTCGATCGCAGTCGCGAGCGGCAAGGGCGGCGTCGGGAAGTCGACCGTGGCGCTCAACCTCGCGCTCGCGTTTCGCGACCGGGGCGCGCGCGTCGGGCTGCTCGACGCCGACTTCTATGGGCCTGACATCCCGCTCATGGTCAACCTGAAGCGCGACTCGATGCTCGAGCGCTGGGACTTCTGGCGCGGCGGCGAGGTCCGTCTCGATCCCGTCGAGCAGTACGGGCTGAAGCTGATGTCGGTGGGGTTCCTCCTCGGCGAGCGGCAGTCGTTGCCGTTCAACGCGATGTCGCTCGTGATGGCACTCCGCCAGTTCACGGACGGAACGGATTGGGGCGACCTCGACTTCCTGGTGATCGATCTGCCGCCGGGAACAGCGGACCTGCAGGAACAGGTGACGCAGGTCCTTCAGCTTTCGGGCGCGGTGATCGTCGTCGGGCCGCAGGACGCCGCTCATCTCGACGCAAAGCGCGTCGTCGAGTTGTTCCAGTTGCGACGTGTTCCCGTGCTCGGCGGCGTCGAGAACATGAGCGGCCTCGTCTGCCCGCACTGCGGCGAGACGATCGACGTCTTTCCGCGTGTCGCCGACGATCGGTCGCTCTGGACGCTCGGCGTGCGCCTACTCGCGACCTTGCCGATCGACCCGGCGATCGTAGGGAACGGGCGCGGCCCGTTGCTCGTGTCCGCACCGGAGAGCGAACAGGCTGAGCGGTTCCGCGCGCTCGCCAGCGAGGTTGCTGCCGCGCTGAACTGACTAAGACTTGAGCTGCGCCTCGACGAGGTCGCGAATCGAGACGATGCCGACCGCGCGCTCGCCCTCGACGACGGGCAGGTGCCGGAATCCGTGCTCGAGCATGATGCGCCCGGCCTCGTCCGGTGAGGTGTCCGCCGTCGCGGTGATCGGATCGGCGGTCATCCACTCCCGGACACGCGCTTCGCTGGAGTGGATTCGGTCGGCGACGGCCCGCATGATGTCGCGCTCGGAGAGGATCCCGATCATCCGTCCGAAGTCGGAGACGATAACGGCGCCGATGCCGCGCTCGGTCATCTTCGCGGCCGCCTCGCCGAGCGTGTCCTCGGGCGCCACGGTGAGCACGTCCTCCGTCATCAGGTCGCCGATGGTGGCCACGAGCGCGAGCATAGGGCACGAACGGTCGTCGCTACAATCGGCGCTCCCGGGCGATTAGCTCAGTTGGTTAGAGCGCCGCTCTGATAAGGCGGAGGTCCGTGGTTCGAATCCACGATCGCCCATCTGGCCCGTCACTCGCGACGTCAATGAAGACGCTGCGTTCTCTGCAGGTAATCCTCGACGGCGAGCAGGAACGTGTTGTCGTTCGCGAGCTCGGCGAGCGTACCCTTCGTCTCGTCGTCGAGGTCGCCGTCCTCCGCCAGCTCGGACAGGAACGTCGACATCTGTCCGGTCTGTGAGATCGCGGCCATGCGGAGGAAGATCCGCTTTGCGTCGTCGTCCTGAGAGATCGCTTCAAGTGACTCGAGGTCCTGGAGCCAGTGTCCGAGCATCACACCCGTGCAACGGGCCCCGCTCGGCTCCGGATACGGCCCTAGGAAGCCGTGTGCTCGAGCGCCTCGACGAGCTCCGCCAGCTCCGTCTCGTCGGCAAAGGGGATCTCGAGCTTGCCGCGCGAGACGCGGCTCGAAAAGCCGGTTATCCGGTCGGCGGCCGTCTTCGCGCGTAGGACGAGATCGGGGTCGAGGCGGGCGCTCTGCCTGCGCGGCTTCGTCTTGGCACCCGCCCACCGTGCGGCACGCTCGGTCGCGCGCACGGAGAGACCTTTCTGCACCACCGAGCGCGCAAGCCGGCGCCGTCCCTCCTGATCGGGAACCGCGAGAATCGCCCGCGCGTGCCCCTCGCTCAGCTGGCGGCGCTCGACCATCGCCAGGACGTCCTCGGGCAGCTCGAGGAGCCGGATCGCGTTGGACACGGCCGGCTTCGACTTCCCGACCTTCTCGGCGACGTCGCCGAGCGCGAGCCCGAACTCGTCGAGGAGCACCGCGAACGCCCGCGCCGTCTCGACCGGTGACAAGTCCTCGCGCGCGACGTTCTCCACGAGCCCGAGCAGAAGCGTGTCGCGGTCGTCCGCCTCACGGATGACGGCGGGAACGGTCGTGAGGCCGGCCTCGCGCGCCGCGCGCCAGCGGCGCTCGCCGGCGATCAGCTCCCACCCGCCGGCCGCGCGGGAGCGAACGAGGACGGGCTGGACAACGCCCTGCGCGCGCACCGACTCGGCGAGCCCGTTCTGTGCGTCCGAGTCGAAGCGCCTCCGCGGCTGGCGCGGGTTCGGATGAACAGCGTCGACGGGAAGATTCGAGAGCTCGCCCGGCCCCGCGCCGCCGAGAAGAACCTCGAGGCCCTTTCCGAGCCCCTTGCGACTAGGCACGCTCGACAAGCTCCATCGCCACCTTCCAGTATGCGTCAGCGCCGCGCGAGCGCCGGTCGTAGGCAATTGCGGGAAGACCGTGGCTCGGCGCCTCGGCCAGGCGGACAGAACGGGGAACCGCGGTCTTGAATACGAGGTCGCCGAAGTGCCGGCGCACCTCGTCCTCCACCTCTGCCGACAGACGCGTGCGCCCGTCGACCATCGTCACGAGCACGCCGCCGATCGCAAGGCGCGGATTGACGCGCGCCTTCACGAGGTTGACGGAGTGGACGAGCTGCGACAGCCCTTCGAGCGCGTAGTACTCGGCCTGCACGGGGATCAACACCTTGTCGGCGGCCGCCAGCGCGTTCACCGTCAACGGCCCGAACGACGGTGGGCAGTCGAGGAAGATGAACGAGTAGGCGTCTGCACCGGAGACGAGCGCTTCGCGCAGATACGTGTCGCCGCCTCCCCGCTGTGCGAGCTCGACAGCGGCGCCGGCGAGCTCCGGCTTCGACGGAACGAGGTGAAGGTTCGGGAACTTCGTCTGCTTCACGAGCTCGCGCAGCGGTGCGCCGTCGAGCAGGTCGTACGTCGAGCTGCCGTTCCCGCGCTCCCCGAGACCCGAGGTGGCGTTCGCCTGCGGGTCGAGGTCGATGACGAGAGCCGGTTCACCGGCTTCGGCGAGGCACGCTGCGAGGTTGATCGCCGTCGTGGTCTTGCCGACTCCGCCCTTCTGGTTCGCGAGCGCAAAGATCCGGGCGGACACTCCGCCAGCGTACTGGCGAGGACGGACGCTCGTGTCAGCGCGGGCGAAGCAGACACGTCCGCCGTCGTCCACAGCGTCACGCGAGCGGGCGCTTGCGCGCGACGCCCGTTCGGCGCGGGAACCCGGGCGGCGTCGGGCCCGTCTTGCGTAGGACCACGAACCCGTCCGGCGACTCGGCGAGCTCCGCAGCGAGCCTTGGGGCAACCCGCGCCACACGCTCGCGATCGGCGGTCGGTCCGACCCAGAGGATCGCGGCACCACCGGGACGCACGAGCGGCACGCACCACTCGGCCGCGATCGGCGGCGGAGCGAGCGCTTTCGCGACTGCCACTCCGTACACGTCGACCGGCTGCTCCTCCGCGCGCCCCTGGACGACCTCCGCGTTCGGCGGCGCCCACCGCCGCAGGAACTCGCACTTGCGCGCGTTCGCCTCGAGGAGCGTCACGCGGCGCGCGGGCAGCGCGTGCGCGAGCGGGATTCCGGGAATGCCCCCGCCGGAACCCACGTCGACCATCGGACCGTCGAATCCCTGCACGAGTCCCAGGCCGCGCAGCGAGTCGTCGAGTAATGCGCGGCGCGCCTCGTCGACCTCCGAGATCGACGTCAATCCCGGCGTCGCGACGAGCGCGGCCAGCCAGTCGTCAATCAACCGGCAAGACGACGACGAAGCGATTGGGCTCCGTCCCTTCGCTCGACGTCTCGACGCCGGCGAACTCCTTCAACCGCAGGTGCACGATCTTCCGCTCGACGGCGGTCATCGGATCGAGCTCGACCGGCTCGCCCGCCTGCACGGCACGCTGCGCCGAGCGCACGGCAAGCGCCTCGAGCGAGGCCTGGCGCCGTGCGCGATACCCCGCGGCGTCCACCACGACCTCCTTCCGGTCGTCCGCATGCCGCCGGAACACGATCGCGTTCGCAAGGTACTGGACCGCATCGATCGTCTGACCATGGCGTCCGATCAGCATGCCGAGATCCGGCCCGGAGACCGTCAGCGTGATCACCTCGCCGTCCTCGCGGACATCGACGCGGCCCTTGACGCCGATTCCGTCGACGACGCGCTCGACGAGTTCGCGCACTTCCGCGGCAAGCTCGCTCTCGTCCCGCGGCACGCCCGAGACAGGCTCGTCCGCGACGGACGCGACAACCCGCGCGGGCGCGTACCCGACGCCCAGCAGCCCGCGCTCGCCTTCGGACAGGACCTGGAACCGAACTGCCGACTTGTCCAGGCCGGGCTGCTGCTTCTCGAGCTCCCGCAGCGCCGCCCACTTCGCCTCGCCGACCGTCTCGCCCGTCGCCTCGACCTGAAGCTCGCTCACCGCCTCGCCTTTTTTTTCTTCCGCTTCACGCGCCGCGGCGGGCCCGCTGGAGCGGCCGCTGCAGGCGCGGGCTCCGGCTTCGCGCCGTCGTCGGCCGGAGGCGGCGCAGGCGACGGTTCCTTCGGAGGTGTACGCGACGAGCGTTTCGGGCCGTCCCCGCCGCTCGGCGGCGGCGTCTTCGGAATCAGCCTTCGCGTGATCAGTCCCTGCCCGACGGTCCAGAGGTTCGTCGTCATCCAGTACAGGACGAGGCCCGTCGGGAAGCGCGCGATCACGAAGATGAACGCGAACGGGAGGACGTACATGAGGATGCGCTGGGACTGCTGCATGGTCCCGGCCATGAAGTACGTCGACGCGAGCTGGCTCGCCACGTAGATCGCCAGCAGCACGTACCCAGACCAATGATGGGTCACGTGCGCAGCGATGTTGGGAACGAAGTGCAGCCACGAGAGGTTCCCGGGGTGCTTCGCCGCAGGCTCCCGTGCGAACGCGCGGAGCGTGTAGTAGAGACCGATGAAAACCGGGAACTGCGCCAGCAGCGGCAGGCACGAGGCGGCCGGATTGATGTTGTTCTCCTTGTAGAACTTCATCAGCTCCTCGTTGAGGCGCTGCCGGTCGCCCTTGTACTTCTTCTGGATCTCCTTCATCTGCGGTGCGAACCGCTGCATGTTCTGCATCGAATGGATCTGCCGCACCGTCAGCGGGACGAGCAGCATCCGCACGATCACGGTCAGGACGACGATCGACCACGCCCACGGCAAACCGATGTGATGCAGGCCGTTGAGGATGTGCCGGAAGAGGTGCTCGAGCGGCTGGAGCAGAGCGAGCATCTACGTGAACACCTGCTGGTCGCGCGCGTAGTCGACGCCGCCACGGCTCCAGGGGTTGCAGCGCAGGAGCCGCCAGCCGGCGAGCACCGTGCCCTTCAGGAGCCCGAACTCGCGATACGCGTCGATCGCGTACTGCGAGCACGACGGATGGTATTTGCACTGGCTCTGGCCGGCGAACACCCAGCCGAACGTCAGCCGGTATGCCCAGATCAGGGCGATCCCGACGTACCTCACGCCGCCGCCTTTTGCAGAACCTCGTCGACGCGCTCCCCAAGCCAGTCGAAGCCGTTTGCGTGCGCGGCCTCGGGCAACCCCGGCTTCGCGATCAGGACGTAGTCGCGTCCGCTCGGTATCCGCTCCAGACGCGCGCGCCAGAGCTCGCGCAGCTGCCGTTTGATCTTGTTCCGCGCTACGGCATTCCCGGCCGCGCGCGGGACGGCGAGTCCGAGCCGCGGGTCGCCGGGCTCGTCCTTGCGCTCGAACCAGTAGAGGACCAGGAACCGCGTCGACGTCGAGCGGCCCTGGCGGTAGACGGCGTCGAAGTCCCGCGAGCGAGACAGGCGATTCCGCTTGTGCACCGCTAAGGCGACGCTTGCGGCGCCGCCGTCAGGACGCGTGGGCTCTGCCCATGCGTCCGTCTGAAATGACCGGTCGAGACGCACAAATTGACCACAACCCCTGAAAGCCTACGCGGACAGCCGCTTCCGGCCCTTCGCGCGACGGCGCTTCAGGATCGCCTGCCCGGCACGCGACGACATCCGCGCGCGGAAGCCGTGGCGACGCTTCCGCCGGCGCACGTTTGGCTGGTAAGTCCGCTTCACGAAGACGAGGAGAGAAGAAAGATCACCCCAAAAGGGGACGCTGCGGAGCCAGTCTACCCGAGTGATCGTGCACAGAGTTCTCCACACCGGAAGGTGCTGCAACAGCGATGGAATGCGGCGTTCCGACATGCGTCGTCCACAGGTGTGGAGAGGTGTGTGGAACTGAAGAAGACCCTGCAAACCCGCCCTTTTTCATCCCCAGTTTCCACGCGTTGTCGCCGTTTGGAGATGCTGCTAAGCTCGCGCCTCCCGCGACCCGAGAGGAGTGGTACGAGCGGCGTGGAGCGCCCAATCGAGCTGACTGCGGAGACCCTGTGGAACGAGGTTGCCGGTCGGCTCAAGGGGGCTCTCAACGAGACGACGTACCGCACGTGGTTCGCCGAAGCCGAGGGGCGCGAGTTGACCGACGACGCGTTCGTTCTCGGCGTTCCGAACGACTTCACGCGCGAGTGGATCGAGGGCCATTTCCTCGGGCTCATCGGCGCGGCCGTCCGCGACGTCACCGGCCACGAGCGCCGGGTCGGATTGACGGTGAGCGAACGGGTGGCGCCCGAGGCCCCCGCGCGGAGCGAGCCGCCGCGCCGACCCTCCGGCGCCGACGTGGGCATGAATCCGAAGTACACGTTCGACCTGTTCGTGATCGGCTCGTCGAACCGCTTTGCCCACGCGGCCGCGCTCGCGGTCGCCGAGGCGCCGGCCCAGGCCTACAACCCGCTGTTCATCTACGGCGGCACCGGGCTCGGGAAGACGCACCTGATGCAGGCGATCGCGCAGTACGTCGCTGAGCACTCGAGCGAGCTCTCCGTCCGCTACGTCACGAGCGAGACGTTCATGAACGACTTCATCAACTCGCTGCGCGACAAGCGGATCGAGGGTTTCAAGCAGCGCTACCGCACCTACGACCTGCTGCTCGTCGACGACGTGCAGTTCTTCGAGCACAAGGAGCGGATCCAGGAGGAGTTCTTTCACACCTTCAACTCGCTCTACGAGGCCGGGTCCCAGATCGTCATGTCCAGCGACCGACCGCCGCGCGACATCGCGACGCTCGAGGAGCGCCTGCGCTCGCGATTCGAATGGGGGCTGATCACGGACATCCAGCCGCCGGATCTCGAGACGCGAATCGCGATCCTCCGCAAGAAGACGAAGACCGACGGGATCCACGTCCCCGATCCGCAGGTCCTGTCCTTCATCGCCTCCCGCATCTCGACGAACATCCGCGAGCTCGAGGGCGCCCTCACCCGCGTGGTCGCGTTTTCGTCCCTGACCGGCCGGTCGCTCTCGGTGGAGCTCGCCGAGGACGTCCTCAAGGACGTCTTCCCGCAGGGCGAGGCTGCCGAGGTCTCGATCCGCCGGATCCAAGAGCTCGTCTCGGACCGTTTCCAGCTCACGATGGACGAGTTGTGCGGCGACAAGCGCTCCCAGAACATCGTCTACCCACGTCAGGTCGCGATGTACCTCTCGCGCGAGCTCACCGACTCCTCGCTTCCGAAAATCGGCAAGGAGTTCGGAGGTCGCGACCACACGACCGTCATCCACGCGACATCCAAGATCGCCCGCCTGATCCGTGAGGACAGGTCTGTCTACAACCTTGTGCAGGAATTGACCGCACGTGTGAAGCAGGTCCGCTGAGTGGCCTTCCCTGTTGGTCCCGCCTCGTTCTCCCCCGTCTGCATCCCCTGCGAGAATGGCTTGCGCAAGGCAAGCCGGCGGGTTGTCCCCGGTCCCACAACCCCTACGACTACCACGAGGTTTTCTAAATGATTGAAAGCAACACCATAGTCGGCACGGGGACGGGGATGAAGATCGTCTGTCAGCAACAAGAGCTCACGCACAAGCTCGGGATCGTCTCGCGCGCCGTCTCGACGCGTGCGACTGTCCAGATCCTGTCGGGGGTGCTGCTACGCGCGGAAGGAAGCCGACTCCACGTAGCCGCGACGGACATGGAGCTGTCGCTTCGGTCGTCGCTCGAGGCGCAGGTCGAAGGCGAGGGCGCCGTCGTGGTGCCCGGGCGCTTGCTCGTCGATCTCGTACGGCTGCTGCCGGCCGACGAGGTGACGTTGGAGTACCGCCCCGAGGAAGGGGTCGTTCACGTGACGTCGGGAGCGTCGCACGCGTCGCTCCACACGTACGCGGCGGAGGACTTTCCGCGTTTGCCCGACCTCGACACGGTCGGGACATTCACCGTTGATCGCGCCGTGCTGCTCGAGACCGTGGCTCGCGTCGCGCGCTCGGCCTCTCGCGACGAGTCGCGGCCCGTCCTTACCGGGATCCTCGTCCGCTTCGAGCAAGGAAAGCTCGTAATGGCGGCGACCGACTCGTACCGCCTGTCGGTGAAGGAGACGCCGCTCACCGGCGACGTGCCGGAGCTCGAGGCGATCATCCCTGCGCGCGCTCTCATAGAGCTCGGACGCATCGCGCAGTCGGCCGAGACCGTGGAGCTCGGCGTGCACGAGAACCAGGTCGTGTTCACAGCGGACGACGTCTGGCTGGCCACGCGCCGGATCGACGGACAGTTTCCGAACTACAAGCAGCTTCTGCCGGAGTCCTTCGAGCACGACGTCCCGATCCAGCGTGCGGAGCTTCTCGACGTCGTCCGCCGCGTCGCCGTCATGGCGCAGCGCAACTCGCCGTTGCGGCTTCGCTTTGCGGAAGGCGAGCTGACGGTGTCGGCGCAAACGCAAGACATCGGCGAGTCGCGCGAGTCGATGCCGGTGCAGTTCTCCGGCGAGCCGCTCGAGATCGGGTTCAACGCGGAGTTCCTGCGCGAGGGGATCGAGTCGGTGACGACAGACGAGATCCAACTGCGTCTGATCTCGCCGCTGCGACCGGGCCTGATCACCGCCGAGGGCGACGACTTCTGGTACCTGATCATGCCGATCAGGCTTGCCGGCTAGGCACTGATCGTCGAGACGGTCTTGCTTCGCAACATCCGCTCGTACGCGCGCCTCGAGCTTGCGCTCGAGCCGGGGCTCGTGCTCGTCACCGGAGCAAACGGCGCGGGTAAGACGAACCTCCTCGAGGCAGTCCATGTCGGAACGCAGGGCTTCTCGCCGCGGACGCGCACCGATGCACAGATCGTGCGATTCGGAGAGAGCGCGGGCCGCGTTGCGCTCGCGGGCACGCGTGGCGCGTCGCGCATGCACCTCGAGGTGACGGTTCAACCAGGTGAGGGAAAGCGCGCAAAGATCAACGGAGCTTCGCTCACTGCCGCGGAGCAGCTGCGAACCGAGCTCGCGGTGCTCGTCTTCACGCCCGACCGGCTCGCCGTCGTCAAGGGGGGGCCGGCTGTGCGGCGCGCCTACTTCGACCGCGTTCTTGGGCGACTGAGTCCCCCCCGCGCTCCGCTGGCCGCCGAGTACGCGGCCGCCGTCGTGCAACGGAATGCGGCGCTTCGCCGAATCGCTGCCGGCTACTCGAGTCGCGATGCGCTGTCGCCGTGGACAGAGCGTGTGGCCGAGCTCGGACGTTCGCTCGTCGAGGCGCGAATGGAAGTGATCGCGCTACTCGCCTCGGGCTTCGCAGAGCGCGCCGACGAGCTCGGTCTACCGGCAGCACGTCTCGTGTACGACGGCAAGCCGCCGAGCGTCCCCGATCTCGAGGCGTCGATCGAGCGCGACCTCGATCGCGGGACGACCGGCCTCGGGCCGCATCTCGACGACGTGCAGTTGCTGAGCGGGACGCGAGACCTGCGCCAGTTCGGCTCGCAGGGCGAGCAGCGGCTGACCGTCCTGGCGCTCCTCCTCGCGGAAGCGCAGCTGATCGCCGATCGCCGCGGTTACGCGCCGCTCCTTCTCCTCGACGACGTGCTGTCCGAGCTCGACCCCGAGCGTCGCCGCGCGCTTGCGGGTCGGGTCGCGGCAACCGGCCAGACGCTGATCACGTCGACGACGGCTTCCGCACTTCCCGCCGAGCCGTCGCAGCTCCTCCAGGTTTCGCCGGGAACGGTGCGAGCCGCCTGATGAGACGCGTGGGAGACGACGTTGCACGCGAGCTGGGACGCTTCCGTGAGGTCAGCGCGTTGGCGCCGCTCGTCGATGCGTGGCCCGGCGCCGTCGGGCCGGAGATCGCGCGGAATGCCTGGCCCGCGCGGATCGGACGTGACGGCACGCTCCACGTCCACACGAGCTCGTCGGCCTGGGCGTTCGAGCTCGGCCAGCTCGCGGACCGCGTCGGGAAGGCGCTGGGCGAGCTTGCGCCGCCGCGTTTCCGGTTCGCCGTGGGACCGCTTCCGGAACCATCGCGAAACGTGCCCGAAGAGGTCATTGGGATGCACGTGGAGCCAACCGAGGAACACGAGCTGAAGGGGGCGGAACTCGCGGCTGAGATCGAGGACGAGAACCTTCGCAAAGTCGTCGCAAAAACGGCCGCAATGTCGCTTGCCAGGCGGGATTCCGACCGCTTGTTCTGGTACCATTCGAGGTGCCCGGAAGCGCCCGGTTTCCAGGGCTTTTTCTATGAGTGAGGCAACGTACACCGCCAAGGACATCACGGTCCTCGAAGGGCTCGAGCCTGTCCGGCTTCGCCCGGGCATGTACATCGGCTCGACGGGCCCTCGGGGCCTCCACCACCTCGTCTACGAGGTCGTCGACAACAGCGTCGACGAGGCGCTGGCGGGCCGGAACGACAAGGTCGAGGTGACGCTCCATCCGGACAACTCCGTGACCGTCCGGGACTACGGTTCGGGGATCCCGGTCGACGTGATGGAAGACCAGGGCATGCCGGCCCTGACGGTTGTGTTGACGAAGCTCCACGCCGGCGGCAAGTTCGGCGGCGAGGGCTACAAGGTCTCGGGTGGGCTGCACGGTGTCGGTGTTTCCGTCGTCAACGCCTTGTCTGAACGGCTGGTCGCAGAGGTCCGGCGCGGCGGAAAGATCTACCGGCAGGAATTCACGCGCGGTGTACCCACGGCCGACATGGCGGTCGTCGGCGAGACCGAGGGCAAGGGCGACACCGGCACGACGATCTCGTTCCTTCCCGACGCGGAGGTCTTCGAGGAGCTCGAACTGTCGGCGGAGACGCTGACCCAGCGACTGCGCGAGACGGCGTTCCTCACGCGCGCGCTTCACATCGTCCTCACGGACGAGCGCGCCGGCGGGGAGACCGTCGAGTTCCACTACGAAGGTGGGATCCGCGATTTCGTCGCGCACGTGAACTCGACGAAGGATCCGATCCACAAGCGGATCGTGTACTTCGAGGGCGAGAGCGACCAGGGCCAGGTCGAGGTTGCGATGCAGTGGAACGCGTCGTATCAGGACTCGGTCTACACGTTCGCGAACAACATCAACACGCACGAGGGCGGAACCCACCTCTCCGGGTTCAAGGCCGCGCTTACCGGGACGCTCAATCGCTACGCGCGCCAGTTCAGCCTGCTGAAGGAGAAGGAGGAGAACCTCGACGGCGAGGACGTGCGCGAAGGGCTTGCCGCCGTCATCTCCGTGAAGCTGCGCGACCCGCAGTTCGAGGGGCAGACGAAGACGAAGCTCGGCAACCCCGGCGTGCGCGGTCTCGTCGAGCAGACCGTCAACGAGAAGCTCGGCCAGTTCCTCGAGGAAAACCCCACCGAGGCGAAGCGCATCATCGAGAAGGCGATCGCCGCCTCGCGAGCCCGGCAGGCAGCGCGGAAGGCACGCGAGCTGACGCGGCGCAAGAGCGCACTCGAAAGCTCGTCGCTGCCCGGCAAGCTTGCCGACTGCCAGATCAACGATCCCGAAGCTGCGGAGCTCTTCCTCGTCGAGGGCAACTCCGCCGGCGGCTCGGCCGTCGACGCGCGCGACCGGCTGTTCCAGGCGATCCTGCCGCTGCGCGGCAAGGTGATCAACTCGGAGAAGAACCGGATCAACAAGGTGCTCTCGAACCTCGAGATCCAGGCCATGATCACCGCGATCGGGACCGGCATCGGCGACGAGTTCGACATCTCGAAGCTGCGGTACCACCGCGTGATCGTGATGACGGACGCCGACGTCGACGGGTCGCACATCCGCACCTTGATCCTGACGTTCCTCTACCGGCAGATGCAGGAGCTCGTCGAACGCGGGCACGTCTACATCGCTGTGCCGCCCCTCTACCGCGTCAAGCTCGGGCAGAGCGAGCAGTACGTCGAGAAGGAAGCGCAGTTCGAGGAGATCCTCGTGCGCGAGCGGATCAAGGACATGGGTGTCCACGATCGCGCCGGTACGGAGTGGAAGCTCACCGAGGCCCGGTGGCACCGTTTCTCCCGCGCCCTCACGGAATTCGAGGGCTGGCTGTCGCGGCTCGGCGCCGACTTCGGGCCCGGCCCGGCGGACTTCGCGGTCACGCACCGCCTCGTCGAGACTGCGGCGAGCGGCGTCTCGGACGTGAAGGAGGCGCTGGGCGCGCTTGACCCGAATGGGTACGACGTCTCCGTCGTGGAGGCTGTCGCAGACTCCTTCAAGGCGAAGATCATCGAGCGCGAGACGAGCGCGGCGACGCATGTCACCGTGCCGGCCACTCTGTTCGCGTCTCCTGTCTACGAGCACTTGAAGAAGACGTACGCGCGGCTGGTCGAGATCGTCGGCGCGCCGCCGTTCACGATCACCTTCGGCAAGAAGACTCGTCGCGTCGAGACCTTCGGCGGTCTGCGGCACGAGGCGCTCGATCTTGCGAAGGAAGGCATGCAGGTCTCGCGCTTCAAGGGGCTCGGCGAGATGGATGCCGTGGATCTCGAGAAGACGACGATGGATCCGGCAACGCGGATGCTCATCCGCGTGGAGGTCGAGGACGCCGCTGCCGCGGACCTGATCTTCTCCATGCTCATGGGCGACCAGGTCGAGCCGCGCCGCGACTTCATCGAGCAGAACGCGAAGGACGTCCGCTTCCTCGACGTCTAGGTGACGAATGTCAGAGCTTGATACTGGAGCACTAGGCCCCGGCCGCATCGAGACGCGCGAGCTCGAGCAGGAGATGCGCTCGAGCTTCCTCGACTACGCCATGAGCGTGATCGTCGCGCGCGCGCTCCCCGACGTGCGCGATGGGCTCAAACCGGTGCATCGCCGCGTCCTCTACGGGA
This sequence comes from Actinomycetota bacterium, assembly GCA_005884945.1. Classification (GTDB taxonomy): domain Bacteria; phylum Actinomycetota; class Thermoleophilia; order Gaiellales; family Gaiellaceae; genus 3-1-20CM-4-69-9. Next base: position 43,104 of record VAYM01000116.1, on the reverse strand, counting down.
TGCACGAGGCCGGCATGCAGCCGACGAGGCCCTACAAGAAGTGCGCGCGCATCGTCGGGGACGTGATGGGCTCTTACCACCCGCACAGCGACGCGGCGATCTACGACACGCTCGTACGCCTCGCCCAGCCGTTCTCGATGCGCTATCGGCTCGTGGACGGCCAGGGCAACTTCGGCAACATCGACGGCTACCCGGCCGCTGCGATGCGCTACACCGAATGCCGCCTTTCGCGCATCGCGACGGAGATGTTGCGCGACATCGACAGCGACACGGTCGACTTCGGGCCGAACTACGACGAGTCGCGCCGCGAGCCGCTCGTCCTCCCTGCTCGCTTCCCGAACCTGCTCGTCAACGGCTCCTCCGGGATCGCCGTCGGGATGGCCACGAACATTCCTCCGCACCACCTCGGCGAGACGATCGATGCGCTGGTCGCGATGATCGACGACCCGGCGATCGACGTCGAACGGCTGATGAAGCACGTCAAGGGACCCGACTTCCCGACCGCCGGAATCATCCTCGGCCGCGAGGGGATCCGCGAGGCCTATCGGTCCGGCCGTGGGCGCATCGTCATGCGCGCCCGCGCCCACATCGAGGAGCTGCGAGGCGGCCGGACCGCGATCGTCGTCACCGAGCTTCCGTATGGCGTGCGCAAGGGTGGCGACGAAGGCGTGATCGCGAAGATCGCCGATCTCGTGAAGGACGACGTGCTCAAGGAGGTTGCGGACCTCAAGGACCTCTCGGACAAGTCGGGCATGCGGATCGAGATCCACCTGAAGCGCGACGTCGTGCCGCAGGTGGCGCTGAACAAGCTCTACAAGCACACGTCGCTGCAGACCACCTTCGGCTACAACGCGGTCGCCCTGGTCGACGGAGTGCCGCGCACGCTCGGCCTACGCGATCTCCTCTTCCACTACCTCCAGCACCAGCGCACCGTCGTCACGCGGCGTCTGAAACACGAGCTGCGCCAGCACGAGAAGCGCGTCCACGTGCTCGAGGGATACCTGATCGCGCTCGACAACCTCGACGAAGTCATCCAGCTGATTCGTAGCGCCGACGACGCGGACGCGGCGCGCGAGGCGCTGATGTCGCGGTTCGAGCTCTCCGAGATCCAGGCGCAGGCGATCCTCGATCTGCGGCTGCGCGCGCTGACCGGCCTCGAGCGGAGGGCGGTCGAGGAGGAGTTCCGCGACAAGCAGGAGCGCATCGCAGAGCTGCGCGCGATTCTCGGCGACGAGACACGGACGGAGATCGTCGCGGCCGAGGGCGAGCTCGAGCTCGAGGATCTGATTGCGGAAGAGGACATGGTGATCGCGATCACCCGCTCGAACTACATCAAGCGCCTACCGGTTTCGACCTACCGGGAGCAGCGGCGTGGCGGCATCGGCGTGATGGGGATGGAGCTGAAGGACGAGGACTACATCGAGCACCTCTTCGTCGCCTCGACGCACGACTACATCCTCTTCTTCACGAACGTCGGGAAGGTCTACCGGCTGAAGGTGCACGAGCTGCCGCTCGGCTCGCGTCAGTCGAAGGGCCGCGCGATTCAGAACCTGCTCCCCTTCCGGCAGAGCGAGCAGGTGCGTGCGGTGATTCAGACGCGCGACTTCGAGGAGGCGGAGTACCTCGTGTTCGCGACGAAGAACGGCGTCGTCAAGAAGACGAGGCTCGTTGCTTACAACACGCCGCTTCGCGCGGACGGGATCATCGCGATCAAGATGCGCGAGGGGGACGAGCTCGTCGGCGTCCGGCACGCTTCGGGGAAGGACGACATCCTCATGGTCTCGCGGAAGGGGCAGGCGATCCGGTTCCACGAGACCGACGTGCGCCCGATGGGACGCGACGCATCGGGCGTGCAGGGAATGCGGTTGCGCGGCGACGACGAGGTGATCGCGGTCAACGTCGCGCACGACGACGCGGACGTGTTGGTCGTGACCGAGAACGGATTCGGAAAGCGCACGCTCGTTCGCGAGTATCCGGTCAAGGGTCGCGGCGGCATGGGCGTCAAGACCGTGCAGTTGACCGAGACGAAGGGCAAGCTCGCCGGCTCACGTGTCGTCCGGGACGGATATCAGGTGATGCTCATCTCGACGGGCGGCACCGTGATCCGGATGGCGGTCGACGACATCAAGCGGTCGGGACGCTCGACCCAGGGCGTGATCGTGATGCGGCTTCGCGAGGGCGAGCAGGTCTCGAGCATCGCGCCTGTCGTCGAGGCAGCTGACGAGAAGAACGGCGCTCAGAACGGCGCCGAGCCAGCGGCTGAGACCTAAACCCGCGCCACGAATCTCCCGCTCAGAGCTCACTCGAAAGGGGGAGATTTCAAACAGACCTCTTCTCGCTATCAGCCGGGACCTGTATACCTTGCAATCAGGGGTTCCTAGCTACCCGAAGAAAGACCAGGTGCAGCCGATGGCAGTCAGCAGACAGGTGGATCTCCTCGAGCCGATCGACCTCGCCGAGCATCTCGAGAAGGTCGAGCTCTACCTCGGGCAGGTCTGTCAGATCGCGGGCATCTCGAAGATGCAGCTCGACTACTGGACGAACAAGGCCCAGATCCCTACGAAGGGGAAGAAACAGCGCATCTACGACATCGACGCCCTCGAGACGGTCATGCTGATCAAGCAGGCGAAGGACAAGGGCCTGAACCTGGGAGCCGCGATCGACGCGGCACGCCGGTTCCGCGAGCAGAAGGCCGCCGCGGTCGACGGCGCCTAGGCGCCTCTGAGGGCAGTCGCGGCCTCCTCGGGCGCGACCGTGTTGATCCAGAGGCCCGCGCCGAGCTCGAGCGCGGCGATCGTCGAGAGACGCGGCAGGAGGACGAGGCGCCAACCCGACTCGTGGTTGTGGAGCCACGCGTTCAGGGGAACCGCGCCTGCGATCCCGTGCAGCCGCCGGACGAGGTCGGCGAGCAGCCGGAGCGCGGCCCCGAGCAGGTCGCTGGCGAAGCCGTCCGGTTCGCTCGCCGTGGGGGCGACCGCCGCCTCGTAGGGGAGTCGGGACACGCGCGGACACCAGGCGACGAGCCCGTCTCGTTCGGCGATCGTCTCACCGTCACGCGGGGGCTCGGGCGGCGGTGGCGCCGGTAGCCAGGCGAGCTGCGAGTGCGTGTGCGGAAGGCTTGCCCCTGCCTGTCGTCCTTCGTTGACGACGGCCATGAGGTAGCCGCCGGGCTCGTCTGCTCGCCGGCGCCGCCACGCCTCCGCGACGACGTCGAGCTGGTCGTCGTCGAGATCGGCGAGGGAGCGAACGTGCGCGCGCGACTGCACGACGACCTCCTGCCGGTCGAGCGCCGGATAGAGATTCGGCACGACGCGGATGCGCCAGTCGCCCTCTTCGGGAAGGACGAGCGTCTGCGGAGGCGTCATATCCTCGTGTCCGGCGCAGAACGGACAAGAAGCCAGCTCTTCGGCGGTCGGCGGCTCGACCGTCAGGCGTGCAGCGCCCGGCCGTCCTGCGCGTGCGGGTGCGATCGCGACCCGCCGGCCGGTCAGTTCGTCAACTCTTAGATCCGTCAGCTCGCTCGATGAACGGTTTGATCAGGTCGATCGGCGCGGGGAACACGATCGTCGTCGACTGCGACGAGCCGAGCTCGAGCAGTGTCTGCAGGTACCGCAACTGCAATGCGACGGGATGCTCCTCGATCACGTTGGCCGCGTCCTTCAAGCGCTCGCTCGCCTGGTACTCGCCTTCCGCGTTGATCACCTTTGCGCGGCGCTCGCGCTCGGCCTCGGCCTGACGCGCCATCGCGCGTTGCATGCCGCCGGGGATCTCGACGTCCTTCACCTCGACGATCGAGACCTTGATGCCCCACGGGCCGGTCGCCTCGTCGATGATCTCCTGCAGGATCGCGTTGATCTTCTCGCGCTCGGACAGCAGCTCGTCGAGCTGGTGCTGGCCGAGGACGGAGCGCAGCGTCGTCTGTGCGATCTGCGACGTCGCGACCATGAAGTTCTCGACCTGCACGATCGCGTCCTTCGGCGCCACGATGCGGAAGTACGCGACCGCGTTGACGCGCACGGGCACGTTGTCCTTGGTGATCACTTCCTGCGGCGGGATGTTGAGCGTGATCGTGCGCAGGTCGACCTTGACCATCCGGTCGACGATCGGGATCAGCAGGAAGAGGCCGGGGCCCTTCGGATTCGGAAGCAGCCGTCCGAGGCGGAAGATGATCCCGCGTTCGTACTCGCGCGCAACCTTGATCGCCGAGATCAGGAACAGGACGAGCAGCACCAGCAGGATCGCGACGATGATCAGCGCGGCGCCCATGTGCTGCTGATCCTAAACGGGCTTAACCGTCAGAACGAGGCCTTCCAGCGACTCGACGCGCACGCGCTCGCCGGGCGTCAGCCGCTCGCCGTCCGGGGTCTTCGCCTGCCAGAGCTCGCCGTTCACGAAGACGAGTCCGTCGCGACGCACCTCGCCGAGGGCGCCGGCGATCGTCTGCGGGCCGACGCTCACCGGCCTTCCCCGCACCTGCCACGCCTTTCCGACCGCGAACGCCCAGAGCGCCCCGAGCCCGACCGCGATGCCGATCACGAGCGGCTTCGACGTGTGGTAGGGCGCCGGCGCGTTGTGGAAGAGCATGAACGAGCCGACGGCCAGGCAGATGAGGCCTGCGACCGTGAGGGCGCCGTGGCTGACGACGTGCAGGTCGATCACGAGCAGCGCGACTCCGAGCAGCACGAGCATCAGGCCGGCCCAGCTGACAGGGAGGACGGAGAAGCCGAAGAGCGCGGTCACGAGTGAGACGGCGCCGAGCGCCCCGGGCAAGACGACGCCGGGGTGGAAGATCTCGTAGCCGATTCCCGCGAGCCCCGCGAGGAACAGCAGCGAGATGATGTTCGGGTCGATGAGCGTGTTCAGCAGGCGCGTGAAGAAACCGGGGTGCACCTCTTTGACGTCCGCTCCGGCTAGGTGGAGGACGTAGCCTTTCGGGACGGTCTTGTAGCCGTCGAGCTGCTTCAGCAGCGCAGGCAACGTCGGTGCGATGCGGTCGATCACGTGCTGCTTCTGCGCGTCGTCGGCCGTCAGGTTCGTCGCCTTGATCACGGCCTGTCGAGCGAACGCAGGGTTTCGGCCGTGATGCACGAGTAGCGCCTTCAGCGAGGCGACCGCGTCGTTTCGGATCTTCCGGCCGAGCGCGCCCTTGATGTCGCCTCCGGCCGAGTCGATCGGCGTGGAGGAGCCGATGTTCGTCTCCGGCGCCATGGCGAGGACGTCGGCGGCTTCGGCGATCCAGACGCCGGCGGAGGCGGCACGCGCGCCGTTCGGCGAGACGTAGACGATCACCGGGATCTTCAGTGCGAGCTCTTTCTGGTAGATCGAGCGCATCGACGACGAGAGGCCGCCGGGCGTGTCGAGCAGGATCACCGCGGCGTCGTAGCCGCCTTTCTGCGCCTCGTCGAGCTGGTGGTTCACGTACCCCTGCGTGACCGGGTTCACCTCGAGATCGTGGTCGAAGTGGATCGCGAGAACGCGCGGGGTCGCCGCAGAGGCGGACGAAGCGAACGCGAAGACCGCTCCGACGAGCAAAAGTGCCCGCAAACAGGCGTTCTTCACTCGTAAAAATTCTATCAGGGCAGGTCGAGAAGCCTTGAGCGCGAAGCCGCACGTTGGCACCCTGGGGTGGGTCCTCGTGCTCATGAGACTGCTCGCCGCCGTTGCCGCTGCACTGTTCTTGAGTCCCGCCGTCGCGCAGGGAGCGACGTCGATCGTTGCGCGCGACGTTCCGCTCCAGGGCGCGCGTGCGCTTCAGTCCAGCGGCACGCCGCGGTTCGACATGGTCGGTTTGCACTGGCGCGGGGCCGGCTCGGTCGACTTTCGCACGCGGTCGGCGAACGGAGACTGGAGTCCGTGGCATCCGGCTGCCCCCGAGGCCGAGGACGGCCCCGACCATCCCGCGCAACCTGGCTGGCGCATCGGCAACCCCTACTGGACCGGGACGTCGGACGGGATTGCCTATCGACTTCGCGGGCGCGTCACCCGACTGCGCGCCTACTTCGTGTGGAGCGAGATCCGTCGTGCGCCGCCGCGATACGCAGACGCCGTTCGGTTCGCGGTCGTGCACCACACGGCCGGAACGAACAGCTACACGCGCACGCAGTCCGCGGCGATCGTCCGCGGCATCGAGATCTACCACGTGAAGGGAAACGGCTGGAACGACATCGGCTACAACTTCCTCGTCGACAAGTACGGCCAGGTCTTCGAGGGTCGGTACGGCGGCATCGAGAAGAACGTGATCGGCGCACACGCCGAGGGGTTCAACACCGGCTCGTTCGGCGTCGCCTTGATCGGCACGTATACGTCGGCCGCTCCGCCCGCGGTGGCACAGACGGCGCTCGAGAACCTGCTCGCGTGGCGGCTCGACGTTGCGCACGTCGATCCGCTGTCGAAGCTGATGGTCACGTCGGGCGGTAACCCGAAGTATCCGGCCGGCGTTCCGGTCCTTCTGCGCGCCGTGTCCGGGCATCGGGACACCGGTCCCACGACGTGTCCCGGGAACGCGCTCTACGCACGCCTCGGGGCGATCGCGTCAGCGACGGCCGCGATCGGACTGCCGAAGCTCTACGGGCCGTCCGCTACAGGTCAGCTCGGTGGGCCGATCGAGTTTCGGGCGACGCTGGCGGCGGACCTCCAGTGGACCGTGACCGTCACCGATTCCCTTGGCGTCCCGGTTGCCTCGGGCTCAGGATCCGGGACCGACGTCGACTGGACGTGGGACTCGTCGGCCGCTGCGCCGGGTCGCTACGGGTGGACGATCTCGGCGGGTGACGACGTGCGCCCGGCGACAGGATTCGTCGGCGCCGCTCCGGCGACGCTCGCACTCAAGGCGACGAGCGCGAAGCCGCGGACGATTTCGCCGAACGGCGACGGGGTCGACGATCGGGCCACGGTCGCGTACACGCTCACGGCGCCGGCGACCGTGACGGCCACGTTGCTCGATGCCGGAGGCAACCATCTTTCGACGCTGTTCAGCGCGCAGCGAACGGCCGGTAAGCACACGTTCTCGTTCGCCGCGGACGGCGTCGCGGACGGTCGCTACGCGATCGATCTCACCGCGACGAACGGCGTGAAGAGCGTGAGCGTCTCGTTGCCGCTAGTCGTCGACCGCACGTTTTCGAATTTGAGCGCGTCGCCGCGCGCGTTCTCGCCGAACGGCGACGGTCGCAGAGACACCGTGACGCTCGCGTTCCGTCTCGCGCGTCCGGCGCACGTGCGTGTCGACGTGAAGCAATCGGGCCGGATCGTCACGCCGGTTGCGATCGCAGACGATCCTGCGGGCGACCAGAGCGTGACGTGGGACGGGGTCGCGGAGCAGGGCCGCGTCCGGGACGGGACCTACGCGGGTGTCGTCACGGTCACGACCGATCTCGGGACGACCTCGCACTCGGCCTTCTTCCGTGTCGACACCGTCGCACCCATCTTGCGCGTGATCTCGTTCCGGCGTCGCCTGTTCCGGCTGAGCGAGCGCGCCGTCGTCCGGCTCACTGCGCGCGGACGTGTCTACGCGCGCACCTACCAGGCGGGACTCTTCAGCTTCGCGTTGCCCTCGTCGCCGCGCGCCTACACGATCTACGCCGAGGACGCGGCCGGGAACGTCAGCCGGACGCTCCGGTCTCGCTGACCCACGCGTCGTAGGCGCGCTCCAGCTCCGCGAGGATCGCGGCGAGCAGCTCGGCGCGGTCGACGGCTCCGCCGGTCTCCATCCGCAAGGACGTCGCAGGCATCTCGAGGTCGCTCGGCAACTCGTCCTTCATCTGGTTCGCATTCACGCCGATCCCGAGTCGGACACGGCCGTCGCTCGACTCCGCGAGCACGCCGGCGACCTTTCTCCCGCCGATCAGCACGTCGTTCGGATGCTTGACGGTCGGCTCGACGCCCGCGACGGCG